>JABCZC010000184.1 GCA_013289875.1 Acidobacteriota bacterium | reverse complement strand
AACCGTTCAGGGCACAGCAATCCTGGAAATGCTTTAGACGGCAGATCCGGCCAGCGCATTCCGCTGGTTTTGGCTCTGTGCCTGCTCTTCCTCGACCTGGGCAATCGCTTCTTCCAGGATATCGAGCGCTATGCTCGCCTCATGTTCGTTGACGACCAGCGGCGGAGCCAGGCGGATCGCAGTTTCGCCGCAGCCGAGGATGAGCAAGCCACGTTCGAAAGCAAGATCGACGATGCGGTCGCGCCAGGCGCCGGCCGGCTCGCGGGACTGCTGATCCTTGACGATCTCAATCCCTATCATCAGGCCGCGCCCGCGTACCTCGCCAACGATACCGAAGCGCTGTGTCCAGCTCCGCAGGCGTTCGAACATCAGCTCGCCGATCTTTGCAGCGTTTGCGATACCTTCACGCTGCAGGATGTCCATGGTGGCCAGCGCCGCGGCAATACAAACTGGGTTCCCGCCAAAGGTGGACGCGTGCGAGCCCGGCTTCCAGTCCATGATCTCGGCCCGCGTCATGCAAATGCCCAGCGGCATGCCCGAAGCAATGCCTTTGGCAATACAGACGATGTCTGGCTCGACGCCGGTATGCTCGATTGCCCACCACTTGCCTGTGCGGCCCGCGCCCGACTGCACTTCATCGGCGACCAGCAGGATGCCATACTTGTCGCAGATTCGCCGCAGCTCCTGCATGAAGATCGCCGGAGCGACGACGTAGCCGCCTTCACCCTGGATCGGTTCGACAAAGATGGCCGCGACCTCTTCGGGGGGCAGGGTCGTCTTGAAGAGCTTCTCTTCGATGTAGCGCGCGCAGCTCAGGGCGAAGGCTTCTTCTTCCTGCGGTCCCCCGCTACAACCCCGATAGGCATAGGGATAGCGGACGTGGGTTACTCCCGGCATGAGCGGCGCAAAGCGGCGACGTTGCTGCGGCTTTGAGGCAGTCAGCGAGAGCGCACCCATGGTGCGTCCATGGAAGGCTCCGAAGAACGCGATAACGTTCTGGCGTCCGGTGTGATAGCGGGCGATCTTGAGAGCGCACTCAACGGCCTCGGCCCCGGAGTTTCCGTAATAAAAACGATGTGGTCCGGGCATCGGAGCGATAGCCGAAAGCCGCTCAGCCATGGTTACCAGCGACTCGTAATAGAAGTCGGTGCCCGAAATGTGAATCAGCTCGGCGGCCTGATCCTGGATCGCCTTCACCACCTCGGGGTGGCAATGTCCGGTCGAGGTGACGGCGATCCCCGCTGCAAAATCAAGGAATTCATTCCCGTCCACGTCTTCCACGCGCACGCCGCGTCCGCGCTTCGCCACCATGGGATACGACCGCGTGTAGCTGGGCGAGATCAGGCGGTCGTCGTCCGCGACAACACGGCTCGCATTGGGCCCTGGCAGCGTGGTCACCAGTTTCGGTCCATGCTGCGTGTACAGTTCAGATTTCGTCGTCATCATTCTCTCCTTGAGGGCCGGCGGTTGGGGCCTAAGTGTTCGTCGTGGTTAGGACGGGGGCTGTGAGAGAGTCTTCTTCTTTTCGCTGGCGCCGAAGGCGCTTATCGCTGGACGCGCAGTCTTCGCTGGACGCGCAGTCCCGCTGCGGGCAGCGGTGACTAATCGCTGCCGAAGAGACTAGGTCGCGTGCGGGTGGGCAACACGCGGAGATGCTGGCGAGGGGCGAGGGCACGTGCGAATGCCCGGTTCCAGCGCTTACGGCTGGAATCGTGATGCGAATTGGTCGCGCTGGCTCGCATGAATGCTCGTTGGGCTGAGCATACCACGCGCGTTACACGGCTGGCGACGCTTCTGCGCATGCATTGGGTCAATCTGAACCCGCCCAGGGTCATAGTTACCGAAATCGCCTGCCGGCTCAGACGGTCGACGCAACACTTGCTTGGAGTCTAGCTGCAGGAGTTTGGAAACCCAAGGTTTTTCTGGGACGTTGATTCAAGCGCAGCGCGACCTGGTCGAGCTGCGCTTGCGAGATAGGGGCAAGGTCGGTTCCTCGGGGGAAGTATTGTCGCAATAGTAGATTGGTATTTTCATTGGTGCCGCGCTGCCAGGGACTCTGCGGATCGCAGAAGTACACTTTCACCTTGGTGGCCACTGTAAACTCCTTGTGCCTGGCCATCTCTAACCCGCGATCCCACGTCAGCGAACGCCGCAGGGTCGCCGGGAGTTTACGAACATGCCGGCTCAAGGCTTGAACGACCGCTTCGGTGTCTTTGCCCGGCACCTTGACCAGCATGGCAAAGCGTGAATGACGCTCCACTAAAGTCGCGATGTAACTGTTCTTTGCGCCGCTCAGCAGATCACCTTCCCAATGCCCAGGAACCGCTCGGTCTTCCACTTCCGCCGGCCTTTCACGGATCGAGACGGCATCGACGATCTGGCCGCGGGACTGTCCGCTGACCGTTGCATGGAGTGAGCGGCGCATGCGCCGCTTGCTCCGCAGGTGCTCCATCAGCTCTTGTTTCAGCACGCCCCGCGCCTGGATGAACAGGCTGCGGTAAATGGTCTCGTGGGACACGCGCATGCTCTCGTCATCGGGATACTGCGTCTTGAGCCATCCGGAAATCTGCTCCGGCGACCAGTCCATCACCAGTTTACTCGCGACCATGTTCCGCAACTTG
>JABCZC010000183.1 GCA_013289875.1 Acidobacteriota bacterium | reverse complement strand
TGCTGTAGATGACGCCACCTCTGGCTCGGCAACGAGCACGGTCTTCAACGCGACCTTGTCCGCGGCAGTGAAGAGTTATCAGCATCGCCACGGAATTACCGAAGATGGCAAGCTGACGGCGCAGACAATCAAATCGCTGAATGTTCCGATGACGGACCGTGTGGCCGAGCTGCAGGACTCGCTCGAACGCTGGCGCTGGCTGCCCGAGCCATATCTTCATGCGCGGCTGATGGTGAACTTGCCGGAGTTTGTGCTGCGTGGCTACGATCCCGATCACAAGCTAGATTTCACCATGCGGGTTGTCGTCGGCCAGGTGATGGGACAACATGAGACGCCAGTGTTTACGCACATGATGAAGTATCTGGTCTTCCGTCCGTACTGGAACGTTCCGGTCGATATCGCGCGCAAGGAGCTGGTCCCCCATATCGCGACGAATCATGGATATCTGGCGAGCAAAAATTTTGAAGTGACGAACAACAAGGGTGTGGTGCTGGCCGACTATACGGCAAAGGAGGTCTCGCAGGGTGAGGTAATGGTGCGCGAGAAGCCGGGGCCGAAGAACTCGCTGGGGCTTGTGAAATTTATGTTTCCCAATCAGTACGATATTTATCTGCACTCAACCCCGGCGGTTTCTCTCTTCGAGCGGACGCGTCGAGACTTCAGCCATGGTTGCATTCGCGTGCAGAAGCCGGTCGATCTTGCCGTGTGGGTGCTCGAGGGCCAAGGCGGCGACTGGGATCTTGACAAGGTGCAGGAGGCGATGAACAGCGGGCCGGACAACAAGACGGTAAGCCTGAAGACCCCATTGCCGATTGTGATTTTTTACCTGACGGCGATCGTCGCGGAGGATGGGCAGGTTAACTTCTTTGACGATATTTACGGATACGACTCGGAGATGCAGAAGGTCTTTGAGAAGGGACCGCCTTATCCGATCAAGCCCGCGCCCATTGTGCCGAAGACTAAGCCAGGCGACACCGCTTAGGACTGGTGTAGACTGCTGTCGTGAAAAATCAGGAATTCAATCCGAAGGTTGACGCCTATATTGCGAAGTCGCAGCCTTTCGCGCAACCGATTCTGTCGCATATTCGTGAGCTTGCCCACAAGGCGTGCCCTGATGTTGAAGAGACGATCAAATGGAGCATGCCGTTCTTCGAGCTCGGCGGCGTGGTTCTTGGGCACATGGCTGCATTTAAGCAGCATTGCGCTGTTGGTTTCTGGGGCCCTGAGATGCACGCGATTCTGAGCGAAGATGGGCTCCTTTCTGAGAACGGAATGGGGTCGCTGGGCAAAGTGACGAGCCTGAAAGACCTGCCTTCAGACAAAAAACTGCTGAATTATTACCGGCAGGCGGCTGGATTGGTCGCGAGTGGACAGCGGACAAAGTCGATCGCACGAATCAAGAAGCCGCCAAAGCCCGCTCCGGAGGTTCCGGTAGAGTTGTCCGCTGCGCTCAAGAAAAACAAGGTCGCGGCGAAAATGTTTGCGGGCCTCTCAGCTTCCTGTCAACGGGAGTACGTCGATTGGATCGTGGAGGCAAAGCGACCGGAGACAAAGCAGAAGCGCGTGGCGCAGTCGGTGGAGTGGATTGCTGAGGGCAAGCAGCGGAATTGGAAGTATCAGAACTGCTGAGCAGTGGAGAGGGGCTTCGTTGGAGCGACCGACGGCGCAGATTTGCTGAGTTGCCGGGCGAATTCGAGGAAGACCAGCGCAGCTGGCGAGTAGCCGCTCGGGTCGGCTTGGGTGAAGGCTCCGGTGAGCGGATCCATCTGCTGGCGGAACTCGGTGTGGCGGCTTATGGCTTCGCACCATTGCTGCATCATGTGATTCATCTCGGCTTGCTTGCCGTAGTAGGGCATCCAGCGCGGCGTACGCAATGCCGTAAGTGCCTGGGTGGCTCCGCCCCAACTATTGCGTGGGATGGGGCGGACGAAAGTGGGGTCGTCCATCGCGATCGATGTCAGAGGGTAGGGTGCCCAGAAGGCCTTGGGGTTGTGAATCTGGCGTGTCCAGACAGCTTCGAAGATGGCTTTGTCTCTGGCATCGTAACGCTTTAGGACGTGCTCTCCGAGCACACGACTGATTAGGTCGGAGCGCACGCGGACAAAGTTGTTCTGCGCGTCGAGATCGTAGAAGGCGGCGTCCTTGGGGTCATAGAGCTTGTCGATAATGAGCTGACGGATCGTCTCTGCGTCGTCGTGCCAGCGGGTGGCCTCATCGCCTTTGCCGAGCGCGTTGGCCATCTGGGCCAGTGCCATACGCGCGCCAAAGACGGTCGCGGAGAGGTCGGGGCAGAGTCGGGGCATGGTGGGGATTGGCGGGCACTTGCGCGCGTCCGCGTCGGGGCATCGGTTAGGGATGCCCGCCCAGCGGGGGCTATTGTCGTGGCCGGTGTCGTAGGTGCAGAAACCTTCGACCAGGCCTGTCTTGCGGGTGTCGCGGTACTGGCGGAGCCAGGCGTCCCAGCGGCTGCAGGCGGTGTAGGCGGTCACGAGAAGTTCGTCGTCGCCGGTGATTTGGGAGAGTTCCCAGGCGGTCGCGGCGATGGGCACGACCATCTGGATCTGTCCATATCCGACCTCGGACATCTTGATCGATGAAGGAATCTGACCCGCTGATTCGTGACCGACGGGCCGCTGAAGTGCGAAGAACGCCATGTGATTGTTACGCGCGATCTCGAGAGGACTGTGTGTACTCTCTTCGGTCGTGATGTAGGGTGCGAGAGTGCCATAGACCAGGCCTTCATGCGGACCGCACTCCTGCCAGATACCGGGATAGACGGCCCCTTCGAACAGGACGGGCTGCTCGTAGTGAGGAACGATCTTGATGTTTGCCGCGAGGGCAG
>JABCZC010000182.1 GCA_013289875.1 Acidobacteriota bacterium | reverse complement strand
CGAGATCCCCTTCCCGAAGGGTTTCTTCTGGGGCGCCACCACCGCCGCCTATCAGATCGAAGGTGCGTGGAACGAAGACGGCAAGGGCGAATCCATCTGGGACCGCTTCGCCCATACTCCCGGCAAGATCAGGAATGGCGACACCGGCGACACAGCCTGCGATTCCTATCATCGCCTTAGCGAAGACCTCGCACTCATGCGCGCAATGAACTTGAACAGCTATCGCTTTTCGATTTCCTGGCCGCGCCTTCAACCCGCCGGTTCAGGACCGGCGAATTCCAAAGCCGTCGATCACTACAGCCGCCTCATCGACGCTTTGCTGGAAGCTCGAATCCGCCCCTTCATCACGCTTTACCATTGGGATCTGCCGCAAGTGTTGCAAGACGCCGGAGGCTGGCCCAATCGCGATACCGCGTCTCGCTTTGCCGATTACGTCGAACTGGCGGCGCGCGCCTTGGGCGACCGCGTCTCCGATTGGCTGCTCTTCAACGAACCCTTGACCTTCACCTATGAGGGTTATCTCGACGGCACGCACGCTCCCGGATGTAAAAGCATCTTCGACTTCCTGCGCGCATGTCATACCGTAAATCTGGCGCAGGGCGCGGGCTTTCGTGCGTTGAAGGCAACCCGTCCCTCGGCACGAGTGGGAACCGCGCTCCTCATGTCCGCCTGCGAACCGGCAACCGACACCGAAGACGACCGCCGTGCCGCTGAGCGTGCCGACGCCATCTCCAACCTCTGGTTCCTCGAACCCGCACTCAAGGGACGCTATCCCGAGGCGCTGGCGTTTTTCCCCGAAACCGCAATCGGGATCAAGTCGGCCGACTTCGACATGATGCGGGCGCCACTCGATTTCATCGGCATCAATCTTTATTACCGCACAATCGCCTCTGCCCCCAGCGCCATGGAGCGGCTGACAAACCCCCAGCAATGGCTGTTCCCTGTAAAAATGGAAGGAGGCCAGCAAGGTCCGAAAACCGACCGTGGATGGGAGGTTTGGCCTTCAGTGCTCTACGACGTAGTCACGCGCATTACCCGCGACTTCAACCGGCCGCAGATCGAGATCACCGAGAGCGGCTGCTCCTACAACGACGGCCCCGATGCGAACGGCGTAATTCGCGATGCTCGCCGCATCGAATATCACCGGCAATATCTGCAAGCGCTGGCTCGAGCCATCACCGACGGTGCCGACATCCGCGGCTATCATGCGTGGAGTCTGCTGGATAACTTTGAATGGGCGGAGGGGTTCAGCCAGCGTTTCGGTCTGACCTACGTAGACTTCAAAACGCAGCAGCGCACCCTCAAAGAGTCGGGAAAATGGTACGCCAAGGTGGCTGCGAGGAATGCCTTGCCGGCGTCCACCTAGTCCGAAAGTTAGTTCGGAAGTTTCAGCTTGTCGTGCTGCTCCGCGAGCTTTCTCTGCAATGCTGGATTCACCAGCGAAATCGGAACGCTGACATCGCCCACCTTAAATTCAGTCGGATCGAATGTAGCGTATCCATCTTTCGAACCCATATGGCCGGAGATGGTCACCCAGACGTCTTTCCCTCCGATTTCGGTGAGAAACCGTCCATGCACGACGTCGCCTTCGTACGTCACCTGCTGATCTTTAATATTCGGCTCTCCACTGCCCCCGACATCTGCCTCCGGATCTACGTCCGGCGAGAGCCCCCCGCCTCCGGCAGCGCCGGCGGCCTGCGCCAGCAAGGCGCTAATCCCATCAGTGCTCGAGTGAGCGCCGGCTTTCGGCTGAGAACTGGAAGCAACGGGCTGCTGATTCTGTGTGGGCGTCTGATTCTGCTGCGGCGGCGGAGCATAGTTTCCGCTGGAGGCCGGCAATCCCTGCTGCGCAGCCGGTTCGAGCTGCCCAGTCTGCGGCGCGGAAGGTTGAGCATGATCCGCAGCCGCCGCCGGAACCTGCACCTGCACCACCGGCGTCGGCCTCTTCAACACCAGAACAATCGCAAGGAGCGCGGCAAAAAGCGTAGCAATGCTGATAATGCGGTCAAGCTTGAGTTTCATGAACACTCTCGAACGGTCAGCCCAGCACAGACAGGCCCAGCCTCATCGTACGGCGAACAGCAACCAGGAAGCAGATGGCAGAAGTCACAAGGCGGGATGGTACTTCGGTCACATGACGAAACTGAATCTTCAAACCTGATCGAGCTTCTTAACCAGCAACTCATTTACCAACTGCGGGTTAGCCTGGCCCTTGGAGGCCTTCATCACCTGCCCGACAAAGAATCCGATCATGGTCTTCTTGCCAGCCCGGTATTGTTCCAGCGGCTTGGGATTCGCAACAAGAATTTCGTCGATAATCTTCTCCAGCGCGGATGTGTCCGACGACTGCTGCGGCCGCCCTTCTTCGTCGTAGACCTGCGGGAAATCCTTGCCGCGGTCGAAGCACAGGTCGTAAAGATCCTTAAGCATCTTGCCGGAAATGGCGCCGCTCTCCACCAGATCGGCGGACGAAGCCACTCCTTTCATCGAAATTGGAGACTGCTCGATATCGATCCCTCTAGCCTTAAGACGTCCCATCAGTTCGCTCTGCACCAGGTTCGCCACCCGTTTAGGATTCTTCGCCGCCTTCGCCGCGGCCTCAAACTGATCGGCCAGCGACTTTGAGACCGTCAGCACTTGCGCGTCGTATTCCGTGATGCCATATTCCTTCACCAGCCGCGCCCGCCGCGCTTCCGCCAGCTCCGGCAAAGTCTTCGCGATCTCCGCCTTCCACTTCTCGTCCACGACCAGCGGCAGCAAGTCAGGCTCGGGAAAGTAGCGGTAGTCGTGCGCCTGCTCTTTCGACCGCATGCTGTAAGTCTTGCCTTCGTGCGAATTGTAGAGCCGGGTTTCCTGCACGATCTTTCCGCCCGATTCGATCACCTCCACCTGGCGCGCAATCTCGTAGACCAGCGCCTCGCGGATGAAGCGAAACGAATTCACATTCTTGATTTCAGCCTTGGTCCCCAACGCTTTCTGCCCCCGCGGCCGCACGCTGACGTTGGCATCGCAGCGCAGAGAACCCTCCTCCATGTTGCAGTCGCTGACCCCAGTGTAAAGGATGATTTCCTTCAGGCGTGTCAGGTATTCGTAAGCCTCATCAGGAGTGGCAATCTCGGGCTCGCTGACAATCTCGATCAGCGGCACCCCAGTGCGATTGAGGTCGATTGCCGTCTTCTCGTCGGAGTCGGGGA
>JABCZC010000181.1 GCA_013289875.1 Acidobacteriota bacterium | reverse complement strand
TCGAAGCCTACCCCGACGTCGCCGACAACTACGTCGAAATCATCACCCAGTGGCCAGGAATTTCCGCCGAGCAGATCGAACAGCAGGTCACGATTCCGCTTGAGACCTCTGTGAATGGCATCCCCGGCATCGTCCACTTGCGGTCCTTTTCGCTGTTCGGCCTGTCCGACCTGAAGCTCATCTTTGAAGACGGCACCGATAACGCCTGGAACCGCGAGCGCGTCCTCGAGCGTCTGGAACAGGTCACTCTGCCAACGGGCGTTTCGCCCCAGATGGGCACTGACTGGAGCCCGGTTGGCCAGATTTATTTCTTCACCCTGCACAGCACCAATCCCCAGTATGACGCCATGGAGCTCAAGTCCCTGGAAGACTGGGTCGTCGAAAAAAATCTCAAGTCTGTCCCGAACATCGTCGACGTCGCCAGCTTCGGCGGGCCCACCCGCGAATACCAGGTGCGCCTCGATCCCAACAAGCTGATCTCCTACGGTCTGAGTCTGTCACAGGTCGAGCAGCAACTGGTCAACAACAACACCAATGCCGGCGGCAGCTTCATCCAGGCCGGCCTGCAGCAGATCAACGTTCGCGAAGTCGGACTGGTCGATCACGTTCACGATATTGAGCGAACCGTCATTCTCACCAGGAACGGCACCCCAGTCCGCGTCCAGGACATTGCGGTAGTCTCGCAAGGCCCGAAGATCAGGCTTGGCCAGTACGCCCGCGCCATTCACCACGAAAACGGCAAGATCATAGACAACGACGACGTGGTGTCGGGCATCGTCCTCTTGCGCAAAGGCGCCAACGCCGACCCCGCCCTGAAAGCGCTTCACGAGAAGATCGACGAGATGAACGATCACCTCCTTCCCCCTGGAGTAAAGATCGTTCCTTTAATCGATCGCAGTACTCTGGTTCACTTCACCACGCACACCGTGCTTCACAACCTCACCGAAGGCATGGTGCTGGTATCGCTCATCCTGCTTCTGTTTCTGGGCAATGTCCGGGGAGCGATCATCGTTGCCTTAACCATTCCGTTTGCTTTGCTTTTTGCCGCCACCTGTCTTGACCTGATGCGGATTCCCGCCAACCTGCTTTCCCTGGGCGCACTCGACTTCGGCGTGGTCGTCGAAGGCGCCATTGTGCTGATCGAAAACATCGTCCGCCATTTAAGTCACCACGACGGCACCGAGACCTCTACCGAACGAATCAGTTTCGCCTCGCACGAAGTGCAGCGCCCCGTCTTCTACGCCATCATCATCACAATTACTGCCTTCTTGCCGATCTTTACGCTGCAACGGGTGGAGGGCCGGCTCTTCCATCCCATGGCCTGGACAGTGGTCTTCGCGCTCTTAGGCGCGCTGCTCTTTTCCATCCTCGTCGCCCCTGTCATGGCCAGTTTCGCCTTCGCCAAGGGCGCAAAAGAATGGGACAACCCGGTCATCACCTTCGTCAGCAAGCAATATCGCAATGCGCTCGTCTGGGCGATTCACCACCGCGTCGTCACGGTTGGCACATGTGTTCTGATGCTAGCGGTAGGAATCTATCTGGCTTTCGGCGGCGCGATCGGCTCCGAATTCCTTCCTCATCTCGATGAAGGCGCACTCTGGGTTCGCGGCACCCTCGCCCCCAGCACCGGACCCGACGAAGGTATCCGCGTCGCCAACCAGGCCCGCGTCGTGCTTTGCTCGTTTCCTGAAGTTCCGCAATGCACTAGCCAGGTCGGCCGTCCCGACGACGGAACCGATAACACCGGCTTCTTCAATACCGAGTTCTTCGTCGACCTGAAACCCAGGGAGGAGTGGCGTCCGGTCTTCCACGAGGACAAAGACGAACTCATCGCTGCTATGCAGCGCGAGCTCGACAAGATTCCCGGAGTCCTCTGGGGCTTCTCTCAGCCCATTGAAGACAACATGGAAGAAGCGGTCAGCGGCGTCAAAGGCGAGCTCGCCACCAAGGTGTACGGCGACGACCTGAAAACCCTCGAGGATAAGGCTGACGAGATCGTCGGGGTGATGCGCAAAGTTCCCGGCATCGAAGATCTGGGAGTGTTTCGCGTCCTCGGCCAGCCCAACCTCAACGTGGCCGTGGACCGCGATGCCGCCGCTCGCCACCAGATCAACGTCGCCGATGTGCAGGACGCCATCCAAACCGCCGTCGGCGGCAACCCTCTCACTCAGGTTTTGCAAGGCGAGGCCCACTACGACCTTGTCATGCGCTACCTCCCGCAATACCGCGACACCCAGGAATCGATCGAGAAGATCCGCCTGCTGTCGCCCTCCGGCGAGCGAGTCTCGCTGGCGCAGCTTTGCAATATTCACGTGGCCGATGGCGCCTCCGAAGTCTATCGCGAAGGCAACCAGCGTTACATTGCCATCAAGTACAGCGTCCGCGGCCGCGATCTCGGCAGCGCCGTCGAAGAGGCCATCCAGAAAGTCACCGCCCAGGTGAAACTTCCCACCGGCTATCACCTCAAATGGGAAGGTGAATACGCCAGCCAAAAGCGCGCCAACGCGCGACTCCTGATCGTGCTGCCCATCACCATCCTCATCATCTTCATTATTCTCTACACCATGTTCAAGTCGTTCAAATGGACCATGCTGATCATGGCCAATGTCGCCCTCGCTCCCGTCGGCGGCCTGCTCGCCCTGCTGTTCACAGGCACGAACTTCAGCGTCTCCTCCGGCGTCGGATTCCTGGCTCTATTCGGCGTATCGGTGCAAACCGGCGTCATCATGCTCGAATACATCAACCAGCTGCGCGCGCGCCGCTACACCATCGAAGATGCGGCCATCGAAGGAGCCGTCTTGCGCCTCCGCCCCATCATGATGACCATGCTGGTCGCGACTCTGGGCCTACTGCCCGCAGCTATGTCGCACGCCATCGGCTCCGACTCACAACGTCCCTTCGCCATCGTCATCGTTGGCGGATTAATGGCCGCCCTCGTCATGAGCGTCTTCCTTCTCCCCACGCTCTACGTCTGGATCGCACGCGACCGCGACATCCTCCCGCACACCGAACCCGGATTCGCCGAGGGAGAGCACGTCGACTAGCAGCACGCCGATTGCGCAAGGTGGAAGAGCGGCGCTTTAGCGCCGCGCTAAGGCGTCAACAAATTCACGGGCTTTAGCCCCGAGGCTACGATGACGGGCCTGTGGTGTAAGGAACACGGCGAGCGTCGATCTCGATCGACGCTCGCAGATGCAAGTTCGAATCTTGCCAGGTCCACCAATCTTCTCAGCGTCTGGGGGCGGGTA
>JABCZC010000180.1 GCA_013289875.1 Acidobacteriota bacterium | reverse complement strand
CAGCAGCAGAAGCCGCTACCGGGAGTCTTCCCCGGCGCGGTAGAACCGGCGAAATAGACGCCGTACCGAAAATTGCGGCGGGCGGAGACATTTCCGCCTGCCGTTTTTTATTCCTCCTGACCCCTCAGAGAGGAACATATGGCCGTGCCCAATACCGGCCGTTTTCAGACGACTTTGTTATCATCAAAGAAATTTATTTGGCGTATAAAAAATTCATTGGACAGACTTCTGCGCGCTAGCTAAGAATTTGCATGTGAAGCTGCAACGGTTCGATCTTCGAACGCTCGGTTGCCTTCTGTTCCCGCTCCTGGTTCTCTTGCTTCCCCGGTCGGCGGCGGGGCAGATTCCTACTCAGTCCAACGCGAGCACAGCCATCGTCTTTTACGCGGATCGAGATGTTCAAGACACCATCTGGCCCGCGCTGTTCGACGCATTTCCACGCGAGGTCGCGCGAGAGGAGGGCGAGTACCCTCTGCCCATGGATGCGCAACCGATAAAGGCCAGCAGCCTGACGCCCGGTGAGGACTTTGCGCAGATCATCGAGGTGCGCCTGATCGGGCGCTGCGATGTGGTTCAGCAGGCATACCGCCCCATCCGGCGCGGGCCTCTTGGCTGGGTATTGCGTGTTTCCGGAGAGGTTCAACCCTTCGTTTTTGTGGACTGCGCGCGGCTTGCGCAAGTCCTGAATCCTAAGACGCTGGGTATGAATGATGAACAGCGGAGGAATGCCATGGCCCAGGCGATCTCCCGCATTACGATCCACGAATGGATTCATATCGAGATGCAAAGCGGCGACCACGAGAACCACGGCATTCGCAGACCGGAACTCTCCGCCGACGATCTCACGCACCCTGCTCAGGTTTCGGGCGGACGTTAGAATCTGCTCCTTCCACAGAGAATTTGCGAAATGACCTAGGCGCGGAAGCGTATCTTTCTGCGTTGGGAAAAAACTTCGCAATGTCCGCCAAGGAACTGGGCGGAGAGCTGGCCTTCAAGGTGGATTACGAAGCCTTTCCAGCGGGAGTGGTTTGCGTAGACTAGCTCAATGAAAGTTACGATTGCTTCGATCGCGGGGAGGACACGAAGTGAGCATTTCGACGCCCTGGTGGCGGAGTATGTGAGCCGAATGGCGGCGTATGCGCCGACGGAAGCGGTGATCTTCAAGACAAGCGAGGCGTTTTTCGAGTCGGTTGAGAAGCATAGATCGCGAATGGGGTCGGTGCTGGTGCTCCTTGATACGCTGGGGAAGCCGTTCTCTTCGGAAGAGCTGGCTCGGTGGCTGAGGCGGCAACGCGATGAGGGGCAACAGCGGCTGGTCTTCGCAATCGGTCCGGCGGATGGCTGGTCAGACGACGAGCGGGCCCGGGCGGGACTGCTTCTGTCTCTCGGACCAATGACGCTGGCGCACGAGTTGGCCCGGGTGGTGCTGAGCGAGCAGGTCTACCGGGCATTTACAATCCTTGCTGGGCATCCGTACCACAGGGGCGGCTGAGCGCCGGTCAGCTAAAAAGCGGGCAGGTCGGGAAGCGACGGCTAAAGTCCGGGTAGCGGGCAGACGTCGCGTCGAGTTGCGGCGGAATTCGGGAGAAAGAGTGGATTCTACGGAGTCGCGGCGGGGACTGGTTCTGATCAATACAGGGCCAGGCAAGGGCAAGAGCACGGCAGCGATGGGGACGGCTCTGCGCGCGGTCGGCAACGGAATGCGAGTGCTGATGCTGCAGTTTCTCAAGGGCTCGTGGCACTACGGAGAGCTGGATGCGGTCGAGGCCTTTGGCGGCAATTTTGTGATGAAGCAGATGGGCCGCGGCTTTGTGAAGATTGGCGGAGCGGAGACCGATCCGGAAGACATAAAGATGGTAGAGAACGCGTGGGGAGAGGCGCGACAGGCGATTCTTTCGGGCGAGTGGGACATGGTGGTGTTGGACGAGATCAACTATGCGATCAGCTACGGGATGCTCGATCCGGCGAAGGTCGTGGATACGCTGAAGGCTCGGCCGGAGATGGTGCATGTGATACTTACCGGGCGGAATGCGCATCCTTCGCTGGTGGAAATAGCCGATACAGTAACGGAAATGCGTGAAGTCAAGCATGCGTATCAGAAGGGGATTCTGGCGCAGCGGGGGATAGAGTATTAAGGCGGTTGAGAGCGGTCAGCGAAGGGCCGGTCAGCGGTTGGTGCTGAAAACCATGTCCAAAGGTTCTGGCGTGGGGCACGCAGATAGTGATTGAGAGGGCAGGATGTCGTGGTTTCGACGTGAAGACAACAAAATAGAGGATACGGGGGCGAAGACGGTGCGCACCGAAGGACTCTGGATCAAGTGTGAATCCTGCGAGGCGGTGATCTTTCGCGCTGATCTCGAAGCGAATCTCATGGTCTGTCCCAAGTGCGGCCACCACTTTCGAATGGGGGCTCGAGAGCGCGTCGAGATGCTGCTCGCACCGGGCTATGAGCTGGTGGACCGGGAGTTGAAGTCGACCGACCCTCTGGATTTCACTGACCTGAGACCGTACAAGAGCCGGCTCTCCAAGGCTCAGGCGGATACCGGCCTGAACGACGCCATTGTGAATGCGCTGGGACTTCTGGAGAAACATCGCGTGGTGCTGAGCGTGATGGAGTACAGCTTTATCGGCGGGAGCATGGGCGCCGTGGTGGGAGAGACGATTACCCGGGCCGTGGATCGCGCGCATGACACGCGGCAACCGCTGATTATCGTGGCCGCGTCGGGCGGGGCGCGCATGATGGAGGGCATCGTGAGTCTGATGCAGCTGGCCAAGATTTCGACGGCACTGGCCAGGTTGGATGAGGCAAAGGTCCCGTTTATTTCTGTCTTGACCGATCCAACTACCGGCGGCGTGACGGCCAGCTTCGCCATGTTGGGCGACCTCAACGTGGGAGAGCCGGGCGCGCTGATCGGCTTTGCCGGACCCAGGGTGATCGAGCAGACGATCCGGCAGAAGCTGCCGGAGGGCTTTCAACGGTCGGAGTTTCTGTTGTCGCACGGATTTCTCGACGCCGTCGTCGGACGCAAGGATCTGAAAAGCTATCTGAGCCGGGCGCTGGATTTCATGCGGGTGCAGTAAGAGCTGCGTCCTCTAGAATCAAGACATGTCTTACGCGGCCGCCATCGATGGTTTGTTTTCGCTGGCAGGCGAGCTGCATGCGGCTCCCGGAGAGCCGCGACGCAAATTCGAGCTGAGTGAAATGCGGGTGCTGGCCGAGGGGCTGGGGCATCCGGAGCGCGGGTTTCCTTCTGTGCTGGTGGCCGGCACAAATGGCAAGGGATCGACCTCGGCAACGCTGGCTTCGATTC
>JABCZC010000179.1 GCA_013289875.1 Acidobacteriota bacterium | reverse complement strand
GCCCACGACTGGGGTGCCATTCGCGTACCCCGAACTCGGCTTCCGCTATACTCCTCCCGGAACGCTGAACGATTACACCGCTGCGGATAATCGATCCGTTCAGGAACGGGCCGCGGCCTTGCATACGACCAAAGTGCTGCAGGTTCGACTTTCTCTACAATCCTCTTCCGAAGATACCGATCAGGGCTGGCACAAGATTGGAATTGAAACCTACCCGCGCGAGAACCTGACCGGCCTGAGTGATCAAGCGACAATTCGCAAGGTCTCGCGTTGGGTGGCCGGAGTCGGAGCGAACGAGGTTGAGGAACCGAAAGATGCAAGAATCGGAGACTTCCACTTTACGATTTCATCGTTTGAGCTGCGCGAAGGCCAGAGGGTGAAGCATGCTAGCGTTTACACAACGGTTCTAAAGGGACAGGTAGTAGCTTTCGCGTTTTCTGCAAACTCACCGGAAGTTCTGAGCAGGATCGAAAAATCGATCAGCTCTATCGAGCCAGTGGCCCCGCGATGAACCAAGATTCTCTCGACATTCTGGCCATTGCCGCGCACCGCGACGACGTCGAGCAGACCTGCGGCGGCACGCTGCTGAAAGCTGCGCAACGCGGCCAACGCACGGGCATTCTCGATCTGACGCAGGGCGAGATGGGCACGCGCGGCACGGCAGACGATCGCGCGCGCGAGGCCGACGACGCGGCGAAAATTCTGGGCGCGAGTTGGCGGCGGGCGCTCGACATTCCTGACGGGCGCGTCGAAAACACCTGGGAGAACCGGCTCAAGGTCGCCAGCGTGATTCGCGAGACGCGGCCACGCGTGATCATCCTGCCCTACTGGAAAGGCCGGCATCCCGACCACTACACGGCTTCGGTGCTGGGATACGAGGCTTGCTTTCTGGCGGGACTGGCGAAGCTTGATCCGAAGAAAGCTCTCAGCTCTCAGCTCTCAGCTGTCAGCGAACGAGCGGCAGACCGCAGGCCTCAGACGTCAAACTCCTCTCCTCATCGTCCTTTCAAAATCCTCTACGCTACGTTGTATTACGACATTCGTCCCACGTTTGTGATTGACATCGGCGAACAGTTTGAGGGGAAATTCGCTTCCATCCTTGCGTACAAATCGCAATTCAGCGATCAGGCTGCGGGCAAAGATCTGTTCCCGGCCCACGATGAGATTCGTGCCCGCGTCGAGGCCATGGCCCGCTTCTACGGCATGCTCGGCGGCGTCACCCATGCCGAGCCCTTCCTGCAAAAAGAAGTCGGGTTAGTCGAGGACCTGTTGGCGATTCCGGTGAAATCCATTTAGCATTACGGGACCGTCGTTACGGACCATTGCGAAGGAGAACTCGAAAATATGTCTCGCCTTATGCTCACACTCATCACCGCAGTCGCGCTGGCAGCCTCGGCCGCAGCGCAAGCAGGAACCTGGCAGATCGATCCCAATCACACCGCCGCACAGTTTGCGGTGAGGCACCTCGGCGTATCCACGGTCCGGGGCGCGTTCACGAAAGTTTCAGGATCCGCAACCTACGATCCTTCCGACCCCTCGAAAACATCTCTCGAAGCCACCATCGACGCCAACTCAGTGGATACGCGCGTGGAAATGCGTGACAACGATTTGCGCAGCCCGCGCTTTTTCGATGTGCAGAAATATCCGACCATCACCTTTCATTCGAAACAAACAAAAGTCGCTGGCCCCGGGAAGCTGCTGATCACGGGCGACCTCACGATTCATGGCGTGACCAAAGAAGTTGTGCTCGACGTAGACGGTCCGACAACGCCGATCAAAGATCCGATGGGCAAAGGGCAGCGCATGGGCGCCTCGGCGACGACCAAAGTCAACCGTCAGGATTTCGGGGTGAGCTCTTTGCCCGGGGCGATCGGCGACGAGATTACCATCACGATCGACACGGAGCTGATTTCGCCGCCGAAGTAGCGGAGTCGGCTCGCGTTGCGCAAGAGCTGTTTTAACTGCATTCCGTCCCGGCCAGGAGTTTCGACATGACGACACGCGCGCCGCTTTATGGTTTGTGGTTGGTGGTGACAACCCTGTTTCTTGCTGGATGCGGCGGGTCGCCCGCGCCCTCCGCCACGGTCGGTCTTTCTCCTACCCAAGTGGCCTTGGCCGGCGCCGGTCAAACGCCCCAGACCCAGCAGTTCACGGCCACTGTGACCGGCAACGTGAAAGACCTCACGGTCACGTGGACCGTCGATAGCGTCGCCGGGGGCAATGCCACAGTTGGAACGATCAGCAGCAGCGGTCTCTACACGCCCCCGTCCACGGGCGGCACACACACCATCACCGCGACCAGCGTAGCGCTGTCGACGGCCTCGGCCTCAGCCACGGTCGCCGTCACCGACTTGCCGGGCGTGTTCACCTATCACAATGATCTGTCGCGCGACGGCGCCAACACCCAGGAATATGCACTTGCGCCCGCGATGATCACCAGTGCCACATTCGGCAAAGTGTTCTCGTGCCCGGTCGATGGCGCGGTTTACACTCAGCCGCTCTGGGTGCCGGGAGTGACAATCAACGGAGCAGTGCACAATGTCCTCTACGTGGCCACGCAACATGACAGCGTGTTCGCGTTCGACGCTGACGCCAATCCTTGCGTGCAGCTTTGGCAGGCGTCACTGCTCGATTCGGCGCACCACGGGACTGCGGGCGAGACGCCGGTCGTCTGGGAAGACGTGGGTTATTGCTATGGCGACGTCTATCCCGAGGTGGGAGTGACGGGAACTCCAGTGATTGATCCCTCGAGCAATACGATCTACATGGTCAGCGCATCGGAAATTCCTGGCGCGAATTCGGGCAACTGCTCGCTCCCATCGGGAAGCTACTTTCATCGGCTTCATGCTCTCGACATCACGACGGGAAACGAAAAGTTCAACGCGCCCGTAACCATTGCAGCGACCGTACCCGGAACCGGCGATGGATCCTCAGGGGGAATGCTGAGTTTCGCTTCGCAGTTACACCACAATCGCTCTGGGCTGGCGCTTGCCGGACAATCTATCTACGTGCCGTTCGCCGCGCACGAGGATGCGACTCCCTATCACGGATGGCTATTCGGTTACAGCACCTCCGATCTCACGGTGCCTCCCAGCGTCTTCAACACCTCGCCGAATGGGCTTCACGGCTCCGATAGCGGAATTTGGGGCGCAGGCGGCGCTCCGGCCGTGGACAGCAGTGGAGACATTTACGTCGCCACCGGAAACGGCGTGTTTGACCAGGGCTCGGGCATGCCCATGGACGATGACTATGGCGACAGTGTTCTGCGGCTTCATCCGTTTTCCGGAAGCACGCCGAACGGTGTGAACCTGGAAGTGGGTGGTTGGTTCACTCCCGACACCGAGAACTCGCTAGAGCAGAGCGATGCCGATCTCGGCTCCGGTGCGCCCTTGCTTCTGCCAGACCAAACCGTCGGACCCACCCATCTG
>JABCZC010000178.1 GCA_013289875.1 Acidobacteriota bacterium | reverse complement strand
CCGATCCCAAAAGGGGATCGCGGCCCGCGCAGCCCGGTGCTAAGTCCTTATTCCGGCATATTTTAGCCGCAAGTCCTTTGGGCTCAGTATTTTGGCCGGATTCCGCCCGATCCGCGACCCACAAACTACTAAGAATGAATATCTTAGCCGACCCAGAAGAAAAAATAGTGGGGGGGGAGGGGGTGACCCTCTCGTCGAAAACCGCGACGAGGTGGGGCGTCTTGGCTGGCGCATTAGGCGCGGTTAAGCGGGAGATCCTTCGCTACGCCTGAAAAGCGGCTCCGCTCAGGATGACGCCGTCCTGGTGAAGGGGGCTGGCCCGATCGTAGATTTTGTTTCGCTTGTGCCGTTCCAACGCCCTTCTCGATGAGGATGACCGCTGAGCCGGTGAGGGGCGCAGGGGTCATGGAGCGGACTACTATTGGCTTTGAGCGATTCGAAGAGACATGTTGCAGCTTCCTGATTCCAGTTTGCGGTCTGGCCGGCCCCAGTTCCCCCCCGGAAACCGAGGGCCGGCATTCCGCTATATCTGTTAAAGCGCAAAGCGTGCGTGAATCACATCATCAATACGGCAGAAAAAGTGGAGTGCCGCTTCGGTCGGAATGACAGGGGTAGCGCATCGCGTGATAAGCTCTCCGCGAAAAACCTGTTGAGGTTTGTGGCGCCCACCCGTCGAAAACCGCGAGGAGTGGGGCGGCTTGGCTGGCGCATTAGGCCGGTTCAGCGGGAGATCCCTTCGGCAGGCTCAGGGCAGGCTCTTCGCTACGCCTGAAATGCGCTACGCTCAGGATGACAAAGTTGCGTAAAGGGCCAGGGGAAAAACGAGGACGGGAAAAGCCGGGGACGGGTGGGACGTTCGTGGCGGCGGGGTGAAGCTAGTTGGGGAGTTTGAAGTTGACGGTGACTACGGTCTGAATGTCGACTGGTTCGCCGTTGAGGAGGTAGGGCTTGTACTTCCATTGTTTCACGGCGTCGGCGGCGGCCTTGGCCAGCTGGGGATCTCCGCTGACTATTTTTACGTGAGTAATGTCGCCGGACTTCGAGATCGTCGTGGTCAGCTCGACGGTGCCCTCAATGCGCATGGCGAGAGCAGCTCTCGGATAAATGGGCGAGACTTGATGGACCAGCAATCCGCGCGATACGCCTTGCGAAATGTTCATGGCCTGCAGCACGGGCTTGGGCACGGTTCCGGCGCTGCCCAGGTTTGGCGGAGGTGCGGAGGCGCCGGTGGCGGCGATCCCCATCCCCGTGATGCTGGGAGCTGGAGCGTCGGGCGCGGCCGCTGGGGTATGTAAGGTCGGAGCTGTGCCGCCTTTGACCACGAGCGGCGATGACTTAGCCGATGCAGTCTTATCAGGCTCTGTTTTGTCCGATCCCTTATCCGCCCCCGCCCCGGAGCTTTTTCCTGCGGCGGGCGGAGCTGATCCTGCGGACTTGGTGGAAGACGGCGTGGCCGCGTCCGGAGACGCGTCTTCATTGCTCGGGCTCGTCGACGGGGTGGCGATGGGCTGCGAGCCGGTTGATGTGGAGTCGGTTGGCGCGGTGCGAGGCGCTGGCGACGTCGCCGGAATGCTGCTCGCTGTTGGCTTAGGAACGACTGATGCCGGTTTCGTTGCCGCCGGAACTGGTGCGGGCTGGCTGACGGTTCCTTTGTATTGCGTCCAACCGTAGTAGAGAGCTCCGCCGACGAGGATGGCTGCGGCGACTCCCAGGAAGGTTTTCTTGCTCTTGCCAGATTTTTCTTCGGGTAAATTGGCTCCGCCAAACGTGAAGGCCGGAGCCGACCCGACATAGCCGGGTTCGCTCGCGCCTGCCTCGACTGGATTGTCCGACACAGGTGCGGTTTCGGCGGCAGCGCTTGCGACCGATATTTCTGGGACGTGCGATTCCTCGACTTCACGAGCGGGAGCGGGCGCGCTGGCGGCTCCGCTGCCCAGGCTGGCAGGAAAGTTGGCACTCGACGGGAGTTTGACTGCCGATGGGGCAGAAGAAACGGGCACCTTCATCGCTCGTGGAGGAAGTGCGGCGATCCTGGCGGCCGGCGTTAGAGCGGCCGGCGGAGCTGCGATCGGGGAATTCTCGAAACTGATTTCGGGTAGCTCTTCGCCGGGGGCGGCAGGTGCGGCGCTGTGCCCACTTGCTGGCACCGTGTTATTTACCGGATGCTGCGCCGCTGGAGCATGCGCAGCGGGAATCGAAGTCGGAGGTACGGTTACGGCCGGCCGTGCAGGTGGCTTGGCCACGGCGGGCGCTGATGGCCGCGGAGCCGCTACTGCAGCCGGTTTCGCCGGAGTTGCTGGTCCTGTGGGTAGAACTGGTTTGGCTGCGACTGGCTTCGCAGGTGCTGCCGCCGGTGCAGGTGCAGTTCCGGGTGCTGGTGCGCCAGCAGCCGGTTTGGACGGATCACCTTTGCGCAGAAGTCCGCGCGCCACCCGCAGCGTTCCCTTAGACTGCTCGATGTTGATGGGTTTGGTCAGGACGAGATTGGCGCCGATGCGAAATGCTTTGGCCACTCCCGCCTGACCTTCCACGACGGCTACGGCAAGCGACGCCTGGTTGGACGTCGAGTTGCGCGCGCTCTTGAATAAAAGTGTGGCATTCTGCTCGTTATCGCAGTCGACCACGACAGCGTCGAAGTGTTGACCCATCAGCTTCTTGACTGCCGCGAAAGGTTCGAGGCAGGCCTCGACGTTGAACTCAAGCTCGTTCAGGACTTGCGTCACCGTGCGAGCGGTCTTTTCATCGGGACAGAAGAGAAGAGCGTCGTAACCCATACCAAGGTCATCGTAGGTACAGGCGTAAGCCGGGGCAAGTTACGGGAGTAATTCGCGCGCATTCGATTCTTGTAGTGTTTCCGCTGGATAGCGGGTGCCGCAGTTCTTGTATCGTTTGCGAAGAGTGGGACTTTTGAATTTCCCGATCACGTCCGTGCATGGACCGCCGTAACCTGCGCGTGCAACTCTCGCATACAATAGCGGACCATGTTTATCCGAAGCGAGCGCCTGCCGCTGTGGCTCAAGATTGCGTGGACGGCCTGGCTCGCGGTGTGGGCGCCACTTTGCTGGCGGCAATACGGTGCGCAGAATTTTCTTTTCTATTGCGACATCGGAAATGTGCTGATCGGAATTGGCTTGTGGCTGGAGAGTCCGCTGATTTTTTCCTGGGTCGCGTCGGGACTACTTTTATTTCAGACGCTCTACACCGTTGATCTTGCGGGAGCGTTGCTGACTGGGCACCATCTTGTTGGCGGCACCGAGTATATGTTCGATCCGGGTCTGCCGCTGACCATTCGCCTGCTCAGCTTGTTTCACGTGGTCACACCGCCTCTGCTCTTGTGGGCGATCTGGCGTCTGGGATACGACCCTCGTGGATGGAAGCTGCAGACGCTGATGACGTGGATCGTGGTGCCGGTGAATTATTTCTGGCGTCCCGAGCAGGATGTGA
>JABCZC010000177.1 GCA_013289875.1 Acidobacteriota bacterium | reverse complement strand
CCAATGGTATTGGCAACCAGTGGATCGATTACTGGGAGACGACAACTGGACATCGTGCGTCGATGACAGTGAGCCCATATTGAAGACTGGGAGCCACAGGTGCCGCTCACCTATCGCGCTAAAGACCCGGCATTCTGCGGCGCGACAGCATCGCTGAAGCGATGCTTCGATAGGAATCGCTCTGAAAGGCGGAGCTGAAAAGCTGCTGCGCCGCCCAAAAGCAACCTCTGTCGTCTATATACTCACTGTTGCAGTTATTCCCGGAGTCCTACCGTTTATTTGCAGAATGGAGATCGCTTGAACAGACGTGCCGGGCGTTTATTGCGCAGCGGAGTTTTGCTGTTATGCGGGCTGCTTGTAAATCTCAATCTATCGCACGCCCAGGGGGAGAATGAGCCCGGGCGCTCGATTGGCAAGGTTTCAACCAAAGCAGGCCTGATCGTCGTTGAATTGAACGACACTACACTCGGGAAAACAAACCTGTTTGACCTGAGCGGCCGGACGCTGCATTTTACGCCGGAGGGCTCGCGCTATCGCATCGACAACACGGTCTTGAAGTGGGATGCAGACTTCGGTTCGGAGCTGGCTGGATCCGCAGTTACGCTTCACCAGTTCGCCCTTCCATTTTTCGGTAAACGGTGGAGTTCGTTCCGCGTGGGAACGACTGGCTCGATCAGCTTTACCGCTTCTGCAGACATCAGCCTCGACGCTTACGGCCGTCGCGATGGCGGAGTGGGGGCGTCGATCGGGCGGTTCGACCAGCTTACCCGGGTGGCAGGTACGCTGATGAAGGGCGGCCCATCGATCTGTGTCTTCCTGAAGCCGCGAATGTCCGGACCTCATTATCTAAAGGAACTGGCGGATCGCGTGGTCATCACTTGGGATCTAACGGAACCGTTCGGCGGTCTGCTGGACTTCACATGGTTCCAGACGGTCAATCTTTTTCAGGCGGTGCTGCATCGCGATGGGACGATTGAGATGTCGTACAAGGAAATGGCCGCTAAGGATGCGATCGTCGGCATTTATCCGGTTGACACTCATCCGTCAGGTATTCCTGCAGCAGTCTCGGGGTTATCGCCAGCTGGGGGCGCAGGGGTTCATCTTTCAACGCTTACGCGTAAGGATGGACCCTATGCAATCGTTTACGAAGTGTTCCACTATCTTGCACTGCCTAGACCTCAGGATCTTTCCTGCACCGTCATCAAAGCTCTCGGCGACAAGTTCGATTTTCTCGCCTACTACTCCGACTTTCGGGTTGATAACCAGGAAGCGAGCAGTCCGAGTGATGGGCCGGTGGGCGGCAGTGTGACCGGGATCGGCCAAACTCAGCATGAACAAACACCGCAAGTCCTCGAGAGCCGTTGCACCCGGGGCAGATTCCAGTTGGGATTCTTGATGCCTGTATATGTCGGCTCGAACGAGGTGCAAGAAAGGCCGGCTGAGGGAGCGCCGGTCGGAGGCAATCACGACATCACCTTCTATTCACGAGAACTAGCGGAGGGTTCGGCGGATGGAAAGGCGCGCCCCTACAACCATGCAATGTCGCACCTGGGGCATGAGGTGTGCCACCGCTGGACAGCGTATGTCTCAGCGAAAGT
Organism: Acidobacteriota bacterium; assembly: GCA_013289875.1. Classification (GTDB taxonomy): domain Bacteria; phylum Acidobacteriota; class Terriglobia; order Terriglobales; family Acidobacteriaceae; genus Silvibacterium. The sequence continues at coordinate 1,978 of JABCZC010000177.1, read as the reverse complement.
CGATGGCGAGATAATCTCGCTTGGCCCCTGGCCGCATTGGGGGCCGGGATTGCAGGCCCCAGTTGCATTTCCCTATTCCCTACCGACGGAGGCGTCTACGATGGGAGGGAGCGTCTGGCAGGACAACTTCGATGGAACCTACACACAACTCCGCGATTTCTACTACGTACCGGCGACAGGATATTCCTATCTTGACCTGTATCTGATGGGCTTGATCTCGGCGGCAGAGGTGCCGGACTTCTTTATGTTGAAGAACCTCGTGGCAGTCGGCAAAGACGCAAACGGACATCCGATATTCAAAGCCGACCGAACGAAAGTGACGATTCAGGATGTGATTGCCGTGGAAGGGCCGCGCTTGCCCGATGTCGATCACTCGCAGAGGGAATTCAATACGGGGATCGTCGTCTTGGTCGAGCACGGGCAAAGCCCGAGCCACGAACTGATCGAGCGGGCCAATGGTATTCGCAACCAGTGGATCGATTACTGGGAGACGACAACCGGGCGCCGCGCCTCCATGACGGCGAACCCACGGTGAGCATCTACAAACTCCTGGAATCACTGCGATAACGAGGCAATCCGCACTGGATATTCTCCGAGTCCATCGATTGTGAAGTCCATCCCGATTAAAAAACGCGTTAAGGTCAAAAGTTACGCCGAATACCTCCATGCGTTCAACCATACCGACTGGAACGTCATCGATGGTTTTGCTGGCGGGAGGAATAACCCGGCAGAGTACGCCAACATCAGTAACAATACCTTCCCGACGCTAAGTGATCCGTGCGCTCCGCGCAACATTCAGTTCCGGCTGCAAGTGGCGTTTTAGATCAAACAGCTTTCCGTGGTCAAGGAATTGCGTAGACGGCCAAGTATCCGCCGTCGACTGGCAAAGCAGTCCCCCGTCACCCAGGCCGACTCGTCACTGGCGAGGAAGACGGCGTGTTGTTCAATCTGCCGTGACAGGGCAACAACGAGATGTACCCGGCGATCTCGAACGCCAGATCGAGGCGAACTTGGAAGTGCCGGGCCGTAGCGTGCGTTTATCCGCGCTTGGTTTGCGGCGTGATCCGCACGGATCTGTGAAGCAGATACACCACGAAGAATTGGAGGATGGCGATAAAGAGCGGCCCAGCGCATTTCCCAGGATCATGCTCAAACAGACCGATTCCGGCATCCAGCAATTGCATGGCGCCGGCGAGCGCACCCAGGATCAGCAACGCAGGCGCCGCCTGCTTGTAGATCGCCCCCAATGCGAACAAAGCCAGAGGAATTGTGCGCGCCGCTGCGTACATCGCCAATAGCAACGACGCCTCCGTTGGAACGGATTCGGCAGGGACCAGGTATTGCGGACGGATGATCGCCGCGATGGAAAAGCCGCTCGCGACCAGGACATTGATTGCCGTGACCAGCGAAGCCAGCCGAATCGCCTTTATTGTTGTCATTAATTCCTCTCTCTGAGTAAGCTCGTCCGAACGTAGTTGGGTTGATTTGACAACTTGTGTTCGCACTACGCCTGCGCGTAGTGCGAACCCCTCGCTAATTGCAGAGCGGGATACCGGTTATGTTTTCCCCCAATCAATTGTGGTCAGACTGTGAGAACTACCCTCCCGAAGGGGCGACCTTCAACGAGATAACGCAGAGCCTCAGCCGCTTCGGCCAGCGGGAACGTCTTCGCCACGATCGGTTTGATCGCACCGGATTGAAGGAGCGACACAATTGCGTTCCACGCGTCCGCAACCGTCGCTTGCGGCTGACGAAACATATTGAGACTCCGGATGCTGGCTTGCGGCACGATGAGATCTGTCACGTCGATGGTTGTCTTACGGCTTGCGGAATATCCCAGTGTTGTGAGGCTTCCTCCCAACGCGAGCGCTTTGAGCGCCTCGCTCAAGACTTCACCGCCGATCCCATCGATCACAATATCTGCGCCGTAGCCGTCGGTGATACGACGCACGCCGTCACCTAACTTCTCCAAGGAAGT
>JABCZC010000176.1 GCA_013289875.1 Acidobacteriota bacterium | reverse complement strand
TCCGCGCCGTCCTCGTGGGCCATGACTGGGGTGCAGGTCATGCGTGGAACGCTGCCCTGATGCGTCCGGATCGATTTACAGCGCTGTTCTGCCTGAGCGTGCCTTACGTTCCGCGTGGCGATGTCAGCGTGTTCGAGCGCATGCGGAAGTCCGGCCATCAAAATGATTTCTATATGTTCGATCAAATGCGACCCGAAGCCGATCAAATTTGGGCTGACGCTGCAGTCACCATTCCAGGGGTTTTGTATTGGGCATCGGGTTCTGCGCCGGTCGATCAGCGGTGGAGCCCTATGGATCCTGCGCGAAGCCTTCATCGTCCAGCTCCGGGGCCATTGCCGTCATGGGCAGAACCAGATTATGTCGCTCACAACGTCACAGAATTCCAGCGTACCGGCTTTCACGGGGGCCTGAACTACTATCGCGCCGCCGAACCTTATTTCTATTTGTCCGGCGTTTGGAAAGGAGCAAAAATCACCCAACCTTCATTCTACATCGCGGGGAAAGCGGATGGTTTACAGGATCTCTATCCGCCCCTGGATAAACTCGGTGCTGGCCTTCCCGATCTCCTAGGGAGTCTCGAGATCGACGAGGTCGGCCACTGGGTACAACACGAAGCTTCTGCAGAGATTAGTGACCGACTCGTGAAGTTCCTTCGCATCGTGAATCCCGTCTGATGTCCGGGCGTGGCATCGATCCTGGGCGGATTCCGGGCTCACCGGAAGTCATTACGGGCCAGAAGTCTTAGTGCTTTATCGGAAGAGCGCTTTCTCCGAAGTGGATGACCGGGGCAGGTTGTTCTGGCGCGCTTTCGATAAAGCGACTTGAAGGAAGCCGGCCGCGCGGCGGATGCGGGCCCTATGCAAATTGAATGGAGCGAGGGGTTGGCGTCGAGGTGCGCCGGAACTTTGCGGCGGAGCACAGCAGCTCACGCGGCGCGCCCGGAAGCTGACTGGTGCGAGAAAATGTTGCAAAGCGAGCCACTGAGAAAGCGGGAAGAAGAGATTTGTCCGGCGATAAAGCGCACAACGACGGACCGTGGCAAAGCACGCAGAGTTTTCTAGCTGCGAAGAGTTGTTTCATGCAGCAGCGGTGACCTCCGGTGGAGAACGAAGCTGAATCTCGGCAGCCGTGAGCCGCTCGACGACCCTCATCGGGGCAGCGCACTTCGGGCAGAGCCAAAGATCACGGGAGTCCTGGGCGCCTGGCGTGTCTTGCTCAGCATGCTTTGTCCGGCCGAGTAACTGAAAGCAAAGAGGCAAGAAAGCGGCGCGGCGCCGGTTAGCCAGGAAGCCGAAGTTTCGAATGCGTACGAAGCCGTCCGGAAGCAGGTGCAACAGGAAGCGACGTAGGAATTCATCGAGTGAGAGAGTCATCCGTCTCTGTTCGTTCTTGTGGGCGGAGTCGCGCCAGCGAAAGATAACCTGATGGTCGGCGAACGAGACCAGGCGATGGTTGGATATGGCTACGCGATGGGTGTAACGGCCCAGATAGCGGAGCACATAGTCGGGGCCACCGAAGGGTGGTTTCGAATAGACCACCCAGTCTTTTCTAAACAATGTCCTGAGCCATGCGGCAAAGGTTTTCGGCTGAGCGAGGAGTCGCAGGTCTCCGTGGAAGCTGAGTTGGCCGTCCTGGAAGGCGCGTTTGAGTGCCGCGACGAACTTGCCGCGAAAAACGCGGCTGAGTACCTTGACGGGAAGAAAGAAGGCGTAGCGTGGTTTGATCCAGCGCTTGCGGTCGGCAGAGAGTCCGCCGGCGGGCACCACGCAATGCACATGCGGATGAAGTTCGAGTTTCTGACTCCAGGTGTGCAGTACGCTGAAGAAGCCGATCTCGGCACCGAGATGTTTCTGGTCGTGGGCGACCTCCAGAAGTGTTTGCGCACTGGTGCGAAACAAAAGATCGTAGACGACCTTCTTGTTCTGCAGAGCCAGTGGGGCCAGCGGACGAGGTAGCGTGAAGACCACATGCACGTAAGGCGTCGGAAGAAGTTCCTGACGACGCTTTTCCAGCCAGCGTTCGCGAGCGCCCGCCTGACACTTCGGGCAGTGCCGGTTCCGGCAAGAGTTATAGGAGATGGCGCGATGTCCGCAGCGCGTGCACTCATCGAGATGTCCGCCGAGCACGGCAGTACGACAACGCACGATAGCCAGTAGCACTTTGACGTGCTTCCAGGTGATCCAGGGACGGCTTCGTGCGATGAATGCTGGTCCCGCAGCGCGAACCAGATCGGCCACCTCGAGCGGCGGCCGATCCATCTACTCCTCCTGTGGTGACTCGCTTTTCAGTGACAAGGAGTCCAGTGGACTCGCTGTCGCGTGCAGGTGACGTTGGGAAATGTGGAGGTAGATGGTGGTCTGTTCCAGATCGTTGTGGCCTAACAGCATCTGGATGCTGCGCAGGTCCGTACCCCTTTCCAGGAGATGGGTTGCGAAGCAATGACGCAGGGTATGCGGGTGCACTTGTTTCTTGATGCCCGCTCGCTGGGCGGCATTGCGGCACGCCTGCCAAATCACTTTGGTAGTAATCGGCTGGTCACTGCTATGGTGCCGGTTGCCTGGAAACAACCACACGCTTGGCTTTGGCTTTAAGCGGCGCCAGTGCTTGCGGAACTCGTCGAGTAGCTTGGGGCTCAGCATGACATCGCGATCTTTGCGACCCTTGCCACCCTGAACGCGAACGACCATGCGGTGGCTGTCGATGTCGGTGACTTTTAGGCGGGCCAGTTCGGCACGCCGGAGTCCCGTGGCGTAGAGGGTCATCAGCAACGTGCGATGGTAAGGAGTCAGCGCCGCGTCGATGAGTTGTGCAACTTCTTCCGCGCTCAAGACTGTGGGCAGCGCAGATACCTTTTTCGGATAAGGAGTTTCTGCTGTGCTCCAAATCCTCTTCAGCGTCTTGGTGTAGAAAAACCGCAGTGCTGCAAGATATACCGTGACGGTGCTCGCTGCGAATTTTCGTTTGGTGAACAGTTCGGCTTGGTATTCGCGAATGTGCTTAGGGCCCAGGCGGTCGGGAGGACGTTGGAAGCGTCGCGAAAAATCTTCCACTATCCGGATGTAACTGCCTATGGTAGTTTCAGCGTAATGACGACGCTGGAGTTCCTCCAGCATCATTTTTCGTAGATGGGTCACAGGGATGCCTCCTTGTGACCCAAACTTATCTCAGCCGACAGGCAACCATCGCTCCGTGCGCCTCACGCGTAGCGTCCGCCGCGCGGCCGGCTTCGTTCAAGTCGCGTTACCGGAAACAGGGAAATCCGCTCACGGGTAACTGCGTTAATCAGGAGCTTGGCTTCGGCCGCCCGCGCTCAGTCGTGCGCTTCCGTCGGGGCTCCAACGTGTGGCACCATCAGCACGATGAAAACGAACCAAAACATGCGCCGATTCTTGGGAGAGTTGAGAGAAAATCGGTTGGGGCTCTCGCCAAAATTGTCGAGCATTTTAAATGCCGGTTTTGTGGAAGAAAAAGGCTGCGTACTTCTCGCATCAGAAAAACGAGATTGCGGTTCTGACCGTACGGCTACCCACGATGAGACCGGATACGAATGCTTCGTCAACCATGTCCACGTCGAGAGCCTGGGCGAAGCCCTAGAATTCGCTGGGCGATTGAAGAAGACCCTTACGTCGCTCTTCCCGGGCGATTTTGTCGTTATCGTATCTTTCGATGGTCGTGAGGCAACTGTCCGATTCCACCGACTGCGGGCGGGGCAAACGTGGTTGAGCGAGAATCTCGAAGAATACCGAGAAGAAGGAATCGCGTTGATAGATTCAGATTAGCCGGTGACGTCCTCGCATCCAAACGATTGCTTCGTCAACTCCTGATTAGCAGTTTGTTGAAAAACTCTTTCGGGTCGTCATTTCGATGTGCGCTGCGACATGGAATCTCTCTTTCTGTTGGCTTTTGGCGAGGAGGAATTCTTTATAGCGTTCGCGATGGCGTGTT
>JABCZC010000175.1 GCA_013289875.1 Acidobacteriota bacterium | reverse complement strand
CTTGCTAATCCCCAAACGCCTGATTTTCGATTCGAGCGTCGACCGGGGAATCCCGAGCTTGGCAGCCGCGCCTGAAGGTCCGGCGATGCGGCCTTGGCACTCAGCCAGAGCAGCTTCGATGATCTCCGCTTCACGATCTGACAATGTCGAAAGTCCTTCGCGCGGATGCCGAGGCTCTGCCGATTCGAGTTTCAGCCAACTCTCGTCAACGAAAAATGTGTCGGTTTCACTGAGAATGACTGCACGTTCCACGACGTTCTGCAATTCGCGAATATTCCCCGGCCAGTCATAGACCGTTAAGCGCTCCAGCGTTTGCCTGCAGATATGCCGGATCGTCTTGCCGGCCGCCTTGGCGTAACGCCCGACGAAATATTCGACGAGCAATGGAATATCCGCTGCCCTCTCGCGGAGTGGTGGAATAACAATCGGAACAACATTGAGTCTGTAGAAAAGATCCTGACGGAAGGTTCCGGCGGCGACGGCAGCAGGCAGATCCCGATTCGTAGCTGCTATCAGCCGGACGTTTACAGAGATCGGCTGATTGCTTCCGACTCGCTCAAACTCGCGCTCCTGTAGCACGCGCAGGAGTGCAATCTGAGTCTCCATTGGAAGATCGCCGATTTCATCAAGGAAGAGTGTCCCTCCGTCAGCGGATTCAAACCTCCCTATGCGTCTCTGCAGGGCACCAGTGAAAGCTCCTTTCTCGTGTCCGAAAAGCTCAGAGGCAATCAGCGATTGAGGGATGGCGGCGCAGTTCACGCGGACGAAGGCTCTCGCTGCGCGGTTCGATCTCCGATGGAATGCGCGAGCAATCAGTTCTTTACCCGTTCCGGTTTCGCCGAGGATCAGAACGGTCGAATCCGAAGGCGCAACTTTTGTCACTTGCTTCAACACCTGCCGCATGGGTTCGCAAGAACCGATAATCTCCTCGAACATTGAGAAGCGATCGACGTCTTCGCGCAGCGCAACGTTCTCGTTCTGGAGGCGTTGTTCAGACACCTTGCGATCCTCGATGTCTGTTCCTGTTGCATACCAGCGCACGATGCGTCCCTGTTCGTCGAGGACGGGGTTATGACGCATGAGGTACCAGCGATACTTACCGTCCCTTCCGCGAATTCTTCGTTCGATCTCAAACGGAAGGCCCTTTATGAAGGCGTTTTGCCGTGCTTCTTGTGTGAGCCGCTCCATGTCCTCAGGATGGAAGATGCGAGCGCGGAAATTTTCCGTCATCATCTCCTCAATCGACAAACCGGTATACTCGAGCGCCACTCTATTTACATAAATTCGTTGGCCATCCGGATTCAGGACGACGACGATGTTCGGGATGGCATCGACAATGCGTCGAAGTTCGTGTCCATCCTGCCGGATCTTCTCCTCCGCCTCTTTTGCTGCGGTGACGTCCGTCACGGCACCTACAAATTCAAGATTCCCAGATGAGTTTGTCAACGCCCGAGCGGAAACGTGTAGGTGCTTGACTGAACCGTTCGGCATCAGCAAACGGTGTTCGAGCTCAAAGTCGGCTCTTGCCTTAGACGCCTGGTCGCGAGTCTGTTGCACGAGATCTCTGTCGTCGGGATGAGTTCGTCGCAGTACCATCTCCAACGTAGGCTTTGCTGTTCGATCGTATTCAAAGATATTGTAGGTTTCTGCCGACCAGTAGATTTCTTCGTTGGCAACACTCCAGCCGAAGCTGCCAGTGTGGCTTAGGCTCTGCGCCTCAGCCAGGAAAGTTTCGCTGCGTTGCAGATCCGAATAGAGGCCAGCATTTTCGAGCGATATCGCGGCCTGCGCAGCCAGCAACTCCAACACTGCGACCCGGTCCGACGTGAACGCGCACGGAGTTAAATTATTCTCCAGGTAGAGTACGCCGACGAGTTTTGCTTGCTTGTCGATGGGCACGCATAGCACGGATCTGGGGTGCTTGCTGCGCAGATACTCGTCCTGCAAATACAAGTTCTCGACCGAAGCATCATCAAGCAGCACACTCCCCCGAGTCCGGATGACGTACTGAAGGGCGGATTGCGGAATATCAGATGAAGTGACGGCTCTCCGCCGAACTGTGACCGCAGCCCTTTCGTGGCCGGTGACAGCCTCCGCCTCGATCTGTGGTTCATCGTCTCGGAGGAGGATGAGGAGACCCCGCTCGGCGCCTGCATGCTCAACCGCGAGTCGCATAAGCTTCTCGATCAGCTTGGGCAGCAAAATCTCGCTCGACAGTGCTTTTGATGCCTTGAATACAGCTTCGACATCCAACTGCGCGACCTGCGTGCCGGTTGTAGTCGCAAGGGCACCTCGAGCGCGCTCCTCACGTAAGTGAGGGTGCTGAGCGTCCAACTGTCCGACCTTGCCATGTGCACCCCAACGGTCATAGCAGTTCCGGGCGCTGCGGAGAAATGCGTGAGCCACTGTCTCTACGCCGCGCTCGGCATAGAATCGCGCGGCGATCTCATAGGCCAGCGCCTCATTCTGGATGAAGCCATTCTCACGCGCCAGGGTGATTGCTTGCTCATAGAGACGCATTGTGTCGGAGTCCCGCCGTTCGAGGCGGCCGATCTCAGCCGACACCAGCGCGTGCTTGTCGGCGAACGTCGATGGATTGATTTCGGCCCATGCGCGCAGTTGTTCAACATGCGTCAACAGCAGGTCATGCCACACTTGCTGCTGATCGGCGGAGGCATTCTCATAGCATGCGGCCACCGTTAGCGCGACATAGTAAAAGTAGTCGAGCAACTGGATGAGACCGGTAGACGCAGCAAGTAGGGATTGCGCGTTGTCTGCGGCCGCCAGAGCCTCCGGATAGTCGCCTGACAAAAATCGGGCCTTCAGTTTGAAGATCCAGTACCAGCAGATCATCATAGGCAGTCGCTTCCCGGTAAGCTGAGCCTCATACGTCTTCTCATCGAACTGTGCGTCGTTAAACGTGGAAAAGCTCGCGGTCCGCCCCTGCATGGTTGCGATGAAGCGCCGTTGACACTCGACAATGTCTGTAAAATCCCTGTATTTGGCTTCACAGACGAAACGCAAGGCCTTCTCCGACTCGCCCCAAACCACATCGAGAGGATCGTTCCGCAACAGGAGAGCGGCGACACATTGCTGTAGGCCGAAGCAAGCGAAGCTCAGATCGCCAGTCTCCACCCCGTTGCGAATTGCCGTACGCATGGAATCGAGCGCAGTCTTGATCGGCTGCGTAAACAGAGCGATGGCTCCCTTGGCGCTGTGAACCTTTGGACGATAGGCAATAAATCCGTGTTTCTCGACCAGGTCACAGGCGAGTTTGGTGAAACGGTCCGCATCGCCGAAACGGCAAAAGACATGTCCAAGCACAATGCTCCAATCACCGAAGGCGTGCGCGGAAGCGCCGCTCGTGCCGTGCTCGATCCCGATCTTCACCATACGGCTCACCAGCAAGCACCACAAACAGAGGTCCGTAAAGAAGGCGGAAGGCGTGAGTGCCGATAAGACCTGTATGCCAGCTTGCAGTTCCGGATCGACCATCAGCGATAGATCAATCAGACTTTCGATCGGGCGTCCATCGAGGCTTTGCCAAACTGCTGCGGATTCAGCCTGGACATCCTCCCAGGTCGGATGGGCCGGTATGTCAATGCCGAAAGTGCTTAGGCCGGTGAGGGCGCTGGCTACAGCTTCACTGTATTCTGCCTTTAGAAAATGGGACTGGATCTTGAGCTGGTAGGCCGCAGCCGTGTCAACCCTCGATAGTCGGCGCTGCAACAAATCCTCAACTAATTGCTCGCATTTTTCCGAATTACCGGTCAGCAACTCAGCCCGCGCCCGTTCGAGTGAAAGACTGGATACCAATTCGTAGCGGGTGCCCCAAGCCCCTTCATCGAGTAATGCCGCGCCATCGGAAAAATAGGCACGTGCTGACGCAAACGCAGCCGATGCGTTTGCCTTTCGCCCGGCACGTAGATTGATCGTTGCCACCCGTATTTTTTCTTC
>JABCZC010000174.1 GCA_013289875.1 Acidobacteriota bacterium | reverse complement strand
AAAAAGCGCGCAAGGCTGGAATGTTCGTCATAATGGACCGCTGCATCCTGAAGGAGCATCGGGCGCGATTCCGATGAACAGCAGACTCCTTAGCGTTTAGCTGATTGCTTAACCTGATTGTTTTACACCGACGAAGACCACGGTAGCGTCGTCCCGCACGCCCGAGCCATTCGCAAAGCCGCGGACGTCGTCGACGATGCTGACTGCAGATGCCTCGGAGCCAGCTGCGTGTTCTGCCAGCCTTTCCAGGCCGTACTCTTGTTCCTCAGCGTCTACCGCCTCAGTGATGCCATCGCTGTAGAACACCAGTCGCGAACCCTTGGACAGAGTTACGCTACTTTCGGAATAATCTCCGCAGCCTATGCCGAGTGGCAGTCCGCGCTCGGTGTCGAGAAACTGCGCTCCGTTCTCATCGATAAACAGCGGATGCAAATGTCCTGCGTTCGCAAAGACCACATTGCGAGTTGCCGGATCGAGCACAGCGTAAACCAATGTCACGAACTTGCCCGCGGGAAAGTCATCCACCAACAAGCTGTTGAGCTTGGTTAAAACCTCGCCCGGCGTGCAGCGGGCTTCCGCCAGAGACCGCAGCATCCCGCGCGTAGCCGACATCAGGAGAGCGGCCGCTGTGCCTTTTCCGGAGACATCCGCCAGCACTAAGCCCCAGCGGCCATCGGGAAACGGGATGAAGTCGTACCAATCTCCGCCGACTGCGCTGGCAGGGACGCTGAGACCAGAAATCACAAAGCCTGGTATGAAAGGCGAACTCTTGGGCAACAACGCCTGCTGCATGACACGGGCGTCCGCGGCCTCGCGGCTCATGGTTTCGCGCTCCGCCCGTTCCGACTGAAAGCGGCGTGCGTTGTGCACTGCCACGGCGACGTGGTCGCACAGAGACTGGAGAATTCTCAGTTGCTGACGAGGGAACCCGTCCAACTCGGGATGAGATGCGGTGAAGACACCGACGAGGTGTTCGCCGACATGAAGTGGAATCGCCACTTCGGAGAGTGTGGATTCCTCACATGCGATGTAATAGTCGTCCTTGCGCACATCGGGGGCATAGCGCATCTGGCCGGTTGACGCGACGTAGCCGACCATGCCTTCCTTGCCAATCTTCAAGCAATGGCCTTTATGGTTGACGCTGCAGCCATGCACGCCGGCCAACACCATTTCCCCGCGTTCTTCGTCGTGCAGGTAGATGCCGGCTTCCACGCATCCGAAGGAACGTGCCACATCGTTCACGATGTTGTCGATGAGTTGATCGAGGTCGAGGATCGAGGTGATCTTCTGCGCCGCTTTCTGCAGTTTTTGCAGATCTTCCACTTGATCGATGCGCAGTGGGGGAAAGGGAACGGCGGTGACGGCTCCAGGAATCGCGGCCATAGAATTCAGCCCCTCTTAACTCGCAGGTGGGACACGTTTGTTCTTCTATGAGATGCCGCGGACCATATCTAAGATTCTTTCTTGGGGTGTGAGCTTTTCGTCGCGGCGGCGGGTGCGCGCAGTTTCTTGATCTCTTCCATCCGCTCGCGGATGCGCTTCTCGATGCCTTCATTGGTCGGCAGGTAATAGACTCGGTCGCGCAGATTGTCGGGCAGGCATTGCATGTTGGCGACTTTGCCTTCGACATCATGCGCGTATTGATAATCTTTGCCGTATCCCAGGCCTTTCATGAGCCCTGTGGGCGCATTGCGCAGGTGCAGCGGGACGGGTTCGGCGGCGGTCTGTTCGATATCTTGTTGCACAGCGCCGTACGCGGTATAAAGTGCGTTCGACTTGGGTGCGACCGAGAGATAGACAACGGCCTGCGCGAGAGCCAGATTACCTTCTGGCATGCCGATAAAATCCACCGCATCGCGCGCCGCCATGCATAGCGAAAGCGCATTGGGATCAGCCAGTCCGATGTCTTCGACCGCCATACGCACCACGCGGCGCGCGATATAGAGCGGATCTTCACCAGCCTCGATCATGCGCCCGAGCCAGTAGAGGGCGGCGTCGGGATCGCTGTTGCGCACTGACTTGTGCAGCGCCGAAATCAAGTTGTAATGTTCTTCGCCAGCCTTGTCGTAGAGCAGAGTGCGTCTCTGCAGCGCATCGCGAACGATGCCCTCGGTAATTTCCGCGGGCCGGCCGCCGGACTGCTGCGCCAGGCCGGCGGCGACCTCCAGCACGTTGTAGGCGCTGCGGGCATCGCCGCTGGTGTAGCTGGCGACTCTCTTGAGAACATCGTCGGAGGCGCGCAGTTTGATTGAGCCCAGTCCGCGCTCTTCGTCAGTTAGCGCTCGCTTCAGAAGTTGCACGATCTGATCTTCGGTCAAGGGCTGAAGCACATAGACCCGGGTTCGCGAGAGCAGCGCGCCGTTGATTTCGAACGAAGGATTCTCGGTGGTGGCGCCGATCAAGCGGATGTTGCCTTTTTCAACGTGGGGCAGAAAGGCATCCTGTTGGGCTTTGTTGAAGCGGTGAATTTCATCAATGAAGACGATGGTGCGCGTGCCATACTGGCGGGCGCGTTCGGCATCGGCCATGACCTGCTTGATCTCTTTGATTCCGGCGAGGACAGCGGAGAACTCAATGAACTCTGCCTTGGTCATGCGGGCGATAATCTTTGCGAGCGTAGTCTTGCCCGTGCCCGGCGGTCCCCAGAAGATGAGCGAACCAGTGTCGTCGCGGTCGATCTGCGTGCGTAGGGGCTTGCCGGGACCGATCAGGTGTTGCTGGCCGGCGAACTCTTCAAGCGTGCGCGGACGCATGCGGTCGGCCAGCGGCCGGGTGCGGTCGGTCGCGCTGTCGGCCCTCGGAGTGGGCTGGAAAAGTCCCATTGGAAACGTTTTACCACGGAGGCACGGAGCCGCGGAGAAAGATAAGGGGCTTCTCTGTAGCTCCGTGCCTCCGTGGTAGACCCTTCACTTCCTTTGCCTCGCCGCCTCGTAAAGCACGATGCTAGCGGCTACGCCGGCGTTGAGAGACTCGACCTGCGCTGTGTGCGGAATGACGATCACTTCATCCATCTTGGACATCACTTCGCGCGACAGGCCGGCACCTTCGTTGCCGAAGAAGATTGCTACCGCGTTTTTCAAATCTGCCTGATCCAAGGGCGTTCCTTTGTGTGAGGAGGTCGCGATCAGGCGCACGCTTTTTGCTCGTAACTTCTCCGAAACTTCCTCCACCTTTGCGCTTGCTGATTTCGCATGCCCATGAATTACCGGCAAGCGGAACACCGATCCTGCTGAGGCGCGAATTACTTTCGAGTTGAACGGGCTGACTGTGCCTTCGCCAAGCACCACTCCCGCGCTTCCAAATGCTTCGGACGACCGAAGAATCGTGCCCAGGTTGCCCGGGTCTTGCAATCCGGTCAACACAACGATCGGTCCTACCTGCAACCGTTCTGTCTCAACGACATCGTCGAGCGAGAATTCCTTCAGGCGCACCAGCGCGGCCACGCCCTGAGGCGATTCGCTGGGCACGAGGCTGTCGAACAACTTGTCAGGAAGCAGCAAGGTCTCGACCTGTGCGCCAATTTGCGGCAGCAGGCGCTCCGCCCGGTCTTGAGAGGACTCCCGAAAGAACACAGCGCTGAAGCGCAGACCGCTGCGGATGGCTTCTTCCAGAATGCGCAGGCCTTCGATGGCGCAGTCGCCGGCTTCGGTGAGCTCGGCACGCGAAAACGCCTGGCGCAGTTGCTTGACCAGCGGGTTGTGGCGTCCCTCAATGCGGCGCAGCCTGTGTTGCGCACTGAGAGCGGTTTCTGACAGCTTTTTCATCTGATATCGCCTGCGGATTCATTACTGGCGGATCGTTACTGAATGATACGCCGCCACCCGTCTTGAAGCCCCTTGCCGTATTATGGTAGGTTCCACGGACAAAATATTCCAAGCGGAACCGTGCGGGAAGGGAGCGCTGTGCGCGCTGAAATCCTAAAAATCAATTGTGAGACGCCTGAGGCTTCTTTGGTAAAGTA
>JABCZC010000173.1 GCA_013289875.1 Acidobacteriota bacterium | reverse complement strand
CCAGGCGGCCGCAAAACTCAGCTCTTCCGCTGACTCAAACACCTTCGGTGCCCCGATCGCTGCCTATGCGGTCGACCAGGTCTTTGCGGATATCTGGACTCGTCCCGGTCTGGACAGGCGCTCCCGCAGCCTGGTTTCGATGTCCGTCATGATTGCCATGCGTCAGCCCCATGAATTCGCCATCCACATGGGGGCCGGGCTCAACAACGGCCTGACATCGAAGGAAATCGAGGAAGTTCTCATCCAGGCGCTGCCATACGTTGGCTATCCTGCCATCGCAACAGCACTGGCTGCCGCTGCCGAGGTCATCAAGGAGCGTGGTCTGGACGTCGACAAAAACTACGCTGGCCACCGCGGCCTGCTTTGACACTAACCGCCATCCGCACTGCCGGTGTTGAACGGCGATTGACTGTTTAATCCGAACCTATCGTCTCGTGAACCACGGTAGGTACTGATAGTCGGCTTCTCGTCATCAATCACACAATTGACGCTAAGCCGGTTTGTCGGTATTAATCCGACGGTCGAGCTGTAACCTCCGAATTGCCAGTCATACGACCAGAGCCAATGTTGGCAAATGCCAAGAGTGAGTGGCCGACAGACAGGACGAATCTGCGCCTGGCAACGCGGGCAAGCTGCGGGGTTATCGTTTCCGTCTGTGCTCCAACCACCGCACAACGGCACAGAAGGCCGTGAACCCACAGGCAAAGGGCAAGTACATGCCCATCCAATACCAGGCAAACGGCAGCATTCGGAGCGCGATGCCTGCAAGAGCCAGGTCAACGATGCTGTAGACCTTGGACTTCTCGAAGACGAGAGAATAGATCGCACCAAGCAATGCTGGTGCAAAGAACAAAACAACAATCGACAGCGCTCGGCTCACCGGTACTCGTTGCGCGCTGAACAATGCGGCAGCCCGGATCGTCAGGACGCACGAGACAATCGAACCCAGAGCGGCGACTCCTATCGGTGCGTCACGCAGTCGTAAAGAGAGCCGTTTGTCGCTGGTGAATATTTGCGGCACCAAACTCCGTCGCAAAGATTGGGCGCGCGCCGTCTTAGTCAACATGCTCGCCTTCCTCCATGAACCGCGCCTCGGCGGGAGGCAGCCGGTCTCCGGGACGTGCGACGCGGCAGTACAACGCCGGCAAGAGGAATACGCTGATCAGCAATTCGAAGGTGAGACCGCCG
The DNA here is from genome assembly GCA_013289875.1 of Acidobacteriota bacterium. Classification (GTDB taxonomy): domain Bacteria; phylum Acidobacteriota; class Terriglobia; order Terriglobales; family Acidobacteriaceae; genus Silvibacterium. The sequence goes on along the minus strand of JABCZC010000173.1, from coordinate 2,832 downwards.
ACGATGACGATGGCGAAAGGCCGTTGGGAATCGGATCCAATATCGTGCGACATAGCCGCTGGCAAGAGACCCAGCGTAGCGACCAGCATCGTCATCATGATGGGGCGGAGCCGCAGCGCCGCTCCTTCCTCGGCCGCTTCCCGCACCGTCCTGCCGCGCACTCTGAGCTGGTTGATGTACTCCACCATGATGACGCCCGTCTGGACTGAGACGCCGATCAGCGCCAGAAATCCCAGCCCGGACGACACGCTGAAATGCGTTCCGGTGATGAGCAGGCTGAGAAATCCGCCCATCGGCGAAAGCGACACCACGGCGAGGATCAGGAAGACCCACTTCCACGAACTGAATGCCGAATAGAGGATGAACGCCATTAGCAGCAGGGTGATTGGCACGATAAACGCCAGCCGCCGGCTCGCGCGCTGCTGACTCTCATACTCACCGGTCCAGTCCAGGTGATAGCCTTCGGGAAACGAAACCTTGTGAGCGACCTCGTCAATCGCCTGGCGGACGGTGCTGCCGAGGTCGCGTCCGCGCACGCTGTACTTGATGGCAATGTAGCGGGAGTTTCCCTCGCGGTAGATAGTGGAAGCACCGTCGTCAAGACTGATGTGAGTGATCTGGCTCAGGGCGACTCGTTCACCGGAGGGAGCGAGAATCCGAATGCCGCCGATGTCTTCCACGGACGCGCGGTACTCTGGCTGGTAACGGACCGTCAAGTCGAAGCGTTGTTCACCGATCAGGATCTGGCTGACGGCCTTGCCGCCGACCGCGCCTTCGACGGCGTCCTGAATGTCGCTAACGTTGATGCCGAAGCGATCGGCGGCGGCGCGGTCTACTACCAGGTTCACATTAGGTTGGCCGCGCACCTCGAATGTGCCCAGGTCGGCGATCCCTGGGATCTGGCTCATCACGGCTTGCATTTCTTCGGCTTTCTGCTCGAGCGTCTTCAGGTCGCGGCCGAAAAGTTTGACGGCTAGTTCTCCTTTCACGCCGCTGACGGCTTCTTCCACGTTGTCGGAGATGGGCTGGGAGAAATTCCAGATGACGCCCGGCAGTTTGCTAAGAGCCTCATCCATAGCGGCGATCAGCTCATCTTTTGTGTGGAATTCGTTTCGCCATTCATCGCGCGAGCGGAGGTCGACGAAGAACTCGGTGTTGTAGAAACCGCTCGCGTCGCTGCCGTCATCGGGGCGGCCCACCTGGCTGACGACCTGTGTGACTTCAGGAAATCCGGCCATGATCAGGCGCGCCTTGTTGGCAAGCTCAATGCCGGCGGAGGGACCGGTGCTGGGCGCGAGTGTGCCCCGCACCCAGATGGCTCCTTCGTCCAGGTGAGGCAGGAACTCGGAGCCGATGAGTCCGCCGAAACCGAGATACAGCATGACAAGCACGAGAACGCCACCGGCCATCACCGTGGCATTGGCGTGGGCGAGGCAAAATTCCAAGCTGCGCCGGTAGTGTTTCAGCACCCAGGCGAACACTGGGTTGCGCATTTCCTTGAGGCCGCCACGGAACAGAAAACCGCTGAGCACGGGCGCGATCAACAGGGAGAAGAGTAACGCTCCGAGGAGTGCAAAGGAAACCGTCCATGCCATGGGATGGAACAGCCTGCCTTCAACCCTCTGCAAGGTAAAGATCGGGAGATACGCAGTGATGATGACGAGGATGGCGAAGAAGACCGGGCGCTGCACCTCGTGAGCGGCATCGCCGATGACTTGCATCAGTGTTCGATGTTCGTCGACATGCGACTCGAGGTGGCGCAAGATGTTCTCGACCATCACGACGGCGCCGTCGACAATCATGCCGAAATCGAGCGCGCCCAGAGATAGCAGGTTCGCAGGGATGTGGTTCAGGTCCAGCAGAATGGAAGCGAAGAGGAGGGAGAACGGAATCGTGACAGCAACCACGAGCGCGCCGCGCACGTTTCCGAGAAACAGGAAGAGGATTAACGTAACCAGGAGCACGCCGTGCGTGAGGTTTCGCAAAACCGTGTTGCTGGTGTATTTGACGAGGTCGCTGCGATCCAGATGAGGTACAAATTTCACTCCGGAGGGCAAGAGACCATGGTTGAGTTGGTCGATTTTCTGGTGCAGGGCGGCGAGTGTCGCTTGGGCTTCGGCTCCCTTGCGGAGCAGGACGATACCCTCCACCACATCTTCATCGTTGATGACAGCACCGTCTCCATGACGGATGGTCTTCCCCAGCTGTCCGAGCCGCACTTTCGGAGCTTGCACCACGGTTCCGAGGTCGCGGACTCGAACCGGAGTGCCGTTCGATACTTTGACCACGGTGGCCGCAATGTCATCGGTGGTCTGCATTAATCCAACCGCGCGGACATTCAACGCCTGCTGACCTCTCTGGATGAATCCCCCGCCAGCGTTGGTATTGTTGTTGATGAGCGCCTGTTCCACTTGGCTTAACGACAAGCCAAAGGAAACGAGCTTTCCGGGATCGATCTGCACCTGGTATTCACGTGTCGGCCCGCCGAAGATGTTCACGTCCACCACGTTGGGCACGGACTTGAGCTGGTTGAGCACAAACCAGTCCTGCAGGGCCTTCAGCTCCATGGTGTCGATTTGGGGATTGGTGCTCTGCAGCGTGTAAAACATGATCTGGCCCGTCGGACTGTAGTCGGGGCCGAGACCGGGGTTTACGCCGGGGGGCGTGGTGGCTTGGGCGAGGCGGTCCAGCACCTCCTGGCGTGCGGTGAAGGTCGGGATGTCGTCGTCGTAAATGATGGTGATTACGGAAAGCCCCGCCAGCGAGACCGACCGAAGATGAGTCAGATGGGATACGCCGTTGAGCTGGACCTCGAGCGGGACCGTGATCTGT
>JABCZC010000172.1 GCA_013289875.1 Acidobacteriota bacterium | reverse complement strand
TTACCCGCGAAGCTATCGCGGACCTTCAGGCTGCGCAATGCGAGGAAGTAGTCCTGTTGCCCCTTTATCCGCAATACTCCTCAACCACGACAGGCAGCAGCTTGAACGAGTGGCGCCGGCTTTTCCACGACGACGTTCCCACACGCAGTGTCGGTCCTTTCTACCAGCATCCGCTGTATTTAGACTCAGTGATCGAGAAAATTGAAGAGGCTATAGCTCGCTTCCCGGTGCCGGAGCGTGCGGAGATCGTTTTCAGCGCGCACAGCGTCCCCATGTCTGTGATCGCGAAGGGAGATCCCTACCAGCGCCACATTGAGGAAACGGTGCGCCTCCTGATGGAGCGCGGCGGCTGGCCCAATCGTCACTGGCTCTGCTACCAGAGCAAGGTCGGAGCCAGCAAATGGCTGCAGCCTTCGCTTCACCGCACGTTGCATGACCTCGCTGCGGAGAAGATTCGGGAAGTTTGTATCGTGCCCGTGGCTTTCGTTTCCGACCACGTGGAAACTCTGGGCGAGATCGATCACGAAGCCCGCGCGGAAGCCCGGCGCCTGGGCATCACGCACTTCGAAATGAGCGCAGGCTTGAACGATTCTCCAAAATTTATTTCGGCCCTGGGGCAATTGGTCGTGCAGGCCCTGGGTGACGTGGTCGATTCCAGTATTCCGATTCACGGACAGGGCAGGCAAGTCGCGACGCCGGCGTTGGTGGCCGCGGATTAGCGCAGCACGATTGTTCGACCGGAACCAGATCGACGAGTAGAGAAGAATGATCGACGAGTAGAGAAGAATAAGGAGGAAGACTCATGCCGGAGCCGGAGGGCGACAAGCCCAGCCCGAATCCAGAGGGAGCGAAACCCTCACCCACAGGCGCATTGGATGCCACGAAGTATGTCGGCACGCCAGCGGTGGGAACCTCGAAAGCAGCAGCATCTGCCGGACTGTCCTCGACGGGTCCCTCGAACACTGAGATCGACCGCCGCCGCCGCCGCTTGGTTTGGGTCGCGGTAACCGGTTTTCTGACCGCATGGTTCCTAGCCTTCTTCCGATTCTTTCTTCCCCGCACTCTTTTCGAGCCCAACACAGTTTTCAAGATTGGCTATCCTTCGGAGTTCGCGCTCGGCGTCGACACCAAGTTTCAACAGAAGTATCGCATCTGGGTCGATCGCACTCCCGACCGCGTGTTCGTGATCTACGCGCGCTGCACCCACCTCGGCTGCACGCCAGACTGGAAGCCGAGCGAGAATAAGTTCAAGTGTCCCTGCCACGGCAGCGGCTACGACAGCGAGGGCATCAATTTCGAAGGCCCAGCACCGCGTCCCATGGACCGCGCAAAGGTGGAACTTGCCCCCGATGGCCAGATCATTGTCGATACCTCGAGGCTCTATCAGTGGCCGAAGGGTCAGCCGTCGCATTTCAACGATCCAGGAGCATTCTTAACCGGAGTGTAGCGGCATAACACACGTAGCGCCGGCGCTCGCCGGCCTTAGCTAGTAACGAAGAGGCAATAATGGCTGACGAAAATAACGGCAAGAACGGTAAAGTGGGCCTGGTCGACCGCGTCAAAGACGACATCCAGGCGATGAAGGTCGACATCCCCGCCAAAGCTAAAGAACAGATCGAGGGCCTGAAGGATCCCACCAAAACTCAGGTCTACACCTCGATCTTCCGTCACAAGCACGACGACACGCCGCGCAACCGGGCTCTGGGCGTGCTTTCGAACGTCTTCCTGCATTTGCATCCCGCCAAGATCAATCGCGATGCAGTGCGCTACAGCTACACCTGGGGGATGGGTGGGATCACGTTTTTTCTGTTCATCATCCTCACCTACACCGGCGTGCTGCTGATGTTCTATTACCACCCCAGCAAAGTGCAGGCGTTTCGCGACGTGCTCTATCTCGAGCACGACGTGCCCTTCGGAAAGATTCTCCGCAACATGCATCGCTGGGCCGCTCACCTGATGGTGATCGGCGTCTGGCTGCACATGTTCCGGGTATTTCTCACTGGGTCGTATAAGAAGCCGCGCGAATTCAACTGGAACATCGGTGTGCTGCTGCTGGTGTTTACTTTGCTGCTCTCGTTCACGGGATATCTGCTGCCCGATGATCAACTCGGATTCTGGGCCGTAACCGTAGGTACGAACATGGCGCGAGCCACGCCGCTGCTGGGGCATGAAGGCCCATTCGGCTCGATGCTCGGCATGACTCCATATAACGACGTCCGCTTCGGCCTGCTCGGCGGCTCGATCGTGGATGCGAATGCCTTGCTGCGGTCCTACATCTGGCACTGCATCGGCATTCCGATCGTCGCATCGATCCTGATGATCGTCCATTTCTGGCGCGTGCGCAAAGACGGCGGAATCTCCGGCCCAGCCCCGGTGATGCTCGAAGCAGAAGCCGACAAGCAACGAAGAGGACCGAAAGCAGCGGGAGAATAACAAGGAAAATCTTATGGACTGGCGACAACTTTGGGAGATTTGTTCCGCTCCAGATAACGTGCCGATCGTGGGCTTGATCCCCCTGCTTTGCTTCTACATTTATCTGGCATGGAAGCAGGCCCACGCCAACGACCAGCTCATCGCGCAACTCGAAGGAGACGCCGCTCTCGCCAAAACTCATCACCGTAAAACCTGGCCCTTCAAGCCGGGCTGGCAAAAAGAAGTTCACGTCTGGCCGTTCCTCCTCCGCATCGAGTTTCTCGCCGCCATCATCGTCACCATCATTCTGATGGTCTGGTCGATCACGCTCAACGCTCCGCTCGAAGAGCCCGCCAATCCCAACCTCACCATGAATCCGGCGAAGGCCCCGTGGTACTTCCTCGGACTGCAGGAGATGCTCGTCTATTTCGACCCCTGGATCGCTGGCGTAGTAATGCCCACGATGATCATCGTAGGTTTGATGGTCATTCCTTATATAGACACCAATCCGCTCGGCAGCGGCTACTACACATGGAAGCAGCGCAAATTTTCCATCGGCACCTTTTTATTCGGCTTCATCATCCTTTGGGTCGCGATGATCATCATCGGAACCTTCATCCGCGGCCCCGGCTGGCAGTGGTTCTGGCCGGGGCAAACCTGGGATCACAACCGGCTCATCTATGAGGTGAACCGCGACCTCCCCGACATTTTCGGGATCACGTCGAACATGGCAAAAGCGCTGTTCGGCGCAATCGTAGTCGGCGGCTATTATCTGCTCGGAGGCTTCCTCGTGTATTCGCTCTTCCGGCGATACATGGCGAAGGACTTCAAGCGCATGAGCCTGCTGCAATTTTCTATTACCCAGTTTCTTTTGCTGACCATGGTCGCTCTGCCCCTAAAAATGGGGCTACGCCTCCTGTGGCACATCAAGTACGTATGGATTACGCCCTGGTTCAATGTTTAGCTTGTCATCCTGAGCGTAGCCAGTGATTCGCATCGCGAATCGCTGGCGAAGTCGAAGGATCTCTATAGCAAGCGCGGCTGCGGGGAATCACGTTCTCGCTTCGCGGAAACGACGAGCATTCTCGGAATGACAAACACTTTCGGAGGAAGCGGTGCCTGAACAACCCAACCCCGAGCAGGACCCGATCACAACTAAGTCGTACGCTGCCTATTACCTGGTCGCGATGGTGATTCTGATGGCAACGTTGTTCTGGGCCCTGTGGGACGAGGCCTGGACACAGCGGCCCTGGAAGGCCTTCCAGGAGCACTGGAAAGATCGCTATCCCGCATTCCTCAACACCGCACGCTCTAAGTCGTCCACCTCAGAAACCGACGTCGAGAAGAATCCGGATTACATCGCCCTCAAGCAGGCGTACGAAAAAACTTATCAGGATTCGAAGTCGCAGGCCGAGGAAGCGCGCAAGAAGCTCGACGACGCCAGCGCCCGTCTGCTCGCGGTGCAAAGCGTATTCACCGACCGCCGTGCCTACGTGAACGCTCTGACCTACGAACTCGAAACCAGTAAAAGCGATTCCGCGAAGGCCAGCAAGCGCAAAGAGATTGATTCATACAAGAGTGAACAGGCAACCGTTGAATACCCGGACGGCAGTAAAGAAAAATACACCTTCCAGCAACTCGAAGAAAA
>JABCZC010000171.1 GCA_013289875.1 Acidobacteriota bacterium | reverse complement strand
CCGAAGATGATCTTGCATCCTTTACGCTTTTAAATGCGTAAAGGATGTAATGCAGAGTGTATTGTTACGCGGAGCTGCGCAGCCGAGGAACCGCCTATCCCTATTGTCAGCTGGATGATCTGCTGATTTTGCAGGTCAGACTGCACCGCATAATCGTAGGGCCTTTGCCGACTCCAGACCCGCCGCTCGAACTCGGACGTCATGCTCTCCTTCGAAGGCTGGCAGCGATAAACAGGGGGCCACATCGGTGGAGACACGGCAACAGCGCAATAGGCACTGAATTCTCTGAGTAGCTGCTCCGCGTTTAATGGCGCTTCCGGAGAGAATGAGCCCCTTCCATTCTCCTCCGGAGCCGCCTGATGAAGCATCACCGTTGCCGCTACTGTCGACAAGGTTTTCAGGCTAATCGTTATCATCCTCAACAACAGGTTTGCAACCAGCCCGCATGCCAGAGCCAACGCCGGTCCGATTATCATCGGCAGAAGATGGTTTCCGATCCGGTGTATCGGCAGGTCTGCTTGGAGAGTCCGCGAAAGTGGCGCGAGGCGAACCCAGGCTATTGGAAGAAATACCGTCAGAACCACCCTCGGCAGGTGGAATGGAATCGTCGGCAACAGCGCTTACGGGACCAAAAGCGGCGGCTGGCGAATCTTGCAAACAACACCTTGGCTCCCTGCCAACTGCCTATTGTTCAACCACTTATGCCTCCGAATTCTTGCAAACAACATCCTTTTGGTGTTGCTCCTGCCGCTGGGTTATAAGCTCGCCCATGCTGTCAGAGTTGGAAAGCTTCGCTCAAGCTTTATCGGATGGAGGGTACAGAACGAGGACTGCTCGCCTACACCTTCGTGCGGCGGAGCACTTTCTCTATTGGACCCATCGGCAGACCATGTCGGTGAACGAACAATCCCTGGTGGGATTCGAGCGCCACCTGAGTCGATGCCACTGCCCACACTACGGCCATCGGGATCAGCTGAGTGTGGTCCGTGGTGCGCGCCTGTTCCTGGCCTACGTGCGAGAGGCCCGGATCATCATCAAGAAATCGATCAAACCTCCAGTTCACGATCCGGCCCTGTTGTTGGCTTTCTGTCAGTGGATGCGCCAACAACGGGGTATCTGTGATGTGACCCTGCGTAGTTATCGCATTTACATTCGCGAGTTGCTCCAGCGGTTGGGAGAGGAGCCAAGCCGGTTTGATGCCCGCAGGTTGCGAGCATTTGTTCTTGAGAAAAGTCGTTCCTGCGGGTGGGGAACAGCTAAGAACTGCACCACCGTAGTGCGCATGTTTCTGCGTTTCCTGATCGCCGAAGGCCAATGCGCCGTGGGATTGGATGCCGCCATCCCCACTGTGGCTCATTGGCGTCTGGCTTCTCTGCCGCGCTATCTTCCAGGAAAAGACGTGGAACGTCTGATCGTTTCCTGTGATCGAGCCTCAGCCGTCGGCCGGCGGGATCGGGCGATCTTGCTGCTGCTGGCCCGTTTGGGTCTTCGGGCGGGCGATGTCGCACATCTCCGCCTGACTGACATCGACTGGAAGGACGCCTCGATTCAGGTCTGCGGTAAGGGGCATCGCCACGCGCGGCTGCCGCTGACCCAGGAAGTGGGTCAGGCGATCGTGGCTTACCTAAAAAAAGGCCGACCACGGACCAACGCCGATACGGTTTTTGTCTCAGCCCGTGCACCCATTAGACCTTTCACCTCGTATTCTGCTGTCTCGTGTATCGTCGACAGGCATTTGCGCCGCGCGGGTGTGGTGCGCCCCGGTCGAGGGGCCGCGCATTTGCTTCGACATTCGCTCGCGACATCCATGCTGCGGCAAGGTTCATCGCTGCAAGACATCGCCACCATCCTGCGCCACAGCTCTATCGAAACTACTCAGATCTACGCCAAAGTGGATATCCCGTCTTTGCGGCAAATTGCCCAACCCTGGCCGGAGGTATAGTCATGTTGACCCGAGCTGTCGAGACTTATCTGGCTGTTCGCCGGGCAGCTGGTTTCGAGTTGAGGTGCGAAGGTTCTTTCTTGAAGAACTTTGCGTCGTTCTCGGAAGCGAGACAGCAGCACCACATTTCAGCCAAGACTGCTATCGAATGGGCGGGATTGGCACAAGCGGTTCCGCAGCGCGCTCGCAGGCTCGGGATCATCATCCGACTCGCCCGCTATCTTCGCGCCGAGGACAAACGCCACGAGGTGCCGCCGGCGGTTTTCGGCGCTGAGAGGCCGCCACGACGAACCCCGTACATTCTGACAGCAGAGCAGATCCGGCAACTCATCAAGGCGGCCTTGCGAGCGCGGCCTCGGCTTGCCCGAGCGACTTACAGCACGCTCTTCTCCTTGCTGGCCTGCACGGGACTGCGCGTGTCCGAAGCGACCCGTCTGCGATTGGACGACATCACGCCAGATGGTCTGGTCATTCGACGCACCAAATTCCGCAAAAGCCGCCTAGTGCCCTTGCATGAGACGGCACAGGCGGCACTGGAACGGTATCTACAGCAACGACGCCCCTACGTCCCCTTCGACGACCATGTGTTCGTGTCGCTGCGAAGAAAACCGCTTGCGCTGAGCTCTGTGGATGGGACATTCCACAAAGCGGTGAAGCGAATCGGGCTGCCGCCCGGCCCCGGAGGTGTCCGACCCACTCCTCATTCCTTGAGACACACCTTTACCGTCAGAGCTCTCGAAACCTGCCCGGATGGCCGCGATGCTGTCACCAAACACATGCTGGCGTTATCGACCTATCTGGGTCATAGCAAGGTAGCCCACACGTATTGGTATTTGGAAGCAGTGCCGGAGCTAATGCGGGACATCGCCGACCGTGCAGAAGGATTTGCTATGGGAAGGCGAACATGACCCTGACAGGAAACCGCAAAAACACGCGGTCGAGGCAGTCAAGAACCCATCCCGGGTGTCCCAGTGGATGCCGTGGAACCAGCCAGAAATCCCGGCGCGGACCATCGCCAGGTCCTGCAGGTGAAGAGTCCTCTCTCGCACAAACCAAGACAAGCACGCCGCTCGCGCCGCACCTCACTGCCTTCTTCGAGCAACGACTGCCCATCGAACGAGGCGCAAGCGAGAACACGCGTAACTCCTATGCGTACGCCTTCCAGTTGCTCTTAACCTTCGCCAGCAAGCACCTCCAGGCAGCGCCATCCCAGTTGACGGTGGAGCAAATCGGTGCGCCGCTGGTTCTCGACTTCCTGAACGATCTGGAAACCACACGCGGCAATGGAGCAAGCTCTCGAAACATCCGGCTGGCCGCGATCAAATCCTTCATGCACTTCCTGGAGTATCGCGTTCCGTCAGCGATCGAGCAGATCCGGCGCATCCTGGCGATTCCCACCAAGAAAACCGAGTCAAAACTGGTCCGGCATCTGACGGCGGAGGAAATCCAGGGTCTGCTGAATTCGCCCGACCCAACCGGGTGGAAAGGCATTCGGGACCGTGCCATGCTGCACCTGTGCTACGCAGGAGGCTTACGTGTTTCCGAGCTGATCGGCCTCCGACTGGACGATCTCCAATTCCAGCCACAACCCAGCGTGCTCGTCCATGGCAAGGGCCGGAGGGAACGGTGCCTGCCGCTGTGGAAGACAACCACTTCGGCGCTTCGAGCCTGGCTGGCAGCGAGAGGAACCGTACCGGTGCCGGAACTCTTCGTCAATGCGCGCGGCGGATCCTTGACTCGCTCAGGCTTCGAATACATCTTGCGTAAACACATCCGAATCGTGAAGCAGCATTACCCCTCGCTGGCCACGAAGCGCGTGCACCCACACGTTCTGAGACACACCTGCGCGTTAACTATTCTGCAGGCGACGAAAGATCTTCGAAAGGTCTCCCTGTGGCTTGGCCACGCGAAGACGCAAACCACGGAGATGTACTTGCGAGTGGATCCGTCAGTGAAGCTAGAAGCCCTGGAATCAGTGGTGCCTCCGAAACTGCGCTCCGGACGCTTTAAGGTTACCGACAAGCTAATCGCATCCCTCAAAGCGGCCACTTTTACGCAGAGCAAAAAGCCTTCAAAATGACTTACCAGCGGGCCATATCAAAGGTAGGCTCTGCATAACAATACACTCTGCATTACATCCTGCTTCGATGACCCCAGATCCCACGAAAAATCCTTGTTTGCGAAATTGGGGATAGCGCATCCGTTCTTTGTTCCCTTCGAAATAGTTCGCTTCGGTTTGCAGGGTCTTCGTCAAGCCGGGGTGAGAGCTCTCCAGT
>JABCZC010000170.1 GCA_013289875.1 Acidobacteriota bacterium | reverse complement strand
GAGCGCGAATGGCAACAGCAGGCTGAAGACAACGTCATTGAGCGCCTCACCCGCGCCGGGTTGCTCGCGCCCGAAGGCGACGTCGACCACATTCTCCAGACCGTAGTGAACAATCTGGAGGTCACCAACAACATCGACCTGCCGCGTCCGGTTCGCACTCGTGTGCTGCTCACCGCGCCTCTCGAAACCTTCAGCGTCGGCAACACCATCGTGATCAGCCGCGGATTGATCGACGTACTTCCCGACGAGGCCAGCCTCGCCGCTGTGCTCTCGCATGAACTGGCGCACATCGTGCTCGGCCACAACCTCGGCAGCAAGTATGCGTTCAACGACCGCATGCTGTTCTCCGACGATTCCACCTACAACAATCTGGGCTTCAAGCACATTCCGGAAGAAGAAACCGCAGCCGATAAGAAAGCCATCGATCTTCTTAACAACTCGCCGTACGCACAGAAGCTCGACAACGTCGGCCTGTTCTTGAAAGCGCTGCAAGTCCGCGCTCCTCAGCTCAGCGCTCTTCTGACCACGCACCTGGGCAATACGCTGGCCGAGAACGGGACGGTCAGCCGGCTCACGGCTCTGGCCACAAAAGGTCCAGCGCTGGACAACAACAAACTGGATCAAGTCGCCGCTCTGCCGCTGGGTGGACGCGTCAAGATCAATCCCTGGGACGACAAGGCAGAAATGGTGAAGACGGCTCCGGTCGCCATCACCTCGGCGCGCGACAAAATGCCGTTTGAAGTCACGCCCTTCTATCCGCGGTTAGCCCGCTTCGGCGCCTCAACACCGAGCGCCGCACCGGCTACCGCTGCCGCCAACTCGAACTCGGGCAACTAACAAGCTCTACAAGTTGCAATAAGACGAGGGCCGGGATCCGGAATCACCTTCCGGGATACCCGGCCCTTCGTTTGTCCTGAATTCGTAGCCAGAACACTTTCTAGCTATCGCACAAGCAACCTAAGTAAATGGTGCACTACTGCATCTGTAGGCTCAGCAGGTCCGGCCAGAGCCGAATCAACGCAAATCTAAGAGCGAGACCAGCGGAGAGCGCCACCAGGACGCTGGAGAGAGACCCGATCAGGAAATATTCGGCGAAGTCCCGGTCGTTTTGGAACTCACCAGATCGTACGACTCCTTTGGCCGCCACGAGGAAAGCGAGCGCCGCATAGCTTCCTCCGGCGATTACAATCGTGAGAACGATCCTCTCCAGGTTTCCGATCAAGCGGCCACGGTTATATTCTTCCACGTCGACGATGGATCGCGCCGGATGCTCCACCGAGGCAGCGATCGAAGTCCCGGAGTCTGAAGTCTCCGCCTCCCGCCGCACATGCGACGAACCTCGAGCCATGTTGGATCCTTGCCGGGAAGGTAAGGCGCCGGATTTTCTGAGGACTCCCCGAACGATATAAGTACCGCCGCGCACAACCAGGAACAGTGTGCTTGCCAGGATGCAAAGCGCGGCTAGCTGGGACGGGGAGATCGAAGTTAGCATCCGTTGTGAGTCGAGCCGCAAGTGACGGACCAGTGCCAGGCTGGACGCCATGTAAGCCGATATCCAGAGGCCTTCAAACTCGGCGAGCCATCGCATCGGCAGGCGGTAACGGAGAAGTGGTTGAAACAGCGTCATTAAAAGCAACACAATAGACAAGACAATTGAACGAGAGAACAGGTAAGCGAGCACAGTGGCAAGAAGGACGCGGAAGGAGAGAATTAGCTTCCAGCGCCTCCCGTGGACACGTCCCGTTTCTCCGTTCAAAGGATCTGCGGCAACTCCGTATGCGGCAAAGCTCCACACTAGTAGCAGCTGAGACCAGACCAAGAATTCGGGGCTAATGACTTTGGAAGGCATCATGTCTTGGAACCGAGCAAAGGGTCGACCTGTCTTTGAAGAATTAGACGCCAGGCATTTTCCGCGGCAACGTATTGGGAACAGCCTGAAGCAAGAACCTGCCTGGAAACAACCTGCTTCTTAATTCTCAATTGCTTGGCCACTTGCGTTTGCGACATCCCCCGCCGCAGGAGGCCTGCGATCTGCCGTTGAGCGTGAGTCCAGCGGGACCGGTTGAACCAGAGCAGCCGAGCTATCCCATTCAGGATGTCGTCGAGATCCCCCATGCCGAGAAAGACCCCTCCTAGAGCTTTGGTTTTCTTGGCATATTCGATTGCAGCACGCGCAATGTGCAGGGCGGGTCCGTCAATATTGATTGCATATTTTTGAATCGGAGTGTCCAGTGTTCCGAGGCCAATTCCCACGCGAAATTTGAAACTCGGGAACGCCTCTTCAAGTCGCCAAATCAAATCGGGAAGCACAGTCGCTGAGTTCAACAGGCCCTGAAACTCGTCTCCTAACGTAATAACAAACTTTGAGTCGATTGTCTTACGGTAATCCCGGTTGAGATCTTCGATTAGTTTTCCAAATCGCTTCTGGAGGAGCCGCCGCTGGAAACGCGGCACGGCGCGTGAGCCAACCATATCCGCTATGACCGAGATATAACGTTTCGACGCGCGAGCCAATCTTCCTCCCTGCGGCTCAGTAAGAGCTCCCAACTATTGTCACCCAAATATGGGTGATTATCAAGGAGTCACCCATTATTGGGTGACAGAGGTAATATCACCCAATAATGGGTGACAAGGCTCACGGTTTCTTTCCTGCTCGGCCCTTTCCCGGCAGCCCCGCCGGATTCTCATGCGTGCGCTCCCGGAATCTTCCCCGCATCCCCGCCGCCAGCGTGACGCTGGACTCGCCAAACTTGTCTCGCAACCGGTCAGCCGCGGCCAACGCATCTTTCCAGCGCTGCTGCCGGCCACCTTCAAGCAGATTGATCTGCTCGGCCTGCGCCTCAAATGACGATGCCTGCACGCCCAGCAACCGCACTTCCCTGCCCGGCTTCCAGTTGTTACGAAACAACGTGCGCGCCTGCTCAAAGATTTCGCCGTCGAGCTGAGTGGGCACCGGCAAGCTGTGTGCGCGGGTGATAGTCGTGAAGTCTTTGTAACGCAGCTTGAGTTGAATGGTGCGCGCGTGCAGCTTCGCTTCCCGCAAGCGACGCCCCACCATCTCGGAAAGCCGCATCAGCGTTGCTCCCAGCTGGTTCACATCCGAGGTGTCTTCGTTAAAAGTATGTTCATGGCTGATGGATTTCGTTTCGGTGTCGGCGCCGACCTCGGTATCAAACCATCCGCCAGCATCTTCGCCGCGCGCTTTTCCCGCCAGCGCCAACCCCCATTTCCCGAATCGTTCTTCCAGTTCAGACTCTCCCAGCCGAGCCAGGTCTCCCACTTTCTGGATGCCCAACTCGTGCAGATGTCTCTCCATCACCTTGCCAACGCCAGGAATCTCCCGCACATCCAGGGGAGCAAGAAAGTTCGATTCCTCTCCCGGGACAATCCACAGCACGCCGTTAGGCTTAGCCTGCGCGGAAGAAACCTTCGCAATCAGCCGCGACGCCCCGATGCCGATTGAGCAATTCAGCTGCGTCTCTTCCTTCATCCGCTGATGCAGTTTGTGCGCAGCCTTCAGCGGCGGACCGTGCAACCGCGCCGTTCCCGTCATGTCCAGGTAAGCTTCGTCAATCGAAGCCATCTCCACCTGCGGCGAGAACGCCGTCAGCACTGCATAGACTTTTTCCGAGCACTCGCGGTACCGCTCAGGGTGCCCGTCGACAAAGATGGCATGCGGACAAAGCTTCGCCGCAGTTCGCAGCGGCAGCGCGGAATGCACTCCAAACTTCCGCGCCTCATAAGACGCCGCCGAAACCACCCCGCGTTCGTTGCGCTGTCCTCCAACGACAACAGCTTTGCCTTTCAGCGAAGGATCGTACAGCTCCTCCACGGAGACGAAGAACGCATCCATGTCGACGTGGAAGATGGTTCGGGCTAAAGCCGGCAGCTGAGATGTGACGGCCATCAAGCGGATTGTACCAGTGGATTCTTTTGGGCGGAGAAAAAGCGAATGTTCGTCTGGGGAAAGCCGCCCTCGGCGGCTGTCCCCGGAGCGAAGCTCCGGCTTCCTGCCCTCGACGACGACTTACACCAACACCTTCTCCTGCAACGGCGTCATGCCTCGCATCTGCCTCACGCGTTCATAAATCTTCCCGTATTCCCGCGCGGAAGCGTTCCAGGAAAAGTCCTTATTCATCC
This sequence comes from Acidobacteriota bacterium, assembly GCA_013289875.1. Classification (GTDB taxonomy): domain Bacteria; phylum Acidobacteriota; class Terriglobia; order Terriglobales; family Acidobacteriaceae; genus Silvibacterium. The sequence continues at coordinate 131 of JABCZC010000170.1, read as the reverse complement.
CGTTCCGCATCAGCACCTGCCACGAAGTCTGATCCCGATAAGCCACCAGCGCCTGCTTGATAGTCAGCAGCAATGATTCGCCGTTGTATTCCGTAAACTTGAAGCCGGTGCCCTTGCCGGAGCGCGCGTCC
>JABCZC010000169.1 GCA_013289875.1 Acidobacteriota bacterium | reverse complement strand
ATTCACACAGACGAAGCGGCTGCTGCCGTACTACGACGTCTTCGACGAGCAGCGTTACTTCGAGCCGGCGTCGCGCCAGGCGCTGACGAAGATCGGCGGCAATGCCGTCGCGATCACGGTGTGCGAGGACGCGTGGAACGACAAGATGTTCTGGCCGCAGCGCTTCTATCCGAACGACCCGGTGGAAGAGCTGATGAAGCAGTGGGCAGTGCTTCCGCAGCCGCTCAGCGGCCATCGGCTGATCCTGAACGTCTCTGCCTCGCCGTACTGGCACGGCAAGCCCGCCGTGCGGCGCCGGATGATCCGCGCGCTGGCGGAGCGCCACGGCGCAACGGTCGTGATTGTGAACCAGGTAGGGGCCAACGACAGCCTTATCTTCGACGGCGATTCGTTTGCGATGAATCCGCGCGGCGAGGTGATTGCGCAGGCCAAAGAGTTTGAAGAGGACCTGGTGATCGTCGACACGGTCAACGCGCAACCGGTGACGGTCTCGCACAGGAACGAGGCGATTGCCGAGAGTGCGAAGATGCCCGGCGGCGAGGCGGAGTGCGAGCGTACCTGGAAGGCACTGGTGCTGGGCACACGCGACTACCTGCACAAGTGCGGCTTTAAGAAGGCGTTGCTTGGATTGAGCGGCGGCATTGATTCGGCTCTGGTTGCTGCGATTGCCGTTGAAGCGCTCGGCGCGGAGAATGTGCGCGGCATCGGAATGCCCAGCGAGTTCTCCTCGGAGGGTTCTGTTACCGATGCGGAGAGGCTGGCGAAGAATCTCGGGATTCAGTTTGATATGGTTCCGGTTAAAGCGATCTATGAGCAGTTCGAGCACACGCTGGAGCCGTTCTTCAATGGCACCGGGTTTGGCCTTGCAGAGGAGAATCTGCAGCCGAGAATTCGCGGCAGCCTGCTGATGGCGTTCTCCAACAAGCAGGGCGGCCTGGTGCTGACGACCGGCAACAAGAGCGAGATGGCGACCGGATACTGCACACTTTATGGCGACATGGTGGGTGCGCTGGCGGTCATCGGCGATCTGTACAAGACTGAGGTCTACGCGCTGAGCCGGTATGCGAACCGCGAGCGCGAGATCATTCCGCAGGAGACGATCGATAAGGAGCCGTCGGCTGAGTTGCGGCCCGGGCAGAAGGATACGGACTCGCTGCCGCCGTACGAGGTGCTCGATCCGATTCTGCGCGCGTATATCGAGGACTACCGTTCGGCCGACGAGATTGCAACGATGCGAAATGTCTCCCCGGACCTGGTGAAGAAGATCATCCGGCTGGTCGAACATGCGGAGTACAAACGGCAGCAGGCCGCGCCGGTGTTGAAGGTTTCGAAGAAGGCATTTGGTATGGGTAGGCGCTTTCCCATTGCGGCGAGGCGTGAGGTTTAATTGCAGGCAGTGCGCGCGCGTGCTGTGGCAGCAAGACGAAGGAGATCTAGTTTTGGCAAAGATGAGACAGATGATGGTGGGATTCGTATGTGGGCTTGCGATGAGCGCGGCGATGGCAGCGCAGACGGTTCCGGCGTCGAACACACCGGTTCCGCAGGACACCGCACCCGCGCCGCCGGCTCCGGCGGCACAGACGGTGAATCCATTTCCGCCGACAAACCCGAAGAATTTCACCGCCGAAACGCCCAGTGTGGACGAGGTGAACAGTTTTCTGAAGGCGCTCTGGGGTTATGACGCGAACCGGCAGTGGCAGGTCGTGGGAATCGTGAAGACGCAGGCGCCGGGCGTGGCGAAGGTCGTGGTCCTGGTTGCTGACAAGCGCGCGCCCGGAAAGACCTCGCCGCTGATCTTCTTCACGACTCCGGATGGAAAGCATGCGATCGCTGAAAACGTGATGGACTTCGGCGCAAAGCCGTTTGCCGACGCTCGCAAGGCGCTACAGGAGCGTGCCAACGGGCCGGCCAAGGGAGCCAAAACCAGCGACCTGCTTCTCGTCGAGTTTGCCGATCTGAACTGTGACCGTTGCCGGGAGGCGCAGGAGAAGATGGACAGCCTCGAGCAGGACTTTCCGCAGGCGCGCATCCTCTTCGAGAACGCTCCGTCGCCGGATCATCCGTACGCTGCGCAGGCGGCGCTGGATGGAGTCTGCGTACGCAAGACCAAGGGCGATGCCGCCTTCTTTGCCTACGCGCGCTCTGTCTACGCAAAGCAGGCTGGCCTCACGCCGGCGAGCGCCGACGAGACGCTGAAGACTGCGGTGGCCGCAGCCGGTGCGGACCCTGCCGCGGTTGCGGCGTGCGCTGCGCTACCCGAGACCAAGGCAACGGTTGACGCGACGGTGAAGCTTGCGCAGGACCTCGGGGCTCTGCAGGTTCCAATGCTGGCGGTCAACGGCCACTTCCTGGCGATCGACACCGTTCCGTACGAGACGCTGAAGCAGATGATCGCCTTCCAGGCAGGCCAGGACGGCGTCACCGTCCATCTGCAGCCCACACTCTCGACGCTCAAGTAAGCGGCTAGACAAAGAAAACGAGGAGGCTTCGCGCCTCCTCGTTTTGTTTTTGTAGCGTTCAGGGTCTTACTGCTGGGGCGGTCCAGGGTTGCCAGTTCCACCACCGCCGCCATCACCACCGCCGCCGCTGCCGTTACCACCCCCGCCGCACAGATAACCGCCCGGCAGAAATCCGATAGTGGTGATGTCGAAGTACTCGCCGTCTTGGATGCCCTTCTTGTTTTCGGCGTCGAAGGTGAAATCAGCACTTACCGTACTGAAGAGATTGTGTGAGAAGCCCGAAGAGGTCTTGGTGACGTTGCAGGCGCTGAGTTCCGACCTCATGCTCGGCTGGATAAGGCACTGCGCATCGAAGCTGAAAAGCTGAATCGTCGTAAAGGAAAGCTGCAGCGTGTTCACCGTGTGGCCGGTGTCATTGACGATGACGACCTCACTCGGCAGGAACGGGAAGACCGGAATCTGGATCGCACCGCTCTCAATTTCGCTGAGGCTGTACGCCTGCCGTCCGTTGCAGAAGACAAAGCCACGACCGCACTCGTTCACCCTCTCATGCGAGATGGAGACGACGGCGGCGCGGGAGGATGGTGGAGTTATGAACGCAGCAGAAGCAAGAACGGCGAGCGACAATCGGCATAAGAATTTCATCCGATAGAACCTCCTGATTGCCCTTGGGGGCTGAGCAATGGCTCCGATTCTAGAGCGCATTCGCGAGCGTCCCGCATCACGCGGGTAACGGGAATCTGGTACGGAAGGATGTCTACTTTCTGAACACTGGCGCACATTTTTGCAACGAAGGTGGGAGTTGCATGCGCGATCAGTTGTAGGCCAACGCTCAGTGAGTCGAAGTAACGATCGTTGGCGACAGCGCCGGCCTGCGCGCACACCATTCAAAAAACGATTCGCATGCGTAGCCGCCGAGGATCGCCAGCAGCGGATCGATGACGAACTGGTATCGAACCTCTGCATGCGTGATGTAGTAGGGGAGCGGAAAGATGAGGAGAGGAATGGCGAAGAGGAGGAAGGTCTGTCTTCGTCGCCATAGAAGGGCCAGCCCGGCGAAGGATAGAACAGACAGAGAGAGTGTTTTGTGGCTCGGAGCGGAAGGAGCTTCTCCGGTCCCGGCCCAGAAGCGGATGAAGCGCTTTCCGGTAAGTTGTGCGAACTCCATTGGGTGGGCCGAGATATAGGACCACGCGAGAGAGTTCTTTAATTGAACGTAGCTAACCTCGCCATTCTCCAGAAAGAGACGACGCTCGATCGAGTTGTCCCGCGGGCTAAGGTCCGTCGGCAGATTCCCGTCGGCTCCGGGATGGTTTCCCACCCAGAGTTCATAGCCAAAGCTTGTACGAAATGGAATGAAGGAATGCATCACGAATGCGTTGCGAATGGGCCACGGGGAGAAGACGACGAGAAACGCAGTGATACCGAGCCAGGGAAAGAACCTTGTGCTCCGCGCAGACCAGAAAAAGATTGCGAAGAGTACGAGAGAAAGAGCCGGGTTAATGAGAATTGCAATGGCGGTGCCTATGCCCACCAGGACAAATCGCTGGTTGCTCCGACCAAGAGAAGGGGCTACAGCTAGTGCAGCGGTCAGAATCAGCGCGGAGAGGCACGTATCCCAGATGTAAAGCGGTGCGAAGAGCATTGGTTCGCAAATGGCGAAGAGGAAGCCTGCAAGATTTGATGTACGCGTGCCGAAATGCCGGCGAGCAACTCCCATGACCAGCCATAGGGTTACGAGGGACACGAACATCTGAAAGAAGATGAGTCCCCCTGCGGCGACAGGCCCCGTTCCGAAGAGGTGGATCACTCCC
>JABCZC010000168.1 GCA_013289875.1 Acidobacteriota bacterium | reverse complement strand
GCGAAGCACGCAACGCGTGCGGAGTCGAAGGACCTGCTGTTTCCCAACCGGGCAACGACAAACGTTCCTGCCGTCCCCGTATCGCCCGTGCCTCCGCACTGCTCTCCGGGTCCACCAGCCGCGACCCTCTCAACCGCCCCTGGTCGGTTGCCGAATACACCTTTGGAGACGCCATCCGCCGCCACGAAGCCCAATACGCCGCCCGCGCGGCCGCCGCGCTCGCTGCCGGCATCGAGCCGCCGCCGTACAAGCCTTACGTCACCGGACTCATCCGCCCCGGCACCCCCGAGCACGCCGAGGACCAGCAGATGCAGCAGCACAGCGACGAATACTGGTCCTCCCACTTCCGCGCTCAGATCGCCGAACGCCCCGACATCCAGCAATACCTCGCCGAACAGGACGAGGAGCTATCGAACTAATGGCTGATGGCTGCACGATGGAACCGCTGAGCTTCCGTCTGCGTACTCTTCCCTACGCGAAATGAGAGGGAAGGCCTGCGCGAGGTCCGCCGTCTCTTTGGTCACAAAACGCGTCGCGGGTCGCTGTGTGCGCTGCTAGACTTGTGGTACGCCTGCCCCCGGGATTAGTTATGGAACTCAAAGAAGCGTTCAAGATCGCGCTCCAGTCCCTCTGGGCCAACAAGCTGCGCTCCGTGCTCACCCTCATCGGCGTGGTCATCGGAGTCTCCTCCGTCATCGCCGTCATCACCCTCACCAACGGCGTCAACAAGTATGTCGCCACCAAGGTCTTCCGATACGGCGCCGACGTCTTCACCCTCTCGAAACAGTCGCCCGTCATCTTCAGCTACGAGCAGTGGCAGAAGTTTCAGAAGCGCAAGAATCTCAAGATTGAGGACTATTACGCGATCCGCGACAACTGCAAGAGTTGCGAAGCCGTGGGAGCCCTGCTGAGCAACACCGGCAAAGTCGTCTATGGCAACCATTCCAGCGACAACACCAGCATCCGCGGGTGGAGCTGGAACATGCCGGCCATCTCCAACCAGGACGTGGTTCGCGGCAGAAGCTTTGTCCCGGCCGACCAGCAGTACGGCTCACGCGTGGCCATCATCGGCTACGACATTGTCGACAAGCTCATGCCCAACATCGATCCTCTCGGTCAGGAAGTCCGCATCGACGGTGAGCCCTACACCGTCATCGGAGTCGGCGATCGTCAGGGCGAAACCCTCGGTGTAAGCCAGGACAACTATGTCGCCGTCCCCATCACCGCCTACCAGCACACCTACGGTACCAACGACAGCGTCACCATTTATGTAAAGGCCGGCTCGGTCGGCCCCGGGCTTGATCGCGCGACCGACGAGGCTCGCTCGCTACTTCGCTCGCGTCGACACGATGCTCCCGGAGCCGAAGACAGCTTCGAAGTTTCAACCAACGACACCTTCGTCGGCCTCTGGAAGAGCATCAGCCAGACTTTTCTCTTCGTTGTCATCGGCATCGCCTGCATTTCGCTCGTGGTCGGCGGCATAGTCATCATGAACATCATGCTGGTCTCCGTCACTGAGCGCACCCGCGAGATCGGCGTCCGCAAGGCCCTCGGCGCGCGCCGCCAGGACATTCTGCTGCAGTTCCTCATCGAAGCCGGCTCCATGTCCCTCCTTGGCGGCCTGGTCGGTATCCTTGCTGGCGCGGGAGTCGCCAAGCTGGTCACCCTCATCATTGGCTTCCCCTCCGACATTGCCCTTTGGTCTGTGCTGGTGGCCATCTTCGTCTCCGCAGGCATAGGCATCTTCTTCGGCGTCTACCCGGCCCGGCAGGCGGCCATGCTCGACCCCATCGTCGCCCTGCGGTCGGAACTATAGGAGGTCCGCGATGAAACTCGGTAGCTCGGGCGAATCCATCAGAATGGCCTTGGAAACAGTCCGCACCAACAAGCTGCGCTCCGGCCTCACCATCCTCGGCATCGTCATCGGCGTCACCACCGTCATCACCATCTCCTCGATCATCGGTGGCCTGAATGCCAACGTTCAGGGCTGGGTCAATTCGCTTGGCTCCAATGTTCTCTGGATCTTCCACATGCCCGTCATCGGCGTCCGCCCAACCGCCGAGATGCTCGCCCGCAAGAGAATGACCCTGGAGGACGCCTTCGCTATGCGTGATCTACCGCACGTCGTCACCACGAATGCCGGTATCCGCCACTTCAACCCGATATTTAATGTCGGTGTGATCGGCGTAAAATACGGCACCAAAAAAGCGCAGGGGACGATGCTCGAAGGTGACACCACGGCCTACAAGGATGTGCAGGAATTCAACCTGACTGAAGGGCGCATGTTCACCGAGGGCGAAGACGAGCGGGGGGCTAATGTCGTCATCCTCGGACACGACACTGCGCAGAAGCTCTTTGGGAATGAGAGCGCCATCGGCAAGGAAGTGGGGATCGAAGGCGACCTCTTTACCGTGATTGGCGTCTCCGAAAAGCTGAAGCAGGCCTTTGGCGGCGGAGACAATCCTGAAGACAACAAGGCCATCTTCCCGCTCCGCACCTTCCGCAAGCTTCACCCCGAAGACAAGGATGTGTGGATCAGCGTGAAATATGACGATCCCCGCAACCGCAGCCTGGTCGAAGACGAGATCCGTGACTTGCTCCGCCGCCGCCGCAAGGTTGCCACATGGAAGCCCGACGACTTCGAAATCTTCGCGCCCGACACCATCGCGCGCCTCTGGAACCAGCTCACCGGCGGCCTCGCTATCTTCATGGTCGCCGTCTCCAGCGTCGGCCTTATGGTCGGCGGTGTCGGCGTCATGAACATCATGCTGGTCTCCGTCACCGAGCGCACCCGCGAGATCGGCGTGCGTAAGGCCATCGGCGCGACCAGGCGCAACATCCTCATCCAGTTCACCATGGAGGCCACCACCCTCTGCGCCATCGGAGGCATCATCGGCATCCTCGTCGGCGGCGCCATCACTTTGCTCATCCGCGCGCTCGTCGCCGCGCTTCCTGCGTCCATGTCGCCCATGTGGGCCGTCATCGGATTCACTGTGTCCTGCGCCATCGGCCTGATCTTCGGCATCTACCCGGCATGGAAGGCTGCCAACCTCGACCCCATCGAAGCCCTGCGGTATGAGTAGCTGGCTGTCTTAATGTCGCAGTCTCGTTTACCATTCCTGAAAGTTTTCGCGGGGTTTCGGTGCCAGAGACGGATGATGAGGCAACTCGGCCAGGCAACAGCACCTGGTGCACCATAGTTGTTCCCTGTTACAACGAAGCCCATCGTCTGCCCTCGGAGAAATTTGTCGAGTTCATTCATACTCGGCCGGAGATCGGTTTTCTCTTCGTCAACGACGGCAGCAAAGACAATACACTCCAGGTCCTGGAAAGATTGCAGCGCGTTTGCGGTCCGGCGGTAGACATACTCGACAAGCCGGTGAATGGCGGAAAGAGCGAAGCCGTTCGCGATGGAATGCTGCGGGCGATCGCACTGGGCAGAGGCGGCTTCATCGGATTCTGGGATGCCGATCTGGCGACTCCTCTCGAAGCGATCCATGATTTGCTGCAGAAGCTCATCGACCAGCCCCGATTGCAAATGGTCTTCGGGTCAAGGGTCAGACTGCTGGGCCGGCACGTGCATCGCAAGGCGATCCGGCATTACCTGGGACGCGTCTTCGCCACAGTCGTCTCCGGCATGCTGCGCCTTGCCATCTACGACACGCAATGCGGCGCAAAAATCTTTCGCGTCACGCCCGACTTATCGCAGATTCTGAGCCAGCCGTTTATTACGCGATGGGTTTTCGACGTGGAGATTCTTGCCCGCTTCATCGCGCTTAAGAACCTGCATCTGCTGCACGATTCGATTTACGAGTTCCCGCTCGAAACCTGGGAAGACATTGCGGGATCAAAGGTGAAGCCTGGCGATTTTCTCCTGGCCTTCGTCGATACATTCAGGATCTACCGGAAATATCTCCGCTAGCGCCTGCTGGTATCGGCCCGATCAGAGATTCTTCAGGAAGAACTCCGTCATGCTTCGGTAGAGCACCAGCTTCGCCTCCCGATCCTCAAAGACGTGGCCGCGATCGGGAAGAAAGATCACCGAAGGGTACTTCGCTGTTTCCAGGAACTCGTTCAGGAGAGTCAGCGTGTTCTCGACATGCACCGATTCGTCCAGCATTCCCTGCGCGATAAGAAGCTGACCCTTCAGGTTCTTGGCATTCTCGGTGGGACTCGAAGCAAGGTAACCGTCCTGGTTACGAATTGGATCCTCCAGGTAGCGCTCGGCAAACACTGCATCGTACAAACGCCAGTCTGTGACCGGAGCCCCGCAAAGCCCGCCTTATAA
>JABCZC010000167.1 GCA_013289875.1 Acidobacteriota bacterium | reverse complement strand
TGCGCCTGTAATTCTTTCTCCCGCGGATGACAAGAGTCTCGACTTCACCGAGAAGCTGGTGACCAGCCGGCAGACGCTCGAAGATCTGAACGTCGACCTCAAGAAGCTTAACGACGGCGTCGCGGAAATGAACAAGCACCGGGCTGCGCTGGAAGCCCTGGAACCCGAACTTCAATCTGCCATCGCTCGCGAAAAAGAGCACAACCTGGCCACCGGCCCCCAACTTCTGGAACTCAACAAACAGAAGCAGGCCGACAACCTGAAGACACAAGCCGTCATGGCGCAGGTGAAAGAAGTAGAGGCTGCCATCGACAAGGATCTGGCCGCCGGCCTGATCACCAAAGGCGACGCCGCCACCCAACGCGCCGCGCTGAATCAGGTGCAGAGTTCCTACACCGACAGCAAGATCGGCGCGGTCCTGCTCACTGACAATATTCTGGAGAAGACCACCACTGACACCAAGACCCTGGACGTGCTCGACAAGCAGGCAGAGCTGATCTCCGAAATTGCGCAGCTTGACATTGCGATCGGCGTGGCTCAAAAGCAAATCTCCGAAGAGACAAAACAGGTCAATCGACTCAAAGAGGCGATCAGCACGGCCAAGCAGACGCCTTACTATCTGAGCGTCTCTGGAGCCACCGCCGTGAACTTCGCTTTTGTGCCTTATGACAATCAAAGCAGCGCTTCCCCCGGCTCGGCTGTCTACGACTGCTACCTGAACATGGTGTTATGCAGGAAGGTGGGGACGGTCAAGCAGATTTTTGCCGGTGAAGAACATGCCATCCATCCCATTTTCAGGACCGACATCCGCGGCTTCATGATCCAGATGCAACTCGATCATCCTGAATCGGCGAAATCAAAAACCGTGTTCCTGAACCACAAGCCGCTTTTCTTCTGACCTTCTCTGAGGAGACGCTCGATGCCCCGTGCCGAAATAACGCGCAACGCAACGCCCAGCTTAAGTCCTGAATCGGCCCTCAAACTGTTCAAAGGAAAATTCGGCGCAGGCTTCGCACTCGCCATGCTCCTCGTCCCCGCCACTTTTGCGGCCGACGCGAAGGATCCCGAAGCAAAGAACAAAGACCAGCAGGCCTTTTGCAGATACGTAACCGAGCAAGCCGCGGCGCAACGCGATCTGCTGATGGTGCCGAATGCGGTTGCCGGAATTACTCAACCTAACACCGGCTTGCCGATGCAAGCGGTGTGGGGAGTTTCCGGGAACCTTTCGAGTGTGAGGAAGGGCGTCCTCACGATGGATGCGGCGCGTAAGAACTGCGAACTCTACAGCGCCACCACCTCTACCCAGCAGGATATCCAGTATGCCTTGCCCAGCCTGGAGAAGCAGGCGCTGCAACACAGGTTGGATCTGATACAACAAGCGTCCGCAAACCTGGACGCGCTCTTCGCCGCCACCACCCGGATGGTGGAGGCGCAGAACATGACCCGGCCCATGGCCTTCGCCCTGCAAACCACCAAAATCAAGCTGGACGCGGATCGTTCCGACACCCAGACGAAGATAGTCTCCCTCTATACGCCGCCGCTGAGCGGCAGGCCAGTCAAAGAATTGGTTGCCGAGAAGCAGAGCAGAGAAGTGAACGAGCAAAGGGCTTTGGACAAACTGAATCGCCAGAATGACTGGGATGTAGCGCTTTCGGTGGGCGAGCACCAGCAGATCAGTCCATTCATCGATAGCAGAGGAGCCTACGGCGAGGTGTCGATCAGCTACAACCTCGCCAGCCACGCCATCAATAAACATCTAAACCACACCGCGGACGCCTACGGCGAGTGGAAGAAAGTTCAGGAAGGCGATGTCATCCGCAACGCCGACATCCTCAAGCAACAGGTAGCAGACGGCATCTCCGCGCAGGACACTCGGCTCAAAGCTCTTCAGGAGCAACAAAAGCAAATCGAAAGCAACCTTCAACTTGTGGGCAGCGCCGACACTACTGCCGCCCTCGATTTCCATAACCAGTTGACCACAGCGCAATTGCTGCTGCAGATCGAGATCGGCGATGCCAGTTTTCGCCTCGACCGCCTGAGAGAGTTTCTGCAAACGAATTTCTAGCCAGTCCGGCGGCTGTGCTTCCAGTACAGATATCCCGGCACGCCGATCAGCACGATCACAGAACTCCAGAAGGCTTCCATTGGCCGTTTGATGATCGTATTCAGGATCCAGGCAGCGCCAATCAGAACATAGATCGCGGGCAGCCAGGGATATCCCGCGCAGCGGTAGGCACGCGGGATGCCAGGACGCTTCCAACGCAAAATAAACAAGCCAACAACCGTCAGCGTGTAGGACATCACCATGCCAAAGATGACGTAGGTGTAGAGCTGATCATAGCGACCGCTCAGCGTAAGCAGCGCAGCCCAGATGCCCTGTCCAATAAGGCTGAAGGCGGGCGTCCGCCATTTGGGATGGATGACGGCCATGCGCTTGAAAAAGACGCCATCCTGCGCCATAGCCAGATACACACGCGCTCCCGAGAGCGTGCAGGTGGCGGCTGCACTGAAGCATGAGACCGCAATCATCAGCGAGAGCCAGACCGCAGCACGAGGAGAAAACAGCGCGGTCGCGGCGGCATGCGCGATAGTTTCGTGGCGGGCGATCTCGGTGAGCGGCAAAGCATAGAGGTAAGTCACATTCATCGCCACATAGATCGCTCCGACCGCGAGCACGCCCAGCACCATAGCCCGCGGCACGTTGCGCCGCGGCTCTTTGACCTCGCCCGCGACCCACGTGATGTACACCCATCCGTCGTATGCCCAGTACACGGCGATTAGACCCACGCCAAAGGCAGAGAGAAATTGCGCCGGATGAAGACCCATAGTGAGGCCGGCGCCGTGAGAACTGAAGTGAGACCAGTCGCCTTTGCCGATGGCGAATCCGAGCACCACGAAAGCGGCCATGGCGGAGAACTTGGTCCAGGTAGATAGATTCTGCAGCAGCGCGCCCCAGCGCAGCCCCACAACATTCACGTAGGTCACGATGGCGATGAGGAGCAAAGCGAACAAGTGTGCGCGGGTAATCGCGATCCCCGCGAACGCGAGCACAACGTGCTCTTGCGAGAAGATGGGGAAGACTTGTCCCGTGTATGCGGCTGCAGCCACGGTGAGAGCAGCGATGCTGCCGCCGTTTGCGACTGCGAACAGCATCCATCCGTAGAGAAACGCCACCAGATCCCCGTAAGCCTCGCGAAGATAGACATACTGGCCGCCAGATTCAGGAAACATCGATCCAAGTTCGGCGAAGGCGACGCAGCCGAACAGCGAAACCACGCCTCCAATCACCCATACCAGCAGAAACAGCATGGGCTGCGGCAACGGGCCAGCGATGTCTTTGGCAGTGAGAAAAATCGAAGAGCCGATGATGCCGCTAACCAGCAGCAGCACGGAATCAAGCAGGCTGAGTCCGCGAACCAGAGTAGGTTGAGCCGGAGTTGGTTGTGAAGATGCTGGACTTTCGGCTGCGGGCACGGCCGGGGCAGAGTCCATTATCCGATCCCGAGTTCGTCGGGAGATTCCAGCGGCGTGCCGCAGCGCCGGCAGATGACGGAGGAACAGTCGCCGCAGGTCAGCGGATCGGTCACCTCTTCGGCGCAGTTCGGGCAATAAAGCGATCCGGGGCTGGGGTCGGGCGGAGGATTCTGAGGGCGTGTCGCCATGAGGAGGAAAACTGTAGCATAGAGGCGCTCCTTGCGCGAATCCGCCCCACTGCATCGGCACCCAGCCTTTCGCGTTAGAGGATAAAATCGAGGGGAAGCAGTCCGAAGTAAAGATGAAGAAGGAACAACACGATCCCGAGTGGTATCTGAAGGATCCACGCGCGCGCAAATGGATGGCGCAATGCCCAGGCTGCCTGCGGTGGGGGTACCGAACCGACGCGCCAGCCAGGTTCCTCGGCCGATCTCAACTCGAAAAATACTTTGGCGAGCTGAAGCTCGATGGCCGAGGCCTGTGTGATAGTTGCCAAACCGTGTTGTCGGAAGGAAAATCGTCGTTATGAATCTAGGCGCTATGCCTGAAAAATCCCTTACTCCCGACGAAAAACTCCAGCAGGAATTCAACCGCTGGGCCGCTGCCGGCGAAGGCCCGAAGATGGAGAGCCATCATCTCGACATCACGGCGAAAACGATTCGCCGCATGAACCTGCGTCCTGGCGAGCGCGTGCTCGACCTGGGTTGCGGGTCGGGATGGGCGACGCGGCTGCTGGCGCGGCTGGTCGGTGAAGGCCCGGACGGCTTCGGCCAGGTAGTCGGCCTCGACGTGGCCGACGAGATGATTCGCGAGGCTCGCACCGCCTCAAAAGATTTCGACAACGTGCTCTACGTCTGGGGATCGGCACAGCAGATTCCCTGGGAGG
>JABCZC010000166.1 GCA_013289875.1 Acidobacteriota bacterium | reverse complement strand
CCCGATGAAGTTCATACTGGTCCCGAGGAGCCTCCTTGGATGTTTCTGAATCCGCCGCTTCTGCTGAGTTCAGCACTTGTACACCAAATGCTCCTCAACCAGCGACTTATCCATCCAAACAAGTGACCCGGCAGAAACCACCCAATCTGAGAATGCTCTAATTTCCCAACGAGGCAGGGCGTTTGCCCGCTGTCTTTCTTCCTTTTTTGCAAGTGAAGCAACGGCGATCTCCCGCCGATACAGGGAGCAAGCGACTCCGGCGGCGTTTCCTGCTCAGCAGCTGACTTCAGAGCACGTGCGGCTGGCCTTCGCGTCTCCGGCATCCGGAATCCAAGAGAGGGCTCGCGAATGTTTGCCATTGTCGGAATTCTGTTGGTCTTCGGAGCAGTCATTGGCGGCTTCCTGATGGAGAAGGGGCACTTGGCCGTGCTCGTGCAGCCAGCCGAGTTCCTCATTATTGTGGGTGCCGGCCTGGGCACGCTGCTCATTGCCAATCCCATGCATATCGTGAAGGGCATCTTGGCCGGAGCGATGGGTGTCTTCAGCAAGTCCCACTATGGCAAGGAGCGGTATCTTTCCTCGTTGAAGATGATGTTCGAGCTTCTGAACAAGGTCCGGCGCGCAGGCATGCTGTCGATTGAGATGGATATCGAGAAACCGGAAGAGAGCGTCATCTTCAACGCCTATCCGGAGTTCATTCATGATCATCACGTGCGCAGTTTTGTCTGCGACACCATGCGCATGGCGGTTACTGGAGGCGTCGAGCCCTTCGACATGGATCAGATGATGGGCTTGGACATGGAGGTGCAGCATCGCTGCGCCAATCAGCCGATTTCAGCCCTGACCTCGGTGGCAGATTCGCTGCCCGGCCTCGGAATCGTTGCCGCGGTGCTCGGTGTCGTGATCACGATGGGTGCGCTGGGCGGCCCGCCCGAGGCCATCGGACACAAGGTCGCGGCCGCGCTGGTGGGCACCTTCCTTGGGATTCTGCTGTGCTACGGCCTGGTCGGCCCGATCGGTTCCTACATGGGCAAGGAGGCCGAAGAGGAGCACGCCTTTCTGTACGCGCTACGCGTGCTGATGACCTCTTTCATCAAGGGGAATGCTCCGGTGCAGTCAGTCGAAATGGCGCGCAGGGCCATCCCCATGCATGTAAGGCCCACCTTCGAAGAGGTCGAAGCCGCCTGTCATGGCCCGCAGGCATCCGAGGCCGCGGCTGAACAAAAGATCGTGTGAGCCGATGTCGAAGAAAATGATCATCATTATAAAAAAAGCCAGGGCGCATGGCGGACATCACGGCGGCGCATGGAAGGTCGCCTACGCCGACTTTGTCACCGCCATGATGGCATTGTTCATCGTGCTCTGGCTGATGAATACCAGCGACCACGTGCGCAAACTCATCGCCGGTTATTTCAATGACCCGCGAGGGCGCGCCTCGCTCACTGGAACGGACCAGGCCGGCTCCGACGATAAGCAGCCGCTGACCAGGGAAAATGTTCAGCAGTTGAAGGAGCGTCTGGAGAAGGCAATCCTTCAGACCGACCAATTCAAGGCCCTGTCCAATCAGATCGAGATGAAGATCACTCCCGAGGGCCTGCGCATCGAGCTGCTGGAATCGAAGAACGGAACGTTTTTCGATACGGGTGGCACGGCATTGAATGCGAACGGCCGAGAACTGCTCACAGTGCTGGCCCAGCAACTGAGCAGGGTGCCTAACAGCATCTCCATCGAGGGACACACGGATTCGCTGCCCTACGCCAATGACGCGGGCTACGGCAATTGGGAGCTTTCCGCCGATCGCGCTAACGCGGCGCGCCGCCTGATGCAGGAAAAGGGGCTTCGCCACGACCAGGTTTCCCAGGTGCGCGGCTACGCGCACCAGCGGTTGCGTCTGCCAAAGAATCCCCTCGATCCGTCGAATCGTCGTATTTCGCTAATTGTCCAGAATCTCGACGGGCCAACGGCATCATCAGCGGTGTCGTCACCGTCATGGTCCGGCGATCCGGCGAAGCAGCTTACTCATCCTGCGGCGGTTGCCGCGCCCAGGGCGGCCACGAAACCTGCTGCCGCTGTGTCCGGAAAGGCTGCGCCCGCCCGGGAGAATCCCGCGGCGGGACTCCTGGCCCGGCTGTATAGCCACTGATCGAGAATCGTCTCAGTCGGCAGCGTTCCGTCCGCTTGGTTTGCATCCACACGAGCGCCGGATGATCAACTCGACCGGCAGCACAATCTTGTTGCCATCCTCAGGAAACTCGTTGCACTTGATCCGGTCAAAGAGCAGGCTGGCGGCCACGCGGCCAACCTCATATATCGGCTGCCGCACCACGGTCAGGTTAGGGTGCAGGATTTCTGCCAATTCGAAGTCGTCGAAGCCGATCAGAGCCACTTCCTCCGGAATTTTCACCCCCAAATCCAAGAGCGCTCGCAGTGTGTAGCGCGTGGTCAGGTTGTTGAAGCAAAAAAAAGCCGTTGGCGGGTTTTTCTCTCGCACCAGCCCGGCGATTACCGCCGATGTCAACTCCTGGGAGCCGCATTTGAAGGATGGCTCGGGCTGCAAGCCGGCCTCCAGCATGGCGCGGCGATAGCCCTCGAAGCGCGCCCGCACCGTGTAGAGGTGCTTGTTGAGTCCAATGAAGACAACCCGCTTGTGTCCATGTTCTCTCTGCAGGTGCTGGACAGCGCGCTTCGACCCGCTCTGGTTCTGCACCAGAACGGTATCGAACCGGCGGTCCTGAACCGGGCGATCGAGCGTAACGATGTGCGTCTTGTCGAACTCCGCGCGGCTCAGGCGCGAGCGATGCGCGTCCGCTGGAATGACGATGAGCCCATCCACGCGCCGTTGCAGCATCAACTGCGCTTCTGCATATTCCGAGTCTGGATCTTCGTTAGAAGTGGTCAGAATAACGGAGTAACCGTTTTCCTTGGCCACCGTATTGATCGCATGAGCAATGGTCGCGAAGAATGGATCGTAAAGATACGGGACGATAATGCCGATGGTCCGCGACTTCAATCCGCGCAGCGCGCGTGCCATCTCGTTGGGACGGTATCCGAGCTTCTCGATTGCCCGATAAACGCGTTCCGCCGCCTCCGCCGAGACGGGCGCCGACTCGTTCAGCACCCGCGATACGGTCATGGTTCCGACGCCGGCCACGCGGGCGACGTCATTCATCGTTGGCTTGCGATCCATACCGCTCTTTCAGGGATGTTGCTTCGCAGCCAGCTGTGAGGGCACCGGATGCAAACGTCTACAGCCCATTTTCCATTTCAAATGAATTGCGTCAAGAGCACAGAGCCCATGCAACCGTGACCGCTAAGTGCAAGTGAGAAGGAGACTGGATTCCTTCCCATTACAATAACCTTTCCTTCCGGAGAACCCATTCTATGCGCCGACTCGCCCTGTTCCTTGTCTTTCTTTGCGCCTCTGCATTTTCGTTCGCGCAGAGCACGGCTTTTGATCGCGCGGCATCGCTGCGGCACGGCATCAATCTCTCGGGATGGTTCGCGAGTTCCGGCGATTTGTCTCAGCAGCATTTCGACGCCTTCACGAATGAGGCCGATCTGAAGCTCATCCACGAGATGGGCTTCGACTCCGTCCGCCTCGGCGTCGAGCCTTCCCTGATCGTGCGCCACGGCACGCTCAATCCTGCCAATCCGCAAGCGCTCGCCGCGCTGGATCACGCCGTGGACGAAATCCTTGCCAATCATCTCGCCGTCATGCTTTGCGTCTTTCCTAACAGCGAATACAAGCACAACCTCGCGACCGAGCGCGGTGTGGACGACTTCGTGCTCCTCTGGCGCGTCCTTGCCGCTCACTTCAGCAAGGCCGACCCCGCCAAGGTGTTCTTTGAGTTGATGAACGAGCCCGAGGTGCCGGACCCGTATCGCTGGATGGGCATTCAGGCGCGCGTCGTCGAAGCGATTCGCGGAGTGGACGCGGATCACACCATCATTGCGACTGCGGCGAGTTACGGCAGCCTTCCCGATCTGCTTCAGCTTGAACCCCTGCGCGACGCCAATGTGATTTACAACTTCCACTTCTACGAGCCGTATCAATTCACGCACCAGGGGGCGTCCTGGGGATCGAGTGACTGGGTCTACTACAAGGACATCCCCTATCCCGCAACGCCCGACACGCTGGCCACGCAGATGAAGAACGTTCCCGGCGACCTGGCCCGCTACAACCTATTTCTTTATGGGGTCACGGGATGGAACCGCGAATCCATCGCGGCACGGATTGCCTTCGCCGCTGCCTGGGGCCGCGAGCGCAATGTCCCCCTCATCTGCAACGAATTCGGCGCCTATCGTGACACTGCAAACCCCGCCTCTCGCGCCCGCTGGATCGCTGATGTCCGCTCCGCTCTTGAAGAAAATCATATTGGCTGGGCGATGTGGGATTATCGCGGTAACTTCGGAGTCGTCGA
>JABCZC010000165.1 GCA_013289875.1 Acidobacteriota bacterium | reverse complement strand
TGAGGAAACGCCTGCGTACTGGAGGGTTGTGTTCGATTACCCGCCTTTCAACATCGTAGACGCCAGCATATTCGAAGCCCTACAGGATCTGCTCGCGCGAATGGACGCCAGCCCGAGCCTGCGGATCGTCGTATTCGAAAGCGCGAGCCCCGAGTTTTATCTTTCCCACTTTGATTTGACCGGCAAGATAGGAAACATCATGACTGCTGTCGGGGCTTCCGGCCTCCCGATCCTGCTGGATACGTTTGTGCGTCTCACCAAGTCCCCGGTGGTCAGCATCGCGAAAATCCGAGGCTGTGTCCGGGGCGTGAGCAGCGAGTTCGTCCTCGCCTGCGACATGCGCTTCGCGTCGAGCGAGAACACGCGACTCGGCCAACCCGAAGTCGGAGTGGGATTGCATCCCGGCGGCGGCGGTGCGGAACGTCTTCCACATCTGGTCGGGCGCGGCCGCGCGCTCGAAATTGTTCTCAGCGCGAACGATTTCGACGGCGACACCGCGGAACGATACGGATACGTCAACCGGGCACTTCCAGACGCCGAACTCGACGGCTTCGTCGATGCCCTCGCGCGCCGGATCGCCTCCTTCGACCGGCGTGCCATCGCCGCTGCAAAAAGTCTCATCAACCAAGTCTCATTGCCGTCCGCCGACCAGCTTCTCGACGCGATCACCTCCTTTGAGACCGCGCTGACGTGGCCTGAAGCGCAGCAGAGAATCAAAACTCTGTTGGAGCGCGGACTGCAACGGGAAGTCGACTTTGAGAATCGGTGGCCCGAGGTGCTCGGCACGCTGCTTGAGACCTAGTCACCGCGTCGCGCGGGACCTTATATCGGACGGACGGCATCGGCTTACCAAAGGTGATGGTCGTGAGAAGAAATGAAAGGAAAAAGGAGAACAAAATGAAACCTAACTGGAGAAACGTCATGACGAAGCTTTATGTCGTTGCTACGCTTGCTTCTATGCTGATGGGTGCGACTCTGAACGCTGCCGCTGCTGGTCCGGCGCCGCAGACTGGTATCAAAAACGTAGTTCTGGTGCATGGGGCATTCGCCGATGGTTCCGGCTGGGACGCCGTCGCCAAGATCCTTGAGAAGGATGGCTACACGGTGTCGGTGGCGCAACCTCCCGAGACCTCCTACGCCGACGATCAGAAATATACGAAGGCCGCAATCGACGCCATGGGCGGGCCCGTGGTTCTGGTCGGCCACAGTTACGGAGGATCGATCATCACCGAGGCCGGCAATCATCCAAAGGTTGCGGCGCTTGTCTACATTGCCGCCTTTGCTCTCGATGAAGGTGAGAGCTGCGCGTCAATCGAAACAGCTGTCCCACAAGCCTCCAAGGCATTCAAACCGGATAACAATGGAAATTGGTGGATCGAACAGGACCATTTTATTGCGGACTTCGCGGCGGATATTCCCCCGGCCCAGGCTCACTTCATGGCTATAGCGCAGGTGCCGATCTCGACCGATTCATTCACCCACAAGGTCACGAATCCAGCCTGGAAGAACAAGCCGACCTTTTACATGGTGGCCGGGGCAGACCGGTCGATCAATCCCCAGCAGGAACGGATGATGGCGAAGCGGGCCAATGCTAAGACGGTCGAAGTCAATTCCAGCCACGTGGCCTACATGTCTCACCCGAAAGAGGCAGCCAAGCTCATCGAAGAAGCTGCTGCCTCCGCACACGCCAACTAGTAATTCCTCAGCCAAAGGAGAACAAAATGAAAAGGAGAGCAAAATGAAACCTACGCAAACCAAACCTGGCATCGTGTTCTGCCACGGGCTCTGGGCCGACGGCTCGTGCTTCAGCAAGGTGATCGCTCCCCTTCAGGCGGAAGGGTATGAGTGTATTGCAGCGCAGTACGGCCTAAACAGGACGGCAGAGGATGTCGCCTTGGTGAAGGCAACGATCGGCCGCGTCACTGGCCCTGTCATCCTCGTCGGCCACTCCTACGGCGGAACCGTCATCACCGGCGCCGGAGTCGATGATCGCGTTGCCGGCCTGGTTTACATCTGCGCGCTCGCTCCGGACGCAGACGAGACATCTCAAACACAGCAATCTAACTTCCCCATGACGGACGTCTTCTCTCACATCGAAGTTGTGGATGGTCGTATCTGGCTCCGTCCCGAGGGCACGAAATATTTCTGCGGAGATCTTTCGGAGCAGGAGCAGAAACTCGTTTGGGCGACTCAGGGCGTGCCGGTTCCAGACCTGTTCAACGCGAAAGCCGGAGGGACCGCTTGGAAGTCGAAGCCAAGCTGGTACATCGTCGGCAAGAACGACCACACCGTGCATCCCGATCTGGAGCGCTTCTTCGCGAAGCGCATGGGCGCCACCACGACGGAGGTCGCCAGCAGTCACGTTCCGATGCTCTCGCACCCCGACGTGGTAATCGATGTCATCCGGGCCGCCGCAAAAGCGGTTCAAGGAGTCGTTGCAGCAGCATAAAGCGCGATCGGGGATCGTATGGTTGGCTACTGTGCTTCAGCGGCCTGGGTTACCGTTCAGGGCAACGGGAGTAAGCCTTTTCGGTCGCCTGGGCCAGGCCGGCGTCGTCAGGGGAGGACTTTAAAACCTCCCGGTACAGCTTCATCGATTCGGCGTATGCGGCGCAGGAGCGCTGAACATCGCCGAGCTTTCGGTATGCCTTGCCCATGCCCGAAGTCGAAATCGCCAACCGTTCTGCACGCAAGGACTGCGTCTGGAGTTGTTCCGCAATCGACCTCGCCTCCTTATAGCTGGCCAGCGCATCAAGCGCCGAGACACTCAGCTGTAAGTCTCCCAACCGAGTCAGGATGTAAGAGAGCTTGTCTTTCGCCCAAGTATCTTTCGGGTCGGCGGCCGCAAGCTCGCGCCGGATCGTCAGCGACGCTCGCGTGTATTCGATCGCTTTCGCAATATCGTTCTTGCCCTGGTAGTACTCGGCCCACTGGCTCAAGTCAATGGCGAGGGCCATCTTGTTTCCCGGATCGTTCGGCGCTGCACGCAGCACGGATTCATCCAGTTCCTGGGCTCGCTTCAGGTGCGCGAAGGCGCTATCCAGATCTCCCATCGTGATCAAACGTCCCGCAACGTACTTGTGCGCGAGAGCGGCATTTCGCTGCTGGCTCGGGTTGTTCGGATTACGGGCCAGCATCCCTTCGAACACAGACGCTTCCCCGACAAGATACGGGATTCTGTCTTTTGTGTTGCCATAATTGCCGGCGCATTGCAGGGCATTTCCGAGCTGAAATTGCGCGTCTTCGTTCATGGGATCGGACCGAGCGCGTTCACGCGCCAGAGCGAGCGCCTCCATCGCCTTTGCGGCGGCTATCTCAGGCTGGTTCCCGTACCTGGCGGTCGCGGCTTGCGCGATCAGGACCTCCACCAACAACCTCTTCGCCCGGCCGGTGGAGTCGTGTGCAACCAGCGCCTGCGTGAGCCGCTCGGCTTTCGAGTAGCTCTCCATCGCGGCCGGCAGATCACCGAGGTTTTGCGTCCCGGGACTGAATTGAATCTCGCCGACACGAAGATAAGCGGCCGCCAACTCTCCCTGCAGGGCTCGATCAGCGGTTGCGTCTTTTGCCAGGGCATCGAGGTAGTTAATCGCGACTGCCAGCAGATCCTTGCGCGCCTGGGTCGTGCCAGGGATCGCCGCGAGTTGGTTTTGAAGATTGAAAATCACCTCCCGCGCCAGCTTGTGCACATCGTCGAAGCGCCGTTGAGCGATGTCGCGCTCCTGCAGCGCCACTCGTTGCGCCTGCCGGGCGCGGATCGCCTCGAATGTGCTCACCGCCACGCCCGCCACCAACACCACAGCAACCGTCGCGACCCCTGCCACCAGCGCCTGATGCCGCCGAACATATTTGCCCAACCGGTAGGCGGCGCTGGCGGGACGGGCGCTGACGGCCTCGTGGTTCAGGTAGCGTCGAATATCTGCGGCCAACTCGGACGGCGTGCCGTAGCGGCGGCTCCGATCCTTCTCGAGCGCCTTCATCGTGATCCAGTCCAGATCGCCGCGCAGCAGGGCTGCGAGTTGTTTAGGCACCGTGCCACGGGCTGCTGCCGTCGCGCCCGGTGTGTTCCGGTCACCGCTCACTCGCGTGCTCGGACTCGGCGGTTCCTCTTCACGCAGTCTTCTTAGTAATTCGTCCAGCGGTAACCTCTCCCCTGTTTTGCTGTCGAGGGGCTGTGCGCCCGCCAACAATAGGTAGAGAATTGCGCCGAGCGAATAAACATCTGTGCGCGTGTCGATATCCTTCACACCGGGGTCGGCTTGTTCCGGACTCATGTAGCCGGGTGTTCCAACGAAATGTCCCATCTGCGTGAAAAGTGTCTCGCCGTCCGAGTGCGGAGTCATCGCCTTGGCCAGACCGAAGTCGATGATGCGCGGCACCGGCTTGCCGTCGACTTCCACGACCAGGATGTTGGCCGGTTTCAGATCGCGGTGAATGATGGCTTTCTGGTGTGCGTGCTGCACGCCTTCACACGCCTGGATGAACAGTTCAAGGCGCTCGGCGATCTTGAGCTTCTTCTGATCGCAATATTCCGTAATGGGCGCTCCGGGAACGTACTCCATCACGAAGAACGGCTGCCCGTGCGGCGTTGCCCCGGCGTCAAAAACCTTGGCAATGGCGGGATGATCCATGATGGCAAGTGACTGGCGCTCG
>JABCZC010000164.1 GCA_013289875.1 Acidobacteriota bacterium | reverse complement strand
TCCGTCCCCCCAGTATTGTGGCCGGCGGAGTCTGATCGGTTTGTTCACGAGAACGGCGTTTGTCGGTCCTAATCCATTAAGCAAGGACTAGTGGCTTGTCGCGGAGAAAACATTAGTGGCCACGGGAGATGCGAGATGGCGAGTAGCGGTGAGTAGCGCCGGCACTGAATGCACCCGCGAAACGCATCCGGGGTGATAACGAATTCACGCGACAAGCCGCTAGCGCACTAGGGGTACCCGGTGATGCTTAATGGATCGCGCAACCAGTCCCATCGATCTCACTTTTTCGGCTTACTATATCCATCAAGCAGACGGCCACCACGCTGCAAACCCTCTCATCGGAATCCCTCAACCAGCACCAGCTCGCTGCCCTGCGGATTGTTTTGGGAGTACAAAATCCACTTCCTGTCCGGTGACACGCTGAATCCCACGTAGCCCTTCCCGACCGGAGCGACAATGTCGCTCTTACCCGTGGCAAAGCTTAAGAATTCGATTGCGAAGCCCTGTGCTGTCTTCGTCACGTAATAGATACCGTCTTCCATGATGGCGAAATTCATGTTGATTAGGGAGGGAAGAACCTGAGTCTCCGCACCGCCCCCGACCGGCATCTTCCACAGGCTGCTTTCGGAAGCAAGGTCGCGCGCAAAGTACAGCCATTTCCCGTCGGGCGATTCGGAGGAAGCGAACCCACCGCCGTGCGTCACCTGCACCGTAGGGCCGCCACTCGACGGCACCTTCCAGATTTCATAAGGTCCGCTGCCCTTTAAGGAGTAGTAGATCCATTCGCCGTTCCGCGACCACCGTGGGAACATCGCGCTCGCGTTCCCAGAAGTCAGACGCCTTACCCCTCCTCCGTCTTCCGGAATCACAAAGATCTGGGATTTGTCTTCCCGGTTCGAATAGAACGCAATTTGCCGTCCGTCAGGAGACCACGCAGGCAGACCTGTTTGCGGCGCCCCCATGGACGTCAACTGACTGCAATCCTGGCCATCGCTGCCGCACACCCAGATTTCGAGGTTGCCGCCTCGATAGGACTCGAACGCGATCTTCGTGCCGTCTGGTGAGTACTGCTGCCCAAACTCTCCCTTGGTGGAAGCAATAAGTCTCACCGGCAGTTCCGTTTTTTCGTGTGCGCCCGCAATCCGCATCCGCCAGATGCTGACGTTTCCTCCAGTCGTGTGAGCGTAGGATAACCGCGTTGATGTGCGAGCGACACTTGGCCAGTTGACGCCATCTCCAGTTTCCACCGCCATCCGGGCCTCACCGCGTACCAGGTCTCCGCTGTTGTCAGTAGAAACCGGTAGAGTCCAAAGCCCAAGACCGTAAGGAAAGACCAGCCTCCGGCTGTCCGCGGTCCACGTAACGCACGCCCAGTCGAAGAACTTTTGGGGGGGCACCTGCCGAGGCTTGCCGCGCGGTTGGAACTCACTGTCGAGTGCGAGCACATAATCCGATCCCCGCCATTGACCTGCCGCGTTGGCGCGTCGGAATCCCAGCGCTTTACCGTCGGGAGATACGGACGCGCAGGAGTCACCCAGCACGCCGGCGGTCGGAAACGTCAGTTGCCGTTTTTCGCCCGTGCTGACCGAAAGTATCAGAGGGGAACACAATCCGTCGATGAGACCGGTCATAGTCGTTCATTGCGGCAGCTCTTCGCCGGATTGTTCGCGCACCATATACTCGGCGTACCAATCTGGCCAGTTTGGATCGGCTTTTCCACTCCGGGCTTCATGTTTTCCATGTGCCATCGCCGCGCGAATCATTGCCTGTGCAAGATCGCGCACAGACAAATAGGTCGTGTCGCCCGCAACGCGCCCAGCAAGCCGCTTCGTGATTTCCTGCAGCAACCAGCCGTTGCCATCCGGATCCTTGAACGAAACAAAGGACCCGTAGCTGAGACGCTCAGGGTGCAGCCCGGTAACTCGGACGTCGATGCCTTCAAACCTGCAACTAGTCCCACTTGCACAGTGAAATACCTCGCTCGCGTCGACGCCGTGCGCGACAAGCTGCTGGCGCGCAGCCACGATGTTGGAGACGATCAGGAGCAGGGCCTGGGCCGAACCGGGCTCGGCTGACGTGAGGTTCACACCGAATTGGATTGAGCTGCCGGAACCAGGCGGCGTGAACTGAACCAGACGGAAATTGTCACCGGCGACGCGATCGGCATCGAGCCGCCATCCGAGCCTTGAGTAGAACTCTTTTGCTCGGTCGACGTCCGAGACCGGGATGACCACCACCTCGAGCTTCATATCGACACTTGCGACGCTTGCACTTCCTGTCGCATCGTTACTAACTTCGTGAGTGCCCATTACTACCTCCTTAATTGTGTTGGATCACCGCGCTCGTATCCCGAAAGATTGTTGCGGTGGACCATCCCATAGGTTGACGAGAAATGTCTGGTTGCGGCGGGTTTACGCACCTTCAACGATGCGGTAGTCGCGTTCCGCGCCGGAACCAAGTGCCTGTAACGCCTTTTGGTAAGCCGCGCTTTCATGGGCTGCGAGGGCGATATCGTAGCTGTCGAATTCGACAAGTATCGTCCGCAGCTGTAATCCGGCTTCGTGGGCCAGAATCTGGCTCGTAGACCTGGTTAAGAAGTGGCCGCCGAATGACTCAACCGCTGGCAGTGCTAATGCGCCATAGGCTTTTAGCGCCGATTCATCTGAAATCGATCGATATGCAACGACCCAATAGCCCTTTTTCATGGTGTCTCCTTCTCAGTGCGAATGTGACACAGTGTCAGGTACTGTAAACGTCACCGTTTTGAACTGTCCGGGAAAGGCGTCATGGCTGGCGTTGATCGTGCTCATAGCTGCCAATTAACAGCTACGTTAGCGAGGAGAAAGCCCACATTTTAGAGAGAGCGACTGGGTTCTGCAAGTCAGCTGGATGTTGAGGGTCCAATACCGTCGCCTGAACCTACAAACGAACAGCTGTAAGTTTCGGATTAGTACGCAAAGTCGGCTTCTATTTACTAATTGTTCTTTCACTTGGCCGTAAAACCGGATACTCGGTCAAGTGACGATAGATGCGTTTTATTGAGGATTGACGGATTCTACGAATCTCTCGGGCGCAATGCCTGGTCTATGGCTTTCCCCATCCTGGCCACGATAAGCGTCAATTCCTGGATGTCGGCAGAAGTAGTTCGAAAATTCACGATGCACGCTCGGAGCACAAACTTCTCTCCGATGACCGCGTTCGAGACGTACGCTTCCCCACTCTCTTGCAGGCGGGTCAACAATTCTCTATTTAGCTGATTAAGGTACACCTCCGTCTCCGCACGGCTCGCCCCAAGGTCCGCAGGTCGATAACGGAAGGTTGCGATACTTAGGGATCGCGTTACCGCTTCCAATTCTGGATCAAGTGCAGCTCGCTGAAAAAGCTCCTCGGCAAGCTGAATATCGCGAGACAGAAGTGACACGTATCCCTGGCGCCCTACCTGTTGCAAAGCGAGCCAGACCTTAAGGGCTCGAAAGCCGCGAGAGTTTTGAGGACCGATGTCGAAGTAGTTAATTGCTTCAACCCCGAAGTGATAGTAGGGGGGGTGATAAGCAAATGCGTCCCGTAGATGCTGAGGATCTCGGACTAGCGCGCAGCCTGCTTCCAGAGATGCATACAACCATTTATGAGGATCAACGGCAACCGAATCGGCTTCAGACAGCTTTAAGAGATCCCGAGGGGTATCCGGGAGCATCGCGGCGAAGCCACCGTAGGCCCCGTCAACATGGAACCAAAGGTCGAACTCCCGGCAGATCGCTGCTATCGCACCAAGCCCGTCAACCGCTCCTGTACTGACGCTTCCGGCAGTTCCGATAACAAGAAACGGTTTATCGCCGGACGCGATGTCCGCCGCAATCTGCTCTTTTAAAGCCGGGAGACTCATCCGCTGTTCATCGTCCACAGGAACCCAGCGGATCGCATCCGTGCCGAGGCCTGCAATATCTGCGGCTTTTTGAACCCAGGTGTGGGTTTCTTTGGAGCAGTAAACTCGCAACCTCTGCTGATACATTCCCAACTCGCGGACGTTCCCTGCAGCCTTTGCCTGACGGGCAGTAAGGAAGCAAACAATATTCGCCATGTTGCCGCCGCTGACAAACAATCCGCCGCAATCGCTCGGATAACCCAGCAGCTCGGCAATCCAGCGTATCGTCTGAGCTTCGATCTCGCTTGCCATCGGCGACAGCAACCACGCCCCGACGTTCGGATTGACAACGGCGGCAAGCAGCTCCGCCAATGCGCCAATCGGCGCGGAAGACGAGGTTATGTAGCCCCAAAAACGCGGGTGGCCATTGAAAAGAGAATGTTCGAAGAGCAGATCGGCGGCGTGATCAAGTAACATCGCCGGATCAGACCCTTCTTCCGGCAGCGTACGTTCGGCCTTCAGCGCTTGTCGAATCTGCAGCGGAGACTCACCTGTTGTGACTGGCCGCCGAGCAAGCGATTCGAGGAAATCAGCGACCCTGTTAACCGTTTGATGACCCAGGAGCCGAAACTCGTCAGCGCTCATCGCGACGGAAGAGTGTCGCTCTTGCGCTTCTCTGACTTCGTTCATCGCACACCCCGAATGGATCGTACGCGAACATCATTGATTCATCACAGCAAAATTCCCCTTCCCAAAGATCGCATTGAAGTTTACCAGTCAGTTTGTCGCACCTCATCT
>JABCZC010000163.1 GCA_013289875.1 Acidobacteriota bacterium | reverse complement strand
CGCATCAGCCCGAGAATCTGGTTTTCCCGGCTACGCATGTTCTGCTGCAACTTTACCGCATGGTAACTTATTGATTTACTGAGCATTACCGTTCTCGCCAACAGTGCCCCCGATCGAAGCCTAAAGCGGTGCGGAATTTCCCGAATAGTGTGGCAAATTTACCACGATGAAACTTCTTTTCTCACCAATTAGTCTATGCCTTCGTGCCCAGTAGCCGTATCAGGATTTGGGACGAGGTCTGGCGTATTGATAGAAAGCAGTCACTTTGAACAGACGATAGCCGCCCCCATCGAATTCTCAGGCGTCGGCCTGCACAGCGGAGCGCCCGTTTTTATGCGCCTGTTGCCCGCGCCCGGCGGCTGCGGCATTCTCTTCCGTCGAACCGACCTCGACAACTTCGAAATCCCCGCCACCGGACGCAATGTCGCCAAGGTCAGCTACGCCACCAGCCTTATGCGCCAGGGTGTGCTGATCTCCACCACCGAGCATCTACTCTCGGCGCTCATCGGCACCGGCGTCGACAACGTCATCGTGGAGCTGGATAATCTCGAGCTTCCCATCCTCGACGGCAGCGCCCTGCCCTACATCGAAGCCTTCCGCGATATCGGCCTCAAAATCCAGCGCCGCCGCCGCGAATACCTCCGCATCCGCAAGACTGTCGAGGTCCACGAGGGCGAGAAGTTCATCGGAGTCTATCCCGGCGAGGGCTACAGTGTCTCCTACAAGATCGACTTCCCGTCACCCATCGGACGACAGGGATTTGTGGTCGATCTCGCCACCCGCGACTACGGCGCGCAGATCGCGCCCGCTCGCACCTTCGGCTTCAAAGAGGACGAGGAGAAGCTGCGCAACATGGGACTCATCCGCGGCGTCTCCGAATCTAATGCCATCATCGTCAATGGCAAAGGAGTCATTAACGGCCCTCTGCGCTTCAACGACGAGTTCGTTCGCCACAAGGTCCTCGACCTCATCGGCGACCTGGCTCTCGCCGGCCACCACATTCTGGGCCACGTCGTAGCCGAGCGCGCCGGACACGCCATGCATACCGCGCTGGTCGCGCGCCTTCTGAAGGATCGCTCAGCCTGGGAACTGGTCACCCTAGGTCAGCAGAAGCAAAAGCTCAAATCCAGGATTTCCGCCCGCACTCCTGCTCTCGTAACCGCCTGATCCGTACCCCTCATACGCTGCCCTTACACAAACACCAGGCACTGCGGCTTCACGATCGGAAACTCCTTGCCTGTCTCGCCCAGCAGACCCGTCTTCGTATCCCGCCGCACCACCGAGATCGTGTCCGAATCCTGGTTCGCCACCAGCATCCACCGCTCCGTCGGATCGAGCGCAAAATGCCGCGGCGTCTTGCCGCCATATTTGCTCGACCCCAGCTTCGTCAGCTTGCCCGTCGCCGGATCCACCTTGAAGCTCACCAGCACATCGTCGAAACGGTCACAGGCATATGCAAATCGTCCGGCCCGATCAATCACAATCTCCGAACCGTGAGGTTTTTTTCCTGTGTATCCCTCTGGAATCAGGCTGACCGTCTGCATTGTTGTCAGCGATCCGGCCTGCGGATCCCACCGCAGCGCCGCGACCTCTGAGGACAGTTCCAGCACGCAGTACGCCCACTTGCCGTTCGGATGAAACCGCAGCGCCCTCGGCCCCGCACCCGGCTCCGACTTCCACTCTGGCGGATCATGCGCAGTCAGCTTCGCCGTCGCCGCATCGAGCGTATAGATGTGAATACAGTCCAGCCCCAGATCATTCACCAGCAGATATCTGTTGTCCGGAGTCACCGTCACGCGATGCGCATGCGCCATCTCCTGTTCAGCCCTCGGCCCATGCCCGCTGTACTGAAAATCCGACACCGCATCCGTCAGTCCGCCATCGGCCTTCACATGAAACGACGCCGCGCTGCCGCCCGAATAATTTGCGCAAAACACCGCCTGCCCCGTCCTGTCCACCGCAACATGACACGTCCCCGTTCCCTTCGCCGACACCGCATTGATCGCCGTCAACTTCCCAGCTTTCGCATCCACGACGAAGCTGCTCACGCCGCCGCCCTTCACCCCGTGGAAGCTGTCGACCTCGTTGGCCGCATACATGAATTTCGCATCCGGCGACAGCGCCAGAAACGTCGGACTCGGCGTCTCCGCAGCCAGCCCGATAAGCGTAATCTCACCCTTCTCCGCGTTCCACTTGTAGGCATAGATCCCCTTGCTCGACTCCTTGCTCTGCGTGCCCACAAACAGCGTGGCGGGCGAAGCCGTGAGGCTGACGTCAGCCGAGGCCGCCTCTGCCCACCATGCCCGCGCCGCCAGCGGCGCAACCGCCAGCCCTTGAAGAACCTTTCGCCGATCCACTTTCGAAGTCATCCGAACATCATCTACCATACGTACGGAACTCCGCTACCGCTTTGATACCCGGCAAAGTCTCATCATCATAGCGAGAACCGCATCTTATGATGAAATGCCTGGCTGCAGTCATGGCTTTCGCGATGTTAGGAACTGGCGCACCATCGAGACCCGGTTCGTCAAACCCCGCGCAAGCGTTGGCGAAGCCCTATGCGCAGTTTGGTTTTGATGCCTTACGGGAGCTTGCTACGAAGCATCCGGACGGCAACGTCTTCATCTCGCCTACCAGCATCGCCGTCGCTCTGGCCATGACTTCGAATGGCGCGAACGGAGCCACCCGCGACGCAATCCTGACAACGCTGCACTCGGATCCCCACGCCTTCGACACGTTCAATGCCGCCAATCGCGCTCTGGCCCAGCAGATGGGAACGACCACCGCCGTCCAGCTCTCCATGGCGAATGCTTTGTGGCTGCAACAGGGATTCGCTGTAAATCCATCCTTTAATCAAGTCCTGCAGGCGAACTACAACGCCCAGGGCCAAAATCTGGACTTTCACAATCCCGCTTCAACTCAGACGATCAACGCGTGGGTCGCGAAGCACACCAACGACCGGATTCCGAAGCTTCTTGATCAGATCGATCCCGCAACCGTCGTCATCCTCACCAACGCCATCGCCTTCAAAGGCAAGTGGACTCTGCCCTTCGATCCGAAAGAGACGCAATCGCACACTTTCAAGACCCCAACTGGCGCCCGCGAAGTCCCGATGATGAAGCACTCCGCGAAATACGCCTACGCCAGTGCGAATGGGCTCGAAGCTATCTGCCTGCCCTATACCGACAGAACCTTTGCCATGTATGTCGTCTTGCCGCAGGATGCAGCCCGGATGCAATCCTTCCTCCAGCAACTGACGCCGGAGGCATTCACCAGTCTGGTCACATCGCTGCAACCGCGTGAAGGCGCGATCGAGTTGCCTCGTTTCACAATTAAGTACGAAGCCACGCTGAATACAATTCTCGCGAAGCTCGGTATGGGAATTGCCTTCAGCAGCGGTGCGAATTTCAGGGGCATCAACGAGACAAAGCCTCTCGCGATCAGCGAAGTGCGCCACGCCTCGTTCCTCAGCATCGACGAGGAAGGCACCGAGGCCGCCGCAGCCACCAGTGTCGGTATTCGCACACTGGCTATGAGAGTCGAGCCGCCGCCCTTCCACATGGTCGTCGATCATCCCTTCTTCGTGGCCATCCGCGACGAGCGCAATGGACAAATCCTCTTTACCGGCGTCGTCAGCGAGCCTGTTAAGTAGCTGATCTTTTCGTTGGTAGGAACTCCTTCCCTTGGTCGCCTGAAATTGCGCGCCGTGGCAGAATGGTGATCCATGAAGAAATACAAATTCACCGCCAAAATCATTGCCGGCGACGGCGGCGGGACCGGTGTGCTCTTTCCCTACGACACAGAGAAGGAGTTCGCCACGAAAGGCAGGGTGCCCATCCACGCTACCTTCGACGGCGTTGCATACACCGGCTCGCTCATCAAGTATGGATTTCCGCAGCACACGCTACATCTGCCCAAGGCCATCCGCGAGCAGCTCGGCAAAGCGCCCGGCGACACTATCGAGGTCGTCCTCTGGAAGGATGAGGCCGAGCGTACACTCGAGGTTCCCGCCGAATTCGCCGCCTTGCTGAAGAAGGAGGGTCTGCTGCCCATCTTCGACAGGCTCAGCTACACCCACCGCAAGGAATACTGCCGCTGGATCAGCGAAGCCAAAAAGGAAGAAACCCGCTCCCGCCGTCTCGCGAAAGCGGTCGAGATGCTAAGAAGCGGGATCAAAACACCCGGATAAAAGAGAGACGTCCTTCACCGCGACGGATTCGAAGCACTTGTAAAATCAAAAGAACACTATGTCGCATCACGCAATTAAGGTGGAACAACAGTTTGGAGAAGTGGCGAGCGCCTATCTCTCCGGCAGCGTGCATAGTCAGGGTGCAGACCTGGAAGCAATTGCGGACAGGTTGCGAAGAACGCCGGGCGCGGCCGTACTGGATCTGGGTTGTGGAGCCGGACATCTCAGCTTTGCCGCGGCGCCGCACGTAACCTCGATCGTTGCCTATGATCTCTCCGCCGACATGCTGCGCACCGTCGCTCATGAGGCGCAGAAACGAGCTCACCGGAATATCCTGACGAGGCAAGGCATGGCGGAAGCGCTGCCGTTCCAGGATGCGAGTTTCGATTTTGTCTGCACGCGATACAGCGCCCACCACTGGACCGGGATTCGAACGGCGCTGATAGAAGCTCGGCGGGTTCTCAAGCCGGGCGGCGGGCTCATCA
>JABCZC010000162.1 GCA_013289875.1 Acidobacteriota bacterium | reverse complement strand
AAGGCTCGACAAAGCGAGGACGCTCATCAGTGTAAGCCTGAATCTGTTCATGGTATCTACTTGTAGTGAACGGTCCAGACCGCTCCGCTTGCGCAGAATCGTCAGCTATGGAATCAAGGCGATTACGCTCAAAACCCTGCTTGCGGGTTCGACGAGGCCGCGGCGAGCTTTATTGCTTCAGCTTCTCTGGCCGGCAAATCGGGCAGCGCTGGAAGAGGTGGATCAGCCGCTTCCAGTACGGCCAGTTCTGTTTGTCGGACACGTGCTTGTACTGGACAAATCTGGCTTCCGACAACTGTTTTCGAATCTCCGGGTCGCTCATCCCCATACCACTACCCCTTAAGATCTTTTATGGCGGCTCGATCACGTGCCCCACTCGGTGGCTGCGTCTGGCCCAAACGCGGCTCTGCAAGCCTCATCTCAGAGCATGGTAAACGAGGACTCCTGCTCAACTCAACGCCGTGGACTCTACTCTCAACTCAATGCTCGTGGTCGCCGCGATGCAGAAAGGTTAAATGGTCGTCGTTTTCTACGGCGTCGCTTCCAGCTTTGAGATCGCTAACCTCGCAGCTTCGGCGACCGTTCCCAGACCGTCGAAGTGGATGTTGGCATCATCCTGGGTGAGCAGGCGAAGCTCGGGAAGGGCGTCTTTAGCGCGCAGCTGTTGAAGAGCATAAATCGAAAGCACGCGCAGGTCTGGACTGGAATCGTGAAGCGTCTCGATGAGCGGAGCAACGGCCGCGCGATCGCCAATCTCGCCAAGGGACCAGGGCACGATCCAGTTGACCTGTCGATCTTTCAAGAGAGGCACAAGGATCGGAACGGCGCGCGGGTCTTTCAAATCGCCGAAAAGATGGGCGGCGTAGTAACGGTCCGATGTGATCTGACCTTCCACCGTCCAGTTGCCCAGGGTGCCTTGACCCACCGGCCTCTCGGACGAACGGTCTTGAAGAATCGCGCGTATCACATCGAAGCCGCGGTCATCACCCAAACTGGCAAAAACAAACGCGGCGTTGCCTCGAACATGCCTGTCCACGTCTCCCAGATAATGCTCAAGCGGCTTAAGAACGGCCGTATCGTGCAGTCGTACGAGCTCTTGAGCGATCTGAAATTGCTCGTAGAAATCTCGACTGCTCTGAAATTTCTTGACTAACTCTGCGCTGGATTCGCGTTCTCGATTGCCCGCAGAGCCGGCGGCAGCAAGAACAAGAGCTGATAGAACAACCAACACCGCGAACCTGCAATGAACCTGAAACTGGCTTCTCATTCGGCACGCTACCACGGATAGTTCGTGACTTCGAAACCGACGGGCTTAATGCGCACTTTAGCTGGCATGGTTACGGGGCGCGGACTGCCTGCGCTGACGCTGAATTGCGGAGTGCCCTCGGCGGTTTGGCCCGCCGCCGTTATGGTGTGTCCGGTAGAAATTTGCGGGCCGCCTCCGCCTGTCGACTGACAGACCGTGAACTGACCATGATCCATGCTGTCGATGATGGCAATGTGAGAGCCGTGCGGCCAGATAAGCACGTCGAGTTCGGTGATGTCCTCAACTTTCGATCGCCATTGATCAATAGGGCCGACATTCTTCCACAGGGACGGAACTAGGTTCGGGTCAGCTTTTGGCAGCGCGTTCTCTTTGCCGTAGTTCCCCACAAACCCGTTGCAATCCACGCCAATGTAGGTTGAGCAAACGTCGGCCAGGCGGGAATCCGGATTTTCGAGGATTTTTCGAAACGGCTTCAACGCGGGGTGGTCCAGGGCGGCGACGGCAACGTCTTCGACAACTCGCAGGGCGTTCGCAACATCGTCGGGCGATCCCTTTCCGTAGAAGCACTGCGTCGCGCCGTCGATATGGGTGGAATTCCAGTAGACCTGGTTGGCTCGGCCGGCCTGGAGGATGCTCTGCCAAAACAGAGGAGAGTCGCCCACTCCGCCGAACTGCGGACTGTTGCACAAATAACGGGTGACGCTCGCCTCTTTGATTGGACCGGCGGAGGTCCACACGTCGATGACTTTGTACCAGTTCACGTAGGCCGAAGGAGGAATTTTGGGAACGACTCGCATCGCTGTATCTCGGAAGAGGAATTCGGACAGGCTTGCCCATACTTTAGCAGATGCGGGGGAAGGTGCGCGAGGCTGGAGGACGGTTGCGCTGAGTTGCATGGTCGATGGGAGAGGAGCGTTCTAAGGGAGGCGCCGTTGCGGCGACACCTCAGAAATCTCGTGCGCGGTTCGAGCGGTGGGATCTTCAGCGTCAAAGTTTGAAATAGTATTCATGATCGACGTCAGTAATCAGGCCGGGCTGCTTTGGGCGCCATGCGAGGCGTTCCTGAGTCAGCGTGCTTGAGGCCGGGCAGTCGAGGGCGGCGAAGTGGGCGAACCAGCCAAAGTGAGTGGCGGCCTCCTCGGAGGTTTTGGCTACAACCGGAAGATTCAGACGGCGGCCGATGACTTCAGCGATCTCGCGAAACGGCACTGCCTCTTCGGCGACGCCGTGATACCGGGCTCCCGCGGAACCCTTCTCAAGCGCGAGACGGTAGAGAGGGCCGGCGTCGAGCCGGTGCACGGCGGGCCAGCGATTGAGGCCATCGCCAACGTAGGCCGATACACCTTTTTCCCGTGCGGTGCGAATAAGAATGGGAACGAAGCCGTGATCGCCCTCTCCGTGCACCGAGGGCGGAAGACGGACCAGCGATACGCGGACTCCTCGCTGCAACAGCACGCGCGTTGCTTCGTCGGTCGCGGCTCGAGGGAAATCGTTCGAGGTCAAAGTCCCCGCATCCTCCTCGGTCGCGAGGCGGCCGGGCGAAACCAGTGCGGTGCCGGAGGTCACGATCAAGGGCCGATCCGAGCCGGCGAGGGCACCGCCCAGAGCCTCCACGGCGCGCCGGTCGGTCTCGCAGACCTGCTTGAATCTCGAGAAGTCATGGATGAAGCCGGTGTGAATCACGCCGTCCGACGCGGCTGCGCCACTGCGTAGGCTGTCAAGATCCTCGAGATCTCCGCGATGAGACTGAGCCCCGGCTGCGGCCAGCGACTTGGCAGCCGCGTCGGAGCGGGCGAGACCGGTCACCTGGTGACCTGCTCGGATGAGGTCCAGAACGACGACGGAACCGACGAAACCTGTGGCACCTGTTACGAAGACACGCATTTCGATTTCTCCTGATTTCTCTCGTTCGACGACCTTGACCAGTTGCGGGTTCTGCTCTGCCTTAGTTCGCAACCGAGGCTGGAGCAGTCTCTTCTCCGTCGCTAGTGCGACCTTGCCCAATTGAGTTGAGCCGGGTGAGTATTTCCGGCGGAAGTTCCAACGTTGCCGCCTGCAGATTTTCACGAAGATGCGCGACCGACGACGTGCCGGGTATCAGCAGGATGTTGGGCGAGCGCTGCAGCAGCCACGCCACCGCGGCCTGCATAGGCGTTACTTGCACTTCCGCTGCCGCCGCATCCAGAACGGACGATTGCAGCGGAGTGAATCCGCCGAGCGGGAAGAACGGGACGTAAGCGATCCCCTGCCCGGCAAGGGCATAGATGAAGCTGTCGTCCGCGCGGTGCGCCACGTTGTAGAAATTCTGCACACAGACAATCTCCGTGATCTTTTGCGCTTCAGCCAACTGTGCGGTAGAGATGTTGCTCAAGCCGAGGTGACGGATCAGGCCCTGACGTTTAAGTTCCGCGAGGACCGTGACGGGCTCTGCAATCGACTCTTCTATCGGCCCCATGAAGCCTCCGACCCGAAGATTGACCACGTCGAGCGCATCGACGCCGAGATTGCGCAGATTGTCGTGAACGGCATCGATCAATTCCTGGCGCGAGCGCGCCTGCGGCCAGGATTTGTCGGCAGCGCGGCGAGCGCCCACTTTGGTGACGATCACCAGCCCCTCAGGATAAGGATGGAGCGCCTGCTTGATAATCTGGTTGGTCACATGAGGACCGTAATAGTCGCTGGTATCAATGTGATTCACGCCGGCGGCGACCGCCTCTCGCAGAACGGCGATCGCCGCGTCGACATCGCGAGGCGGTCCCCAGACTTCAGGGCCTGCGAGTTGCATCGCGCCATAACCCATGCGGTGAACGGTTGTCGACGCACCTCGAAGGGTGAAGGCGCCGCCAAGCTTCGGTTGTTCGGTCATTTTGTTTCTCCTTTAGTTCGTTGCCCGCGATTGGTTGCCAGTTTCGCTCCGGTCTGCTTTACTTGTCGGTTAGATGAAGAAAGCTTCAGGTTAGGAGTTCGCATTTGCCTCAACGTGCGTCGGAAGTCTTAGAGCCGCGGAAATCGCCCATTCAAGCCCGGTCGGTGGCCAGCGTGGATGCGATTCTGAAGGCGACCGTTCAGGTTTTGCTCCGCCTCGGGAAAGAACGGCTGACCACCACGAATGTGGCTTTGCGAGCCGGTGTCTCCGTCGGGACCTTATATCAATATTTCCCGAATAAGAAGGCGCTTCTGCAGGCGGCTTTAAAACGTCACCTGACCGAGGTGGCAGAAGCGGTCGAACAAGTTTGCAGGGCACAGCAGGGTCGCGCGCTGCGGGAGATGGCGACGGCCGTCATCACTGCATATCTTGATGCCAAAATGAAGGTTGCCAAGACCAGCAGCGCTTTGTACTCCGTTAGCTCCGACGTCGACGGGGCGAGGATCGTGCAACAGATAACGACTCGATTCCACAAAGCGATCGTTGAAATGCTGCGAACCGCTTCCGATCCGCTCG
>JABCZC010000161.1 GCA_013289875.1 Acidobacteriota bacterium | reverse complement strand
TGCACATTGACGAAGACACGGTGGGTCGTCATCTTTATACGCGGAACCTGCCCGATCCGGATCTGGTGGTGCGCACCTCGGGCGAGATGCGGCTGAGCAACTTCTTGCTGTGGCAGTTGGCCTATGCTGAGATCTATGTGACGCCAACTTTGTGGCCTGATTTCCGCGGCTTGCATCTGCTGGAAGCGATTGCGGAGTATCAGAAGCGGGAACGGCGCTACGGTGGGTTGAATCACGGTGAGGCGCATGTGCACCCCGAGCCGGCGAAAGTTCACAAATAGAGTCGGCGTCCGATTGCATGAATAGAAACAGCAGGTTCCACACCTGGCTTTCGGCCCGGCTCGAAATGACAAGGATTTTGTAGGGTGACGAACTCTTCTTGCTAAAACGCATCGCGACCGCGGTCGTCCTGATTCCGATTGTGATTTTGTTGGTGCTGCGCGCGCCGGCGCCCGTGGTGGCCGTGGTGGCCGCGGCCGTGGCGCTGATCACCGTCCAGGAATTTCTCAAGCTGACCGAATCCTATGGCGTGCAGCCGCTGCGACTGCCGACTTATATCTTCGTGGGGTTGTTTTTTCTGCTGCTGGCGGCGAGTGCGATCGGCGAAACGCCGCAAGTCTCCGGGCTCAAATTCGTCCTTGGGTTGGGATTTGCCTGTGCACTCGCTCCCTTTCTCTTTCTGACCATCAGCATGCGGCGGGTTCAGATGAACAGCGGGTATCCGGCGGCGGCAGCCTCGGCGTTTGCCTTTGCCTATATTGCGCTGCCCATGGCCATGCTGGTGCAGCTTCGCCAGCAATGGGCGGGAGCGTTCTGGCTGCTTTATCTGCTGCTGGTGGTTTGGGCGGGAGACATTTTCGCTTACTTCGTGGGCCGCTCCCTGGGACGGCATTTGATGGCGCCGCGCATCAGTCCAAAAAAAACCTGGGAAGGCGCTGCGGCTTCGCTGGCGGCAAGCCTGTTGGTCGGAAGCCTGCTCTTCAGTCATGCGCTGCAGATCAGCTCGTTTCTGCTGCGGGTAGGGCTGATCGAGCGGCGTGACGGCTTGTTCGGACTGGAGAAGCGGGAGCTGTGGCCGATTCTCTTGCTGACGGTCGCATTGAACATCGCGGCGCAGCTGGGCGATCTGGTGGAATCGCTGATCAAGCGAGGAGCCGGAGTGAAGGATTCAGGCACCATCCTTCCCGGACACGGTGGCATGCTCGACCGCGTCGATGCACTGCTTTTTGCCGCGCCGGTACTCTGGTACTACGCGGCAGCACTCTTCCCACCCACCCAGCCCTGGTAACGCGTAAAATAGGGGTGCTTGGCTCGCCGAAGAATCTATTCATGAAACGCATTGCCATCCTGGGATCGACCGGCTCGATCGGCCGCAGCACGCTGAGCGTCGCTGAGAGTTATCCGGAGCGCTTTCAGATCGTCGCTCTGGCTGCGGGCGCTAATCTGGAGGCGGCCTTCGAGCAGGCGCGGCGCTGGCGTCCCCGGGTAATTTCGATCGCGGCGGCGCCCGATGCCGATGTGCTGCGCTCGCGTCTGAAGCAAGCAGGTCTGAGCGAAATCGAGGTGGTTTACGGAGCCGCCGGTACGGTGAAGGTCGCAACCCTTCCCGAGGCCGACTTTGTGGTGAGCGCCATCGTGGGCGTGGCTGGGCTGGAGGCTACCTACGAAGCAGTGAAGGCGGGAAAGACCATCGGCGTAGCCAACAAGGAATGCCTGGTTGCTGCTGGTGAGTTGATTACGGCTGAGGCGCGCCGCCAGGGCAAACCGCTGCTGCCCATCGACAGCGAGCACAACGCTGTGCATCAGTGCCTGCGGGGCGGGCGGATGGAGGAAGTGGAACGGATCTGGCTGACGGCTTCGGGCGGGCCATTTCTGAACACGCCGCGCTCGGAGTTCAGTTCCATCACGGTGGAACAGGCGCTCAATCATCCCACGTGGAAGATGGGCAAGCGCATCACGATCGACTCGGCGACCCTGATGAACAAGGGCTTCGAGGTGATTGAGGCGTGCAGGTTGTT
Source organism: Acidobacteriota bacterium (assembly GCA_013289875.1). Taxonomy (GTDB): domain Bacteria; phylum Acidobacteriota; class Terriglobia; order Terriglobales; family Acidobacteriaceae; genus Silvibacterium. The sequence goes on along the minus strand of JABCZC010000161.1, from coordinate 2,977 downwards.
TCACCTGCCTCCGGCTAAGGTGGAAGTTCTGGTGCATCCGCAGTCGACGATTCACTCGATGGTTGAGTTCATCGATGGCAGCATACTGGCTCAGGTTTCGGTGACCGACATGCGGCTGCCGATTCTTTACGCCTTAACATATCCTGAGCGGATTCAATCGGATCTGCGCTTCCCGGTGGGTAACTTGCGTCATCTGGACTTCAGCCCTCCAGACATGAGTAAATTTCCTTGTCTCCGTATCGCGTACGAGGCGGCAGAGGCGGGCGGGGCCAGGACGGTCGCGCTGAACGCCGCTGATGAAATTGCGGTCGCTGCGTTTCTCGAAGGCAGCATCTCTTTTAATGACATTCCCAGTATCATCGAAGACGTGGTTTCAGCATCTAATTCTGAGGCGCTGGAGTCGATTGCGAAGGTGCTTGAAGCCGACGCCGAGGCCCGCCGATATGCTCAAGAGCGAGTTTTGGAGACAGGCCGGCGAACCGCGCACTCGCGGCCGGCATCTGTAGTTTAGCAGTCAATCTAATAGGGGAGCTGTTCCGTACTTCTTTTATGTCTGATTTCTTTATCTCTATCGCTGCCGTGGCCGTGGTTCTGGGCTTCATGATTCTGATCCACGAGTTCGGCCACTATGCCGTGGCCAAGTTGCTGGGGGTCCGGGTGGAGCAGTTCGCCATTGGATTCGGCAAGCGGCTGGTTGGCTTCCGCAAAGGCGACACCGACTATCGCCTCAACGCCATTCCGCTGGGCGGCTATGTGAAGATGAGCGGCGAGAATCCGATGGACGAGAGCACCGGCGACCCGGCCGAGTTCATGTCCCATCCGCGGTGGCACCGCTTCCTGATTGCGATTGCCGGCCCGACGATGAATATTCTGCTGGCCATCTTCCTGCTCACGACCGTGTACATGGTGCATTACGAGTATCCGGTCTTTCGCGATCAGCCGGCGGTGATCGAAGGTGTGAAGCATGACTCTCCGGCGGCCCGAGCCGGCCTGCGGGCGGGCGACCGGATTGTGAAGGTCGATGACATCGAGAACCCCACATGGGAACAGCTGCAGCCCCGGGTTTGGCTCAGTCCTAATCAGCCTCTTACCGTGAGCGTTCAGCGCGGGGATCAGGTCTTCCAGAAAACCATCGTTCCACTGCCCGTAACCACGTCTGAAGTAGGTTCTGCGGGGTGGTTTCCCGAGGAGCCGGTAATCGTCGATCAGGTGGAAGCCAACACACCCGCTGCCCGGGCTGGACTGAAAGAGGGTGACAGGATTGTTGCCCTGGATGGCCAGCCACTGCACGCCATCGAGGCCATGATCGATCAACTTCAGCAAACTAAAGAGAGCCCCGTCGATCTCACAGTGATTCGCGACAGCCAGACTTTGAATTTTCGCCTGAGCCCCGTACTCTCAAAGACCGAAGATCCGAAAGAGCCGAGATACCGGCTGGGGTTCCTCAACAAGAGCGAGATGAAGGTAACTACCTTGCCTTTCGCCCAGGCATTTAGTCTTTCGCTCCAGCAGAACAAGAAATACTCATTGCTCATTCTGGAGCTGGCCAAGAAGATTGTGCAGCGGAAGGTGTCGCTCAAGGCCATCTCCGGTCCGATCGGTATCGCACAGGACGCGGGCTACGCGGCGCAGCAGAAAGGTTGGACGCCGCTGCTGGAGTTGACGGCCGGAATCAGCCTCAATCTTGGCATCTTTAATCTGCTGCCGATCCCCATTATGGACGGCGGCGTGATCCTGTTCCTCTTCATTGAGGCGCTCATGAGGCGCGACGTCAGCCTGCGCATCAAAGAACGCGTCTACCAGGCGGCATTCGTTTTCCTGGTGCTGTTCGCCGTCATGGTGATCTATAACGACCTGATGAAGACGCTGCCTGGGCTGATGGACCGACTGCCGTAGTCCCATCGTCGCTTAGCCGCCCAGAAGGTCACCTTTCGCGGCAGCTTCCTGTCACTTTGTTTTTTGCTCTGCGATCCATTTGTTGGTGCGGGCCTCGAGAAGATCGAGCGGGAGCGTCCCGCCGTCGAGCATCTCGTCGTGGAACTTGCGGATGTCAAACTTGGGGCCTAATTCCTTCCTGGCGCGCTCGCGGAGTTCGCGAATCTTGAGCTGGCCGAGCTTGTAACTCAGGGCTTGCGCGGGCCACGCGATGTAGCGGTCGGTCTCAGACTGGATTGTCGGTTCGTCAACTGCGCCCGACTTGCGCATGAACTCCACGACCTGATCGCGGGTCCATCCCTTCGCGTGAATTCCTGTATCGACTACAAGACGTACGGCGCGGAAGAGCTCTGAAGAGAGCCGGCCGTAGTCGGAGACGGGATCCTGATAGAAACCGACCTCTTTGCCGAGTTCTTCGGCGTAGAGCGCCCAACCTTCGGTGTAGGCGTTGAAGCCAAGACCATGGAGGCGAAATTTGGGCAGCCCGGTGAGTTGCTGCTGCACCGATAGCTGCATGTGATGTCCGGGAACACCCTCGTGGTAGGCGATGGCTTCGTCGTCGATGAGCGAGCGCTCCTCAAACTTGGAGGTGGCGACGACAACGCGGCCGGGGCGCTTGCCATCTGGCGTGCCGGTGACGTAGTGGGTGGCAGCGGCAGCTTGAAACGCCGGTATCGCTTCGACGGTGACTGGCGACTTGGGAAGAAGAGTGAAGAGCTCCGGGAGTTTCGGTTCCATCTGAGCGATATAGTGGCGGAAATCGTCGAGGATCTGGTCCCCGGAGGTCGGAATGTATTTGGGATTGGTCTTGAGAGAAGCTCGGAAAGCGGCGAGGTCGGCGAAACCTTCTTTGTTGGCGATCGCCGTCATCTCGGCCTGAATGCGGTCGATCTCGCGCAGGCCGAGCTGGTGGATCTCGTCCGGCGTCATGTGGGTGGTGGTCCGCCCATAGATGTTGTTTTGGTAGCGCTTCTCGCCGTCTGCCAGGGAGGTAACGGAGAGGGTGGTACGGCCTTCGGGAGCGTATTCCGTACGGAGGAAC
>JABCZC010000160.1 GCA_013289875.1 Acidobacteriota bacterium | reverse complement strand
CCGCAAACATCGGCCCCGCAGCCCACAAGACCTGCCGGCCTGCTCCCCGGAATGGCCGTCATCTGCATCTGGATGCTGGCCCTGTGCGGCCTCGGCCTCATTGGAGTCATCACCCACAGTCTGCCGCCCGCAGTGATGGTTCTGTGCCTCTTCTACGCCATCGCCGCCAATGGCCTGCTCAAGCTGCGCCGCTGGGGATGGGCGCTCACTCTCGCCGCGTCCTTCCTGTCGCTGTGCTACGGCGTGTATATGCTATTCCGCTTCCACCAGGGACCGATGATCGTCATGATCGTGGTCAACCTGATCTTCTTCCTCTACCTCGTCCGCCCCGAAGTGCTGGAAAGGGTGAAATGATTCGCTGGCTGAAGTCAGGATTGCTAAAAATCTGGAGACTGCTAAAAAACTGGTGGCAGAAAGCCACGCAGCGAAAGCGCGGTAGGAATAGAGGCGATCCGAGAATGGACGTGGATACCGGCAGAATGGACGTGGATACTGGCATCAAAGAAATGGCCCGTCATTGCTATGGGTACGGGCGCTGGGGCGCGCCGTATTGGTTCATCGGTCTGGAACAGGGGATGACAACTGGAGAGATGCAGCGGAGGGCTGAGGCGTGGCTTGCTCTTGATCCTGACAAAACCGGGTTAACTGACTGCCTTAAATTTCATGAGCATCAACATATCCGTGATCTGAGATGGCACGGAGCGAAGCCGAAATTCCAGAAAACATGGAAACAACTCATGCTGCTTTTGATGGCTTTTCATGGAGAGCCGATAGATCTTACAAAACCCGAAGACGTAGCGATTCTTCGTAAATACCAGCGCGATTGCTGGGGAAGGCAGAACGGCGAAACATGTGTGATTGAGCTATCTGGTTTGCCTGCCCATGATCTGAAGGCGGGAAAAGAGCAAAAGCTCAATCTGTTTAAGCAAAAAGAAATCGACGACATCCTGCAAGAACGGATATGTGTTATCCGGGAGAAAATCTTAGAGCACAAACCGAAGTTGGTTGTGATGTATGGTCGTTATGCAAAGAAACATTGGGAAACGATCGCTGAAGTGACGCAGGAATTTCCCCCAGGTGTTTTGCCACCGATCTTTGCTTTCCCAGTACAACCCGCCAGCATTAAGGGCAGAAGGAACGCATATTGGGTTGAGCTGGGAAAAGATCTGCGCGAGCGCAAAGCACCGCCGACCGTGTCTTAGCTGACCTTACGTTAGCCGACCGCTTCTTCGCTGTCCGGTTCACCAGCTACAATAAAACTTCATGGCCACCGCCTCACATCCGGTCCAGACGGACCTCATCCAGATCGACCTCTCCCCCAAGCGGCCTGTCTCCAAGCCCGACTGGCTCAAAGCCCGCGCTCCCGTCGGGGACAATTACCACAACCTCAAGAAGCTGGCCCGTGACCTGAACCTGCATACCGTCTGCGAGTCCGCGCATTGCCCCAATATCGGAGAGTGCTGGAACCACAAGACGGCCACCTTCATGATGCTCGGCAATCTGTGCACCCGCCGCTGCGGATTCTGCGCCGTTCCCAAAGGCCGCCCTGACGCCATCGATTTCGACGAACCGCGCCGCGTGGCCGAGGCCGTCGCCGCGCTCGGCCTCAAGTTCGCCGTCATCACCAGCGTCAATCGCGACGACGACATCCTCGGCGGAGCCCGTGCCTTTGCCATGGTCATCGATGAAATACGCAGCCAGGCTCCCGGCTGTCAGGTTGAGGTCCTCATCCCCGACTTTCAGGGTAACGAAGACGCTATCCGTATCGTCGTAGACGCGCACCCCGAGATCCTCAACCACAACACCGAATCCGTCCCGCGCCTCTACCGCGCCGTCCGCTCCGGTGCCCGCTACGAGCGCACTCTCCGTCTGCTGGAGCTCTCAAAGCAGCTTGATCCCACGGTCGTCACCAAATCCGGAGTCATGGTCGGCCTTGGCGAGGAGATGCACGAACTCCTCGACGTCTACCGCCGTCTCGCCAACGTTGGCGTGGACGTGCTGACCATCGGACAGTATTTGCGCCCCTCGCGCGACCACCTGCCCATGGCCCGCTACTACACACCTGAGGAGTTCGAATTCATGAAATATGAAGCCCTCAGGATGGGCTTCCGCCATGTCGAATCCGGCCCGCTCGTGCGCTCCTCGTATCACGCCCACGAGCAGGCTGACGCCGCCGGAAGCGTCCACAGGTTGGTCTAGACCGGGCGCTCCCGATTACAATACAAAGCTTGAAGATCGAACCATAAGGAAGAAACCCATGGCAGTCTCCGTAATGGCGGGCATCCCCGCGCTCAAAGATTCTTTCCAGCAGCTCAAGTCGCGCATGGATAAGGCCGTGCAGGATTTCCAGTCCAATCTCGCCTCCACGCGCACTGGCCGTGCCTCGATTCAGATGCTCGATCAGGTCAAGGTCGACTACTACGGCACGCCCACGCCACTCAACCAGGTTGGCCAGCTCACCACTCCCGACGCCAACATGATCGTCGTTCAACCCTGGGACCCCAGCCTCATCAGCGAAATCGAGAAGGCCTTACGCACCTCCGACCTGGGCTTCAACCCTCAGAACGATGGGAAAATCGTGCGCATCCCCGTGCCCCCCATGACCGAGGAGCGCCGCCGCGACGTCGTTAAACACCTCAACAAGGTTCTCGAGGAGCACCGCACCGCCGTACGCAACATCCGCCGCGACGGCAATGACGCGATCAAGAAGGCCGCAAAGGACAAAAAGATTTCAGAGGATGAGGAGAAGCGCGCTCTCGAAGAGATGCAGAAGCTCACCGACGACGAGATTCGGCGCATGGAGGAGATGAGCCAACGGAAAGAAGCCGAGGTCATGCACGTTTAAGGGAGGCGTCAGGCTCGCGGCGTTTCAGGCGTGGCCCTTCAAACTCTCACTGGCGCGCCGCCCAGCAGCGCCGCTGCGGACCATTCCGCGCGACCTGACCATTCCGGCACATTGAAGAGCTTTTGCGGATGCGCTGGTTCCCTGTCAGCTGTTACATGATGATTCGCCAGGGTCTGGATGACCATCGCCACGGCTTGTTCGCGCTCTGGCGACGATGGTCGCTCAAAGTACAGCTTGTATCTTTCTCCGCAAACCTTGCAAATAACGTCACCGTACTCTTCGGTGGCCACGCACAGAACCTGCAATTTCTTACCCCTCAGGAAACATTGACTGAACAGAACAAGGTAGCCACGCGAGTGTGCCACTGAACATGCTGCTTCTGCTGAGGTGGGATGCAACTTACGCGTCTTGCGTCACCCAAACGGGTCACGACCAGGCGCGCCGGAAATTTCGTGACGATGCTTACTTCGCTGCGGAAATATCCCTTTCGGCTTTCGCGCGTTCTTTCTCAATCTGCTTCCGGGCGTGCGGCAGCCATCGCCGATAGAGATCCGATTTCTCTTCGCGCAGGGAGTCTGCCAGAGCCCTCCGGTAGCCGCCCGAGTAGATGGCATACAACACCGCCAGTGCGCAGCCTCCTCCAAAGAAGAATCCGAAGAAGAAGCCGAGAAGACTCCCCGAGAGAATGCTCATCGATCGTTCGCCTATCCTGAGCCTACTCCTGCTGCTGCGCGTCGTGCTTCGACTGCGATCACAATGCCTCTGCCGCCGAAATATCTCGCGTGTGAGCCCAATTCGAGCCTGCGCGTTCCACAGTGGAACAGGCGAGCGATCACCCTCACGATTCACGTCTCACGAGCCCGAGACCCAAAGCAAAATCCCTTCACTGTGGGTCGTTGTATGAATCATGAGCAGCTTCGAGCATGGGCGCAGATTGGCGGAGGCATTTTTTTGCTTTCGCTGTGCCTGCTCTTCTTCTTTCCGTTCGGATATTGAGGGTCAATCCCTGGCTGCTTGCAGCGCAGGAGATTTCCAGTTAGCGGCCGCTTCCTGCCGCTCGCACTCTTTGATCTGGGCGAGCGCGTCGCGGAGCGTGGTGACCACCAGGTACGGACGCGCCTGCCCAAAGCGTTCGCGAAGCTTGTCTTTGTCGCCGCTCGTATTCCACAAGCCCACCATGATGCGGTTCTCAGGCACGCTCTGCCTTAGCCGCAGCGCAAGGGTGCGCGCGTGTGCGAAGGCGAACGGGGGCACCGCCGAAATGCAGAGGATCGTGCCCGCTTCCTCGGCCAGCCGCGACAGAATCTCCGGAGACACCGCTGCGGACGGCAGCATCAACGTTTTGTGACCGCATTGCTCCAGCAATTGCGCCAGCATGGTCGCGGCGATCTCATCGGCCTGGTCGCTGGCTGGAATGCAGATAACAGGATTCGTGCGCGCGGCGGTCTCCGGATCGCAGGCCGGTTCGGAGGCCTGCGGCGATCGGTAATCGGTGAGCTCGGCCACCAGTTCCGTCGCGCTCTGGAATAGATAGGAGCTGCGCACGTCGTCCAGAACCCCCTTGTGCCTGTCTTGTTCCGTCATGATGAGCGCAGGCATGATGACTTCGTCGTAGAGGTCCACAAGGGCCCGCGTTTCGAGGAAGCGATCCGCCACGTTATGCGCTTCCGTCTGATCCATGGCCAGCAAACGCTCGTAGAAATGCGCCTCTGGAGCCAGCTCCGCCTCCTCGCCCAGCAGAATGTGCAGGAACGACATCTGCGGCACATACCGCCCGAAAACGATCAGACAGACCGTGAGTGGAGTCGAGACGATAAGGCCGGCCCATCCCCAAAGCAGGGTCCAGACAATGGCCATGGCCACAAGCGCCAGTGCGGAGATACCGGTGTGGCTGCCGTAGAGGAACGGCTCCACGAAATTGCTGACGGCCATTTCTAGCACCACGAACAACAGAAATACCCAGAGAGGATGCCACCAGCTCTCGGACAACGCCATCGTGTATCCGACCGTCGCTACTCCGGCAATCAGCGATCCCGCGTAGGGCACCATGCGCAGGATCGCAAACAGTGCGCCCCAGAGCGTGGCATTGGGTACATGCAGCAGATAGAGTCCAATCGCAACGATCACTCCGCAACCCGCATTCACGAGCACGTTCATCACCAGATACCGGCTGATGCGTTCCGCCGCCTCATT
>JABCZC010000159.1 GCA_013289875.1 Acidobacteriota bacterium | reverse complement strand
CTCCATGCTCGAACAAGCTCGGTCCGATCTAGAGCGAAAGATACAGGAACTCGGCGTTTAAGGTGGAACTACAAGATTAACTGCCTCGCTCTCCCCGGCTGCGGCAAACCCTTTGTGCCCCTGAAGTATAATTGAGCCTCCATGAGAGCTTACGTTTACGTTTCGCTTAAGAAAAGCGTTCTCGATCCTCAGGGCAAAACCATCCAGGGATCTCTCAAGAAGATGGGTTACAAGGGTCTGGAAGATGTGCGCCAGGGAAAGTACTTCGAACTTACGCTCGATGGTGGGCTTAGCCGCGAAGAAGCGCAGGCGGAAGTCGAGCGCATGGCGCGCGAAGTGCTCACCAACCCGGTCATTGAAGAGTTCCGCTGCTCCCTCGCAGACTGAATTCCTGGAGTTTTCGCATGTGCGGCATTGTTGGATATGTCGGCAAGAAGCAGGTCGTTCCGATCATCCTCGAAGGCCTGAGGCGGCTGGAGTACCGCGGTTATGACTCGGCTGGAATTGCCGTTGCCGGCAATGGCGACAAGCTGCAGATTCGCCGCGCCGAAGGCAAGCTGCGCAACCTGGAAGAAGCCATCCGTCTCAAGCCGCTCGAAGGCAGTTACGGCATCGGCCATACCCGTTGGGCTACGCACGGACGTCCTACGGAAGAAAATGCTCATCCTCATCGAGACTGCACCGGCAAAATCGTCGTCGTACACAACGGCATCGTCGAGAATTATCTCAGCCTGAAGAAAAAGCTGATCGAAGAAGGCCACAAGTTCTCCACTGAAACTGATACCGAAGTCATCGCTCACCTGATCGAGAAACACCTCTACAAAACCGGCAACGGTCACCACCCTCATCTGGAAGAGGCGGTTCGCAAGACCGTGAAGGAACTCAGCGGAGTATTTGCCTTGGCTGTCATTTCCGTCGACGAGCCGAATAAGATCGTGGCCGCGCGCAACGGCCCTCCCTTGGTGGTTGGTCTGGGCAACGACGAATACTTTGTCGCCTCCGACGTCCCCGCCATTCTCTATCACACTCGCGACATCTTCTTTCTGGCAGATGGCGACCTTGCCGTAGTCACCGCCAACGGCGTTCAACTGACCGATTTCGACGGAAAGCCTCTCAAGCGCCAGGTGCAGCACGTGACCTGGGATCCCATCATGGCGGAAAAAGGCGGCTTCAAACACTTCATGCTCAAGGAAATCTACGAGCAGCCGCGCGCCGTCCGCGACACTACTTTGGGACGCATTTCGCTCGACACCGGCCACATCTTCCTCGACGAAATGCAAATCAGCGAGGCCGAATTCCGCGCCGCGAAGAAAGTCAACATCGTGGCCTGCGGTACCAGTTGGCACGCCGGACAAGCCGGCAAGTTCATGATCGAAAGTTTCGCCCGCGTCCCGGTCGAGGTCGATTATGCCAGCGAATGGCGATACCGTGATCCGATCGTCAGCCCGGACACCATCACCCTGGTGATCTCGCAGTCGGGAGAAACCGCCGACACGATTGCTGCCCAGCGCGAGGCCAAAGCCAAAGGCTCGAAGACGCTGGCTGTCTGTAACGTGGTCGGCTCGATGATTACTCGCGAAGCCGCCGGGACAATCTACACGCACGCCGGGCCAGAGATAGGTGTGGCTTCCACCAAGGCCTTCACCTGCCAACTCACGGCTCTTTATCTCTTCGCGCTTTACCTCGCGCAAGTGCGCGGCGCGATGACAGCCGAACAGACCCGCAAAGCGGCCCAGGAACTTACGCTCATCCCCGGCAAACTCGAAAACATACTCACCCACGACGAAGCGTGCGAAGATCTAGCCAAACGATTCCAGCGTGCCCAGGATTTTCTCTTCCTCGGCCGCGGGATTCACTATCCCATCGCCCTCGAAGGCGCACTGAAGCTGAAGGAAATTTCCTACATTCACGCGGAAGGTTACCCTGCCGGCGAGATGAAGCATGGCCCCAACGCCCTCATCGACGAAAACCTACCTGTGGTCATCCTAGCCACGCGGGATGTGAACGATCCCGACTCCATGGTGCGCTACGAGAAAACCATGTCGAACCTGAAGGAAGTAAAAGCCCGCTCGGGAGTCGTCATCGCCCTAGCGACGGAGGGTGACGAAGAGATCAAAGAAGCAGCCGATCACGTCCTCTATGTGCCGGCCGCGCCGGAGGAACTCTCGCCAACTCTCGAGATCGTTCCCCTGCAGTTGCTGGCCTATCACATCGCTGTCAGGAGAGGATGCGATGTGGATCAGCCGAGGAACCTGGCGAAGTCGGTCACAGTGGAGTAGGTAACCAGCGTCAACTGTCTGGAGATGCGGCCTGCACGGCTCTCCGCAGCCGCTCCAGAACCCACACCAGCTTCGCGATCGCTACCACCCAAATCGCAAACGCCGTATCCACGACCCAAGCCGGCGCGACTCCTACTCTTCGCAGCAGGAAGGGCAGAAAATTCCAGGTCGTGATGTGAACGTAATCCCATGGGTCCCAGTGCATGGCCTCGGTGTTCAATCCCCAGGCATCCATTTTTCCCAACGGAAACGCTACGATGTCTTTCAAGCGCAGCGCGATCACGAAGGTGGGATGGCCTAGCGTCTCCATCTGATAAATCTCCAGCGGCAGCCAGAAGGCGAGCGAAGCAAGCTGAATGATCAGGCTGGCTGCGATGAGCGCAACTCCACCGCGCCAGACCCATGCGCTTAAATTCTCGCGATAGCGCAGCAGCAGAGGCACGGCAAGCAAGGCAGCGAGTTCAACCGAAGTCGAAACGTAGCGGTCGCCCCAGGCAAAATCTCCCGACCAGTACGTGTACCTCGCATAAAAGCTGATGTAGGCGAGCAGCAGGAATAACGACACCACGCCATAGGCGCGGACTTCCAGCGACAGGTGCTTCCATAGCAAGATGAGCAGCAGAATCGCCAGCACCAGCAGAGGATCGAAAAGAAAAATCGACTTCTCGGGCTTGAACAACGCTCCCAGGACGCCTTCGTGGAACGGTGTGCTCCAGGGAAAGTTTGGCGGCAGAGTTGGGTCCTGCAACCGTTGTTCCTGGGCAAAGAGCGGTACGTACGTGTTAGTAAATGATCCAAAGCGATAGAACTGATAAAGCCGGTCCACCAGCAAGAAGAACGCGTACACGGGAGCTGCGATTTTGCAATAAGCAATGAACCGATCCCACAGGTCACGTCCTCGCACCTGTTCAAACCAAAGCACCAGCAGAAGGAAAAACCCCGCCATCACAAGATCTAGACCAGTCGTGAGCCGCGTCAGCAGGTTCAGACCGAGCGCGGCGCAGCCTAGGAACAACGCCCGTTTGCTTCCCGTCCGCAGCCACTCATATTGAAAGGAAAATCCGGCCAGCGTCAGAAGCATGATGTAGTTGTTCTCCATCATGTTCTGCGTGTAGTGCAGGTGGGTGGTGCAGAACAGCAGCGCCAGCACTCCCAGCACGGACTCCTTCACGCTGAAGCGGAACTGGCGAAGCAGGCGAAACGCAATCAGCGCTGTGAGGACATTCACGAGAATGTTAGTGCTGTAGCTGACCACGATGCTGCGCACCGCGGGATCGTCGCCATAGCCAGAAAAGATCTGCCAGTGCGCGATCCAGGTGGCGACCAGATCCGCGGGCAGCATCAGCAGCGACTGGCCGATGCCGTACCAGCTGTAAAGCCGGCCGCCGCGGCCATGCAGTCCGAACTCGGGATACTCGTTCGGAAAGACCTGTGGCTCGGAGGTCCAGAGCCAGTGCGTGGTCTGCAAACGATGCGTGGTGTCGGAAGTGCCCAGTTCGCCAGACTGCACCACGAAGGCAAGCAGGCCTGCGGTGAGGCACAGCAGCACCAGTGGATCGGACAACCAGCGGCGGAGGCGCGAGGTCATTGTTTCGATGGTATCAACAAAATCTCAAGAGGGATGGGCCGTGGAATCCCACGCTTCGCATCCCGGCCGGTGGTGCGGTCCCGCTTAGCAGCGTAGAATGCGACCGCCTTAGGTTTGGGTCGAGAATTCAATACGAAAGAAGGAGAGGACAAGAATGAAAAAGTCACTATTGGTGGTTGGAGTGGCAGTGGCGCTGACGGCTGCGTGGTCCGTGGGGCGGGTCCAAGGACAGAAAGGGCAAGGCGAAAAGGTAGTCTTTGCTTCTGCCGATCATGCGAATTACACCGCGATGACCCCGAGCGTTTCCATGGCGGCAATCTGGGGAGACTCCAACGCGGGAGCGCATGGCACATTCACCAAGTTCGCGCCGGGGACTGACTCAGGAATGCACACCCATACGAACGATGTGTGGATCGTGGTGCTGAAGGGAGCTTATTTGTATAAGGACGACTCTGGCGAGAAGCGGGTGGCAGCGGGCGATTTCTTGCGCGTTCCCGGAGGTCACAAACACTGGAGCGGCGGCGATGCGAAAGAGGGCGCTCTGTTCTATGAAGAATCGTCCGGGAAATTCGATTTGATCCCGGTAAAGTAGCACCCGACGGTTACTTTACTAGAGAGTAATGGCACGAGTTGGCCATTTACCGATGTGCGGCTTCCGATTAGTCTCCTGATTGAGCAGCACTTGGGGGAGGGCTGATCGACAGACGCTCCATGACTCGAATGAGTCTGGGGCGTTTTGTTTTGGGGGCTATTCTTCAGCCCTGACGGCGCATTCGCGAAGCAGGCGCTTTGCTCAGGATGACAGGGGGGTGCTGTGGATCACCGAATCCCCCAGAGGGAGGGGGCTGTGGAATCCCACGCTTCGCAAAGGGCGCCAGACATGGGCCACCTGCGAGAAGTGGGCACCCGGCGCGAGCGCTCCAAAGAACTGCCGTGGAATGAGGGCGCAGCTGCCCTCTATAATAAGAAATGTCGGGTGCAGGTTTTATTTGTGAAATCCAGCAGGGGTAAAAGCGATGGCAAGTCTTCAGGAACGCCTGGACGAGTTTAGGAAATCATTCGAATCGGGAGCTCCACCGTACAACGCGCCGCACGAAGTAATCGAAACGATGCATCGGGCGACAGCCGAGCTCAAGGCTACTGGTATTGAAGGGCGGGCCTTAAAGGTCGGCGA
>JABCZC010000158.1 GCA_013289875.1 Acidobacteriota bacterium | reverse complement strand
CGCGATGGCTCCAGTGAAAGCTCCCCTCTCATGGCCGAATAATTCGCTTTCCAGCAGGTCGAACGGAATGGCCGCGCAATTCAGCTTTACGAACGGCTTCCCACAGCGCGCGCTCAGGTTGTGAACAGCCTTCGCGATGAGTTCCTTACCGGTGCCTGTTTCTCCAAGAACTAGAACTGTCGAGTCGGTAGGTGCTACACGCTCAACCTGTGCGAGCACGCTTTCGAGGGCGGGACTGCCACCGATAATTTGCTCGAACTTACGCTCTTTCGAGTCCCGGTCGCCGTAGACGACTTGTTGCAAAGCCCCCACAGAACCTCCTGGCGCCTTGTTGCGCCACCTCTCCCAACGCTCAATTGCTCATTGCCGCGCGAACACTTTCGAGCAGGACTTCATCGTCGAACGGTTTCGACAGGAATTCCACCGCGCCGGCTCGCAAGGCCTGCAGCCGCATCTTTTCATCGCCATGCCCGGTGATAAATATGATGGGGATGTTGCAGTGCTCCGCCTTCAGTCTGGCTTGGAGTTCCAAACCCGACATTCCTGGCATTCGAATATCCGCAATGACACATCCGGTTTTCTGCGCGAGACCAATGGCCAGGAATTCTTCTGCTGAAGCGAAAGCTTGCGCCGGAAGGCCAACTTCCTTCATAAGACCTCGAAGTGCGTTGCGCATCGATTCATCGTCATCGACGATGACAACTATTTTCGTCTTCTCCTCAGTTGCCATGACCAAAAGCTAGCGCGACTGCGAATCGGGCGCAATTATGCCTTGGTATAACGCGTTCCTGAACTGGCTTTGAGGGTCTGGCGATGCTAACGGAAGGCTTTCTTAGGTGTGGATGTGACTCGTGGTGACCGCTCCTGGCCCAGCGGAAGCTTGAGCTTCTCTCCCATTCTTACCAAGTCAGCAAGAGAGTCAGCGTGCATTTTCTGCATCACCCGGCCGCGATGCACCTTTATGGTGATTTCACTCGTGCCTAGGTCTGCGGCGATCTGCTTGTTGAGCATACCGGAGACTACGAGAGCCATGACTTCGCGCTCGCGTGCGGTCAAAGTTTCGTAGCGGTTTCGCAATTCCGCAGTCAGACCCTGCTGTCGACGCCTGGCGCGATCGCGGTCGAGAGCCTGCTGAATTGCCTCCAAGAGGTCTTCATCCTGAAATGGCTTGGTCAAAAACTCGACGGCGCCAGATTTCATCGCTTTCACCGACATTGGAATATCTCCATAGCCAGTGATGAAGATGATTGGAATCTCGAAACCTGCATCGGCTAATGCCTGCTGAAAATCCAGGCCAGAGAGTCCAGGAAGCTGCACATCAAGAATCAGGCAACTCGGACCGTCCGAACGCTTGCTTTGCAGAAATTCCTGAGGAGTGGCGAAGGCCTCGGATCGGAGGCCGATCGACTTCAGCATACCCTGTATCGACCCGCGTACCAGGACATCATCGTCGACGATGATGACCGTGGGTGCGTCGGCGGGCGTCATTCCTGGGCCTCTGCAGTCGGGAGTGTGAAGTTAAACGTGGCACCGCGTTCCGAGTTGGATGAGGCCCATAAGCGGCCTCCATGAGACGCGATGATCGACCGACTGATTGAGAGCCCCATGCCGGTACCCTGGGCCTTGGTGCTGAAGAATGAATTAAAGATCTGCTCAGCCTGCTCCGGGGGAAGGCCCACGCCTGTATCACTAACCGAAATCACCAACTGACCGCCCTCGCCTCTCAGGGATCTGATCGTAAGTTGGCCCCCGCTCTTCGTGTCATGCATCGCTTCGATGCCGTTGAGCATGAGGTTCATTAGAACTTGCTGCAATTGCACTCGGTCCGCCAAGACCTGCGGTGAGTCCGCGGACAATTCGGTTTGAATCGAAACCGAATACCTCGATGCTTCGCCATGCAACAGGACAACCATTTCTTGAATGACTTCGCTCACGTCCACCACACTGGTTTGGGGCGCGCCCTTTTTGAATAGCTTTCGAAGGCGGCTGATGATATCGGACGCGCGGGTTATGGCTTTGACCATCCGCGCGGCGGATTCGCGAGCTTCTGCTATATCCGGCTGCTCTCGCGCCAGCCACCTCAGGCAAGTCCTGGCATCGGTCACGGCGGCCGCGATCGGCTGGTTTATCTCATGCGCCAGCGACGCAGTCAATTCCCCCATCGTCGTCGCTCGGTTGATGTGCGCCAGATCGGCTTGTACCTGACGTAGTCTTTCACGTTCTTTCTCTGCCTGCCTTCTCTCGGTAACGTCCATCACTGTTCCCACAAATTCAACGACGTCGCCGGATGGGCTGAGAACCGGGTGGGCTACCGTGTGGATGTCTCTAACCTCGCCGCCGGGATGAACGATTCGGTAATCCACCTCGTAATCTACCTTCTCACGGCCTGCTCTCTCGGCTGTTTCCCTGACCCTGCGCCGATCGTCGGGATGGACATGCTGCAAAAAGGTTTCGAATCGGGGCAGTCCATCCCGCGGTTCAAAACCCAGCACGCGGTAGCATTCTTCAGACCAGTACCTCATCTCGCCGCTCGCGGATACCCGTGCCCAGCTGCCCGTTTTGCTTAGTTTCTGCGCTTCCTCCAGGTATGCTTCGCTGCGGCGCAATTCCTTTGTCCGTTCCATGACCTTGATCTCGAGTAGGTCACGGGCCTGGCTAAGTTCCAGTTCGTGGTCCATCAGTGCCTGTTCGGCCCGTTTCCGGTCGGTGATGTCAGTGCACGTACCGAACCATTTCACGATCCCGCCGTCTGTGTCCCTTATGGGCGTTCCTCGCGTTTTGAACCAGCCGTATATTCCGTCGCTGCGGCGAATCCGGTATTCCACGTCATAAGGCTGACGCCCGGCCACAGACTCTGTCCAAAATTGCCGGGTAGGCTCGCGATCATCCGGATGCAGTGTCTCCATCCAGCGCCACCCGAGCAAGTCGCTCTCCGCGACGCCGGTATAGTTCGTCCACTGTGTGCTGAAGTAGTCGCACCCGCCATCCGGAGCGGCACCCCATACCAACTGCGGAAGGGCCTCGGTAAGGCTTCGCCACTGTTGCTCGCTCTCCCGCAAAGCGTCCTCCGCCCTTCGTCGCGAGGCGCTGAGCCAGCATACGATCAGCGCCAACGATGCGAAGAATGTCAGGGAGAGAACACGATAGGGCACACGAATCCCCGCGAGCTCGACGTACGGAACTAGGGGCTGGAAGAAATAACCAAGGCTCAGAATTGAGAGGAGCAGGGCCACGAGGCCTGGGCCCATCCCACCAAACCAGGCTGCAAGGGCCACGGCAGTAAGGAAGAGTGCGCCACGAACATCGAAACCCCTCCCAAAAGAGAGCGTCACCACGAGCGCGGCTGCAACGGAGATAACCGCGAGCCCGTAGCGCCAAACTACCAGTCGAAAGATCGGAGGCGGAATCTTCCAGCCCGTCATGGCGTATGTATCCGCGCGTAGTGCTGCGACGGCACCGGAAGATATTGTATTTAAATCGTGCTCCAATCGTGCAATTTCGGGTTCTCAGAACGCCGCGGGCTTCTTAATTAGAACCTTTCCCTTGGCATGATCGGGATTGCGGCCTGAGACGAAGCGCTTTGGCATGGGGCTGAGACTCTCAAAACATCCATCTCTCACCCCAGCCATTGCGGATTGGCGTACGTGCCATCGAACTGGTGGCTAGTCTTATAAAGTTCGAACTGGCCTGCTTCCGCAGCCTTTGAAGTCTTTGCCAGAAGAGCCGCGACTTGGGAGGAGTCCATCGGCTGAAAACTGCGGGCCGCATGAAGAGCTTGCTGCAGGATCTCCATCGAGTCGCAGCCCGTGATGACGACGCTAGTTGGGAGATTCATCGAGTAATAGAGACACTCGGTCGGTGTTGCGGTCTTGCTCTCAAGGATGATTTGGTCGCCCATGGGCTTCATGCCAAGAACTCCAATACCGTTCTCGATCAAAACCGGAAGCACCCGCTTTTCAAAACTGTTGAAGTGAGCGTCCATCACGTTCAGAGGCATCTGGACCGCATCAAACTTGAAGCCGTGTTTTGAGGCCGTGGCCAGCATCTTCAGATGAATGTCCGGACTCTTGTGGCCCGTGAAGCCGATAAAACGGACCTTGCCTGCCTTCTTGGCATCCAGTACGGCATCCATGCCGCCGCCTTCGGCAAAAATACGCTCCGGATCAGAATCACGAATCACTTCATGGAATTGGAGCAGGTCAATTCGATCAGTCTGCAATCTTCGCAGCGATTCATTGAGCTGGGCGCCTGCGGCAGTTTTGGTGCGGCCATCGATCTTGGTCATCAAGAAGGCCTTCCCGCGATAACCGTCGCGCAGGGCTTTGCCCATCCGAATTTCGCTCTCTCCTCCGTTGTAGTCCCAGCAGTTGTCGAGGAAATTGATTCCTTCATCGATTCCCGTCCGAATAATCCGTATGCTCTCTTCCGGATCGCCCTGTCGCGCCAGGTGATAGCCACCCAGCCCGATCACGGAAACCTGTTCACCTGTGTGGCCCAGTGTACGATACGGAATTCCGTTCTTGCGATTGCTTTCCGCGGACCCGCTCACCCTTCCGGCCATCAGCAGGGATGCGGCAGCCATGCCGACAAACTGTCGCCTGCTGAACCCGGCATCCTGATTCGCGCTGTCCAGCAAAGGCGATTGAAGCGTGCAGCCAAAGTTTGATTGATTCACATTAGGGTCATTGATAGTCACGACGAGCTCCTCTTGCGCCGGCGGATCCGAACGCGTGCCTTTAGTCTGCCGCTACTTCGAAACTAAATCAATCAGCGTCAGGTCAGTTGCCGGGTCAAACCGTTATTGCATCGTGATTAATCGACTGTCGCCATCATTTTATGCAGGGCATCGAACCACCGCGGCCGCTGCTCCACTCAGTGCGCCGATTCCACTGAGATGCAAGCCGCGTTCCAATCCATGTCAAACGGGTGGTTGAGTGCTTTCAGCGGCGACAGTTGGATGGTTAGTTGGGAGGCGTCAAAAACACTGGGAGGTATGTCTTCCGGATGACGCAGCGTCCTAATATTGACAGCCTGCGGACTTCAATTGGCCTCCATCCCGAGGGTCCCCTCCCACAACGGGTCCCATGAAGACGAGCGTTGGGTTGAAAGGTGCTA
>JABCZC010000157.1 GCA_013289875.1 Acidobacteriota bacterium | reverse complement strand
CGAGGCTTGTTTCGATTGCCAAGTCACTGTTCTACAAGGACAGGACGTACGAGGCGATCCTGAAGGCAGCGACCGAACAAGGCCTCGCGCCGGAGTTGGTTGGCCGCTTCGCGAGCTGGCTGCCCGGCGGACAGGTCGATCAAAAGCGCATCGATGCGAGCGAGATGCTAGAGGCAATGACGGCGCATATCTCCAGCGGCGTGATCCCGCTGAAGGTTTCCTACGAATTTTCTCACACGTTCGCTTGGGAGGAAGCTCGGCGGCGAATCGAGGCGGCGGGTGACCCGGCCGGCATGAACATCCGATGACCGAGGAACCTTGACTCCTCCTGTCTGCATCACTCAAGGCTGGTCCGACAGGAACCCGATATCACGCAAGCATTTCACCTTCTTTTCGATAATTCCGGAATCGAGAAGGTCGAATATCTTGGTCTCTCGACCGCCCAGGTCAAATTCAACTTTCTGACCCGCCATCGCGTCAGCAAGCACCTTGTATTTGTACGTTTCGACGACGTCTTCCAATGGGTTAACTGCGGCGGCGAAGCTGACGAATTCTCTGCTGGAATACACGTCTCTGACGGCGCGATTTGCAACGTCGAACCTTCCTCGTTCTACATCGCGTCGCAGACGATCGAGGCTGAATCTAATGTCGGGATTTTGTAGCCTGTTGCGATACTGGTTGCCGAAATCGACCCATCGCTGCAAATTTCGATTAAATCGTCTCTCATCCCACGACGCGTGAATAAAAGCGTCTTCAAAGCATGCGCTCCGGGGTGGACCGCTCACTCTGCGTCGCGGGTGATAACGCTTGATGCCATCCATATTGGCGTCGGCAACCAGCGCGTGACCCAGTTCGTGGGCGAGTTCAGCCAGAACGGTCAACTCGAGATCCGGATTGGCCCCCGTTGCTAGCGGTACCAGGCCCCTTCTCTTGTCACGATCTCCATCCGGATATCGCAAAAGATCTCTGATGGTCTGGTTCTCGACGTCCACAAACGATTTTTTGCCCGTCAGCTCCCGCTCGGAAATGGCGAGGTAAACGCTCTTGCTGTCGGGCAGCCGATCCGGGCCTTCCCAAAAACCCCAACCCATCGGGCCCCATGACGGAGTTTCAGTCAGATACAACCACGTCAGTCGACAAAGCCTGCTCTTCATGTAGTCCGGCGCCCGGACGTAAGCCTTTGCCAGGACGTCTTTTTGGGCTTGGCTTGCCGGCTTGCCGCAGGTCGGCGACCGGTAACGAGGGGCGTAACCGGAGTCGCGTGGATAAAAATCGGTGTAACAAGCTTTTTCCGCGAATTTCGTTCCGTCAGGATCACTGACACATGTCCCCCGGAAATGAGTTTCGGGCGGGGTGGTTGGATACGGGAAGGACTGTGTCGCGGCCTCTGCGGAATAAGGTATCGTAAGAAAAACCAATGGGATCAACGCGGTCGCTCTCATATCCACGCCTCCGTGTATAGCCGGCAAGATGCTCCAACTTCTCGGATTTGCCAGGTGGGGAGAGAGCGCTTCAGACGGCTAACGCTCTAATTCCCGGCAACTGCCAGATCGTCTGCTTGGATGCCCGTGCCAAAATCGATGCGTTAAAAACCGTATTCAACAACCAAGCCGAGTGCGAAAACAAGCCTAATCTCCTGCAGTCGCGACCGCCGACGGAAGTGGCTTTTTGTCTCAGGGCCAGAGCTTGCGGCTGGGCGGATAGCGAATGTCAAATCCACTCTACTAGCCGCCGCCTCCCGAAAATCCCTCTCAGGAAGTATATGTCCTATGGATGACAACAATAATGCTTTCATACCAAACTAAGATCGGTCAGATCGGCCTACATTGTTCCACGGATAGGCGCTGAGTGGCGGCTATGCTAGATTTTGGGTTGTTGGGTTCATAAGGTGCGGGATGGCGTGCCCAAACTGCGGTGCGAATTTTTCAGATTCCGCAAGGTTCTGTAGCCAGTGTGGCTCAGCATTGGCGCTCAGTTGTCCGTCATGTGGTAACAGCGAAGCACCTGGCTCGAAGTTTTGTACCAAGTGCGGCACCGGCCTCCATCATGTGACGGGCGGTACTATAGCAAGCCCTGATCTTGCTCCAGCCGTATCACGCGCGACGTTTGCCGAACGTTGCCACATGACAGTGATGTTCTGTGATCTCGTCGGCTCAACGGCGCTCTCGGTACACCTTGATGTCGAAGACTTTCATGAGTTGATCGGCACTTACCAGAAGGCCGTTGCTGAGATCGTGACGCGATTCAGCGGATTTGTCTCTCGCCGTGTTGGCGATGGCGTCCTTATTTACTTCGGCTACCCCAACGCGAATGAAGATGACCCTGAACAGGCCGTGCGAGCGAGCTTGGCTGTAGTCGAGGGGATCGGGCTCCTGGAAAGCCGGGAAAGGCTTCAGGTGCGGGTTGGCATTGCCACTGGACTGATGATCGTGGGTGATCTTATCCGGTCGGGGACTGCCAACGATACGGAGGTTTTGGGCGAAGGCCCCAATCTCGCCTCCCGACTTCAGGCGATGGCTGGGCCGAACTCGATCGTGATCGACGATAGCACACGACGATTGATCGGATCCGTTTTCGCGTTGGAGGACCTTGGGCTCAAAGACTTGAAAGGATTTTCCGAGCCTCAACGTGCCTGGCGCGTGCTGGGTGAGAACCGGTTCAGGAGCCGTTTCGAGGCGCTGCGTTCGGCCGCGACGCCCATCGTCGACCGCGAGGAGGAGCTTGAGCTTTTACTTCGCAGATGGACGCAGGCAAAAGCTGGTGAAGGACGCGTGCTGTTCGTCTCTGGCGAACCGGGCATCGGCAAGTCGCGCCTGACTGTAGCGCTCAGAGATTTGCTGGGTGAGGAACCGTACACCGATCTCCATTATTTCTGCTCGCCGCACCACCAACACAGCGCCCTCTTCCCCATCATAAATTTACTCGAGCGTGCGGCGGGTTTCGGGCGCGAGGATTCGCCTGGAGTGAAGCTGGATAAGCTGAAAGCACTCATGGCTGAGACCTCTGCGGCCACGCGTGACGTCGCACTGCTCGCCGAGTTGTTATTGTTGCCGGCGGGGGGCGACGCAAATGTCGAACGGAACCCTCGGCGCTGGAAGGAAGAGGTTTTCGAAGCGCTCCAGCGGCAGTTCGTCAGCTTGGCACAATCGAAGCCCGTGCTGATGATCTTTGAAGACCTGCACTGGATCGATCCGACGACGCAAGAGTTGCTTGATCTCTTCATCCGACGGATTGATCGTCTTCCCGTGCTCCTGGTCGCAACCTTCCGCCCGGAGTTTGCGGTTCCGTGGGCGGGTGAGCCGCACATCACCGTGTTGAATCTGAATCGTCTCAGTCGAGCGGATAGCGAAACATTGGTTCGGCAACTCGCCGCAAATACTGCGTCCTTGCCGAGTGATTTAATCGGACAAATAGTCGAGCGAGGTGATGGCGTACCCCTCTTTCTTGAGGAGGTAACAAAGACAGTCGTGGATGCCGGACCGATGCAACAGTCGGGATCAACGGCGCCGCGCCCGCCACTCTTGGTTCCACCAACATTACATGCATCGCTGATAGCGAGACTCGATAGGATCGGACCGATAGCCAGGGAGATTGCCCAGATCGGGGCGACGATCGGCCGAGAGTTTTCGTACGAACTAACGGCCATTGTCGCCGAACGACCCGAGCAGGTGCTCCACGATACGCTCCACCGCCTGGTTGAAGCCGGCCTTGTTTTCCAGCGTGGCGAAGCGCCGCGGTCAAATTTTCTATTTAAGCATGGGCTATTGCGGGATGCTGCCTACAGCACC
The DNA here is from genome assembly GCA_013289875.1 of Acidobacteriota bacterium. Classification (GTDB taxonomy): domain Bacteria; phylum Acidobacteriota; class Terriglobia; order Terriglobales; family Acidobacteriaceae; genus Silvibacterium. The sequence goes on along the minus strand of JABCZC010000157.1, from coordinate 1,434 downwards.
CTGCTCCGCGGCCCGCGCCGGGCTCTCCATGCGCGCATCGCGCAGGCGATCGAGGAAATGTTTCCAGAAATAGCCGAGAGTCAGCCAGAAGTGGTGGCGCGTCACCGAACCGAAGCAGGCTCGAGGAAACAGGCCACAATATACTGGCAGCGCGCCGGCGAGCTCGCGCTGCGCCGTTCGGCGGGAAGCGAGGCGCTGAAGCACTTTTCGAGCGCATTGGGGCTTCTGGAAGAGTTGCCTGATGCGACGGACCGATGGCAACAGGAGCTCGATATCAGGCTTGGCCTGGGGACTGCCCTGATCACGGCGCGTGGTTTTCGTTCGCTGGGCCCCGAAATTGCCAAACACTACGAACGTGCCGTCGCACTCGGAAGAGGGCTTGCCGACGACAAGAAGCTCTTCAGAGCCATGTGGGGGAGCTGGTACGCGAATCTAATTATCGGGCAGACCGAGCACGCGCTTGCAATAGCCAACGAGCTTGTCGATGTGGCCAGGCGGCTGGCCGATCCCGATCTCATGCTTGAAGCGTATCACTCGCGCTGGGCGAATTCCCACGTGATGGGGCTCAATCCGATCGTGCTTGCTGACACCCAGCGTGGGATCGCGCTGTATGACGCCGAGCGACATCACACTCACACCTACGATTATGGGGGGCACGATACCGGCGTGTGCGCCTATGCTCACAGCGCCGTAACATTGTGGATCTCCGGCTTTCCGGATCAGGCTGCGCAAATGGCGGATGCCGCGCTCGAATTGGGGCATCGGCTCGGGCATCCCCCCAGCTTGGCGCACGCGGCGGCGTGGTCGGCCACACTCCAGCAACTCCTTCGCGCACCCGGGCCGTGTCGCGAGCTCTCAGAGCTGACAATGCGCATCGGACGCGAGCAGGGCAGCAACATGTTCTTCATGTGCCCGCTTCTTTTGGGCTGGACATTTTTCGAGTCCGGTGACGCGATTGAGGGCTTGCGGCGGATGGGGGATGCGGTGGCGGCGACGCGTCAATCGGCCCGGCGCTTCTATTTTGAGTACGAGCTTCTGGTGTTTGCGGAAGCTCTCCTGAAGGCTGGTGAGCTCGATCACGCGCAGCAACTTCTGCAGGAAAACCTCGATCGCATCACGAGCAGCGGGAATCGCCTATTCGAGGCCGAGGTACATCGTCTGTTGGGTATGTGCCTCGGGAAGCGAGGCGGCGACCGGTTCGCGGAAGCCGAAATGCGTCTATTGCAGGCTATCGAGACCTCTGAGCAACAAGGCGCACTCTCGTTCGAACTCCGCGCGGCGACGAACCTTGGTCGACTTTGGCGGGATCATAATCGTTATAGCGAGGCGCACGATCTTGTTTCGAAGGTCTACAACAGGTTTACCGAAGGTTTCGATACTTCGGACCTGAAGGACGCGCGGGCGTTGCTCGAGGAGTTACGGTAGTGCCGACGG
>JABCZC010000156.1 GCA_013289875.1 Acidobacteriota bacterium | reverse complement strand
TGGTTATGCTCATAGTGTGTCTGCCGCTGTGGGTCGGAGAGGCCCAAACAGCAACCGCGCCCTATCAGCTTTCCGGCAGCTTTAGCGCGCTGTCGAACTCCTTCAACGGAGTCCCTGGCTCGCGGCAGCCGCTGCTCGGCTGGGGCGGCAATGTCGCCTTCCCCGCATGGCATAATCTCCGCTTCGTCCTCGATTACACCAACTACCAGGGCACAAACCTGGGATCGCCCCAGCGCGCCCACTTCCCGTCCGCAGGCGGCCAATATAGCCACCGCATTGGCCGCGAGAGCATCTTCGGCAAGATGCTCTTCGGCGAAGGCTGGCTGAACAAGAATTGGGCCGCAAACGGAGCCATCGGGACGATTGCGTCTTTCACGATCTACGCCGGTGGCGGAATCGACACCCCTCTGGGCAGGCACTTCAGCCTGCGCGTCGAGGGCGGCGTAGAGCACACCAATTTCGCTCTCCAAATCAGCAGAACCTCCCAATTCCCCTACTACAGAATTCCCGGTCTCCCAAGCGACTTCGCGCGTTTCTCCACGGGCATCGTATGGGCTCCCCGTCTGGCTCCGCCCGCGAGCGCGGTCACACAGCTATCGACCACACCACCGGCGCCGCCCGAATCTGAAATCACCTTTGAATGGGGATCGTCTTTCGGCCACTGGGACATCGAAGCAGGCAGTTGGTGGAGCTACCTCCATGTCGCCGGCTTCGAGTACGACCGGCACACCTGGGGCAAATTCATCGGTGCACGTATGGATTACGTTGGCGAAATCCTGCCACTTACCCTCCTGCGTCAGCCCGCCGTTGAGGACGAATACGGCGATCCCTTGAGCCACCACTACACCACGGTACCCGGTCTCGCGGTCACGCCGGTCGGCCTTCGCATGCTCTGGCGCGACGGCAAGGTGTTGAAGCCCTATTTCACTATCAAGGGCGGCGTTGTCGGATACACGCAGAAGGCCCTCTCGCCCGATGGCGCCTACCTGAATTTCACGCTTCAGGAGACCGTGGGCACGGAGCTTCGTCTCACGCACGCCTGGGAGATTCGTCTCGGCGCCGGCGACTTCCACTTTTCGAATGCCCGCCTGGTGCCCGCCAACCCCGGCATCGACGAGATGATGTATACCGTCGGTCTCAGCTACCACCTTCACAGCAGGAGGACGGCAGACTGATCGATGCCACACACTGCGGCTGGGTCGAAAAACATTCCCACGATAGGCCCGCTGAACCGCAGATCCCTCCACTTCGCTTCACTACGGTCGGGACAAGTTGGCAATTTGACTCGACGACGAGACGCATGGCTGAGTTCGCAGCGCCAGGTATCGGCCGCGAAAGCAATCACGTAACTCTCACAGCCGAATTCGGCGACAACGCCTCAGGCGTTCTCTATGCGCTCGGAGGCGCTGGCGGAGGAATGGCTCTCTACATGGACAAGGGCGAACTTGTCTACGAGTACAACATGATGATCATCGAGCGCTATATCGCCCGTTCGCCAGACAAGATTCCGGCTGGCAGACACAAGATCGAAGATCGCAAAACCCGGCGTACTGCGGACGTTGTGCTCTCGGTCGATGGAGCAGAGGTCGCCCGCACAACGGTCCAGCGCAACGTGGCCGGTGCCTTTACCGCCAGCGAGAGTTTCGACGTGGGAATCGATCTCGGTTCGCCCGTCTCCCTGGACTACTTTGATCGGGCACCGTTCCCGTTCAACGGAAAAATTGAAAACATGACGGTCAAACTGTCTTAATTGAAAGGCCTTGGACATTGGTCGCAGTGCGGCGAACTGAAGCGCCTGGCAAGTCTCGTATTGAGTAACTTTGCTTTCACTTGGCTCCGTGGTCTCAATTTCTACATTGTGCATTTGGGGTATAGCCAACGCTGACGCTTTGATCTGACACTTTCTTTGTCAGATTAGGATCAGAATTGATTTTTCTTGACACAGACGACGGACGCTCTTGGAGTCATTCCTGACACTTCATAGGAGCAGCCGGTCATGACGGCAGCAGCAAGACGACACAGCAAACGCGTTGGCTACGTCCGCGTATCTACTCTCAACCAGAACACCGAACGCCAGCTGGGTGGGCAGGAGTTGGATACCCGAACGAATCCGACCCTACGAAGATCTGGTCGGTCGATGACGACGACCAGGGCCACGACAACATGGATCACTCCGCCATGCCCGGAATGAAGATGAACTAGGGCGAGCCGGCCCGAAATTCACTGTGCGTATCGGAATGACTTGTTCGGATAAGGCGGGGGCTTCGGCACCAGCCTTGGGTCGGCTTGGATCTCCTGCTTCAGAAGATCCATCGCCGCTTCGAGCTGCGCGTCTTTCCCGGTGAATGTGTCGTGCGGCAGATTGTCGACCACCATATCCGGCTCAACCCCATGCCCTTCGATCAGCCATTTGCCGTCTGGTCCGTAGACCCCCACTTCGGCCGCTGTTGCAATTCCGTTGTCGGCTTGCTGGGTATCGAAGCTGAGCCAGATCTCTCCGCCCCAGGTCCGGATGCCGATCACTTTTCCCATCTTGAAATGCTCGAAGCCGGCCGTGAAAGCCTCGCCGTCTGAGGAGGTCTCTTCATCGCACAACACCACAATGTGACCGCGGAACGCATACTGCATGTTCCACACTGGATTGCCTAAGCGCGGTTGCCAGTAAAACCATGCCTGCCGGAGCAGCTTGCCCAGCAGCCATGTGTCAATGTACGTCGATGATGAGGCCCTGCCGGTCGAAGACTGGATAGTATTCACGCGCCCACTGATCGATGTCATCCGGTCCCATCGCGCGCAGGTGGACGTACCCGATCTGGCCGCCGGAGTCTGAATCTACCTTCAGGCGGCGGGAATATTCCCATTCCGCGTAACGTAGGTTCACCTCGTCCGATGCCTTGATCGGCTTCACGAGCACGTCGCGCGTCTCGCCTGATGCGGACTTGACCCGCAGCAGTACCTGCGTGCCCGCCTTCCCACGCAGCAGCTCGCGTTCATCCGAGACGCCCAGCAAATCCTGCCCGTCGATGCTGACGATCACCTCGCCTTGCTTGACGAGTGATTCCGGACGCGCCAGCGGCGGGGCAAGGTCCGCCAGATCGGGATCGTGCAGGTAGATGTGCTCGACGACATATCCGCCGGCCTTCTCGTCGCGGCGCAGCTGCGCGCCGAGCGATGCCAGATCGATCTTGTCCCCGGGCTTGCGCGCGTCCCCCCCGCCCACAAAGATGTGCAGTGCAGACAGCTCGCTCACCATCTGTGCGATCACTTCATTCAGCTCATCGCGGTCAGCCGCGCGGTCCACCAACGGCAGATAGCGTTCGCGCATCGCGATCCAGTCAACACCCTGCATGTGCCGGTCGTAGAAGTAGTCGCGCTCTAGTCGCCAGGCGTCGAGAAAGATTCCGCGAAACTCCGCCTGCGGGTTGGTCGAGAAGGTCCAGTGCGAGAGGTCGATCGCAGCCTTCGCAACAGCCTTCGCGTCCGCAGTGGCGGCCGGTTTCACATCAGAATCGAAGACATAGAAATTCTCGCCCTTCTCACCGTTTCTTATCAGCAGCTTCTTGCGGTCGAGCGAAATCTCATAGCTCTTCACGTCGGCCATCACGGTCTCCGGCTCGTCGCCTTTGTTTGCAATGTCGAAACATTGCAGCGCCAGCTTGGGTGGTTGCTCCTCATTTCCGTTCACCCAGCACAGCCGCTTCTCGGTGGCCTGCAGGCTGTCGTAATTGCCCGGAGGCGCGGGAACCTCGCTCAGCCGCGACGCCATGTCGGTGAAGTCAATCTTCACCTCCGGCGGTTTCTTCTCTTCCTTTTTCTCCTCCGTCTTTCCGCCTGCGGATTTGTCTTCCGCTCCTGGCTTGTTGTCGCCCTTCTTCGTCTCGTCAGCCTTGTTATCGTTCCTCTTCTCTTCGTCCTTCTTCTCTTCGTCCTTCTTGTCGGGATTAAGCTCGTCCGGGGGCAGGAACGGCGACCTCAGGCCGGGCGTTAGAGCCAGCTCGTAAATCTTCACCGGCCGGTCGAAGAAAGGTTCGGGCTCACGAGGGCCCCACGGCGACGGCACCGTCGTCTTGAGCGTTCGGTCCGAGAGGAAATAGAGCCATTTCCCGTCCGAGCTCCAGATCGGATTCACGCTGTTATAACGGTCCGACGTAATCGTCTGGATCGCCCCCGACTCCATATTGAGAATCCGGATCTGCTGAAACTGATTGTTAGCCGTCTCCACAAACGCCAGCCAGCGGCTGTCCGGAGACCAGCTGAGGTCCGAGAAGTCGCCGTTCATCGACTGCGCGATGCGCTTGTTCTGCTTCGCCTTGATGTCATAGATCCACAGCTGCTGATCCTTGTCGCGGTTCGCCAGCCACCGCCCATCCGGCGACGGAATCCCCTCCCACCGCAGCACCGTAGCGTTATGCGTCCACTGCTCCGGCGCGCCCTCGCCATTCGCCGGATACTTCCAGAATTCCGTCTCGCCGCTCTGCGTCGAGATCACCACGATGCTCTTGCCGTCGGGCATAAACCGGGCTTCCCGATAGCGCACCGCTGAATCCCCCGCAACCTTCACAATGCGGCCTGCCTTCGAAGGGAGCGTAAAAACCTCGCCGCGTGCAGTGAAAACGGCGCTCGAGCCGCCGGGCGCCAAATGAACATTGGTTATGTAATCGACCGGCGACTTTACCCAGTGTTCGCGCAGCTGGTCAAAATCCGAAACCAGCGTCACCGAAACCGGCGCTTCCTGCCCGGCCTTCAGATCGAAGAGCCAGAGATCACCTGCACAGGCATAAACAATGCGTCCGTTCGACACCGAAGCCGCCTCGATATCAAAGCCCTTCTGATGGGTCTCCTGCTTCACGCCACTCCCGTGCTCGTCCATCGACCACACATTCATCACACCGTCGCGGTCCGAGAGGAAGTACACCCGCCCGTTCCAGAACATCGGATTGTGCGAGGTGCCGGCGTAGTCAAAAGTCAGCGGAGTGGCCTCGCTCGTGCCGTCGAAGCGCCAGATGTTCTCGATGTCGCCGCCCTGGTAGCGCTTCGTATAACTCGGCTGCTTGTCCCAGCGGGTAAAAAATAGCGCTTTACCGTCCGCCGAATACGCTCCTTCCGAGGCCGACGCCAGCGGCAAAATCTCCCTGCCTCCGTGCGGGTCAATCAAAACGATCTTCGGATCGGGCAGCGTCGAGTAGCGCCTCGTTCGAACCATCAGCTTACTGTCCGGAGTCCACCCCTCGGGAACCGCGTCGCCATCCCACGTCCTTCGCTGTGGAAGC
>JABCZC010000155.1 GCA_013289875.1 Acidobacteriota bacterium | reverse complement strand
TAGGAGAGCATGACGCTCGAGCTCACATTGTCATATGCGTGAAAACCGCGTCCCGAAGACCACGCACCGGAGGCCGATAACGTCCATCGGCGATTCAGATCGGCGTCCAGCCCGAAACGCGGGCGAAGCGTTTGCGCAATGGCATACTGACTACCCTCGACCCGCCACGAGCGCAGAAACTCCGCCACTCCTGTTACGCGCAGGTGGGAACCGAACTCACGCTGCAGGCCCGCATACGTAATCGTCTGGTAGTACTCATATACTGCTGGTCCGAAGAGCAGGTCGCGCCCGTTGTACCCGGTCAGCAGAGCGGTCTTACCCCAAGGCCGGCCTACTCGAAAATCGAGAGCGCCGGAAAAGTCACGCGAGTGCAGATTCTGCTGCTCGAACGGACCCGCTTCCCGAATCACATTGCCGGAAAACGAGAGCCAGTTGTCAATCGAACTGCTGGACACATACAGGAACTGGCGAAACAGATTCTGATTCATGAACAGCGGCGCAAGCGTGTCTCTCCGGATCGTATACTGCAGCCCAGGCATCAGGGTGAGCTTCACGCTGCCCAGTTGCACCATGGGAGCCACAGAAACATTGAAGATAGTGTCAAAGGTATTGCGCTGCTGAATCAGAAGCTGGCTCGGAAATGAGATGGCCCCTTGAGCATTGCGCTCGGCGACAAAACCTTGAATCGGAAGAAATGAGTTCGGATGGAATTGAAAGCGCGAATCGGCAAAAGTCTCGATCGAACGCCGGGGAGGAGGCAACAAAGCTCCCGTGTTTTGCACACCGAGCAGACGAGCGTCCTCTTGATAGATGTTTTCATCTTCAAATACTCCATCGACGCGCACGTCAGAACCCATGCTGAGGTGATCGAGAATCGGACGCCCTTCTTCTTCAGCCAGCTCAATTTCCGCAGTGCGAGTGCCTGGATCCTCCGGATCCATCTGGCTGGCAAGGGCGAAATTCGCCAGCGCGCGGTCATTCTCGCCGAGCTGCCGGTATATGTTCCCCTGAGCCACTAGAAAATCAAAGTTGTTCTTGCGGTCGGGATCGTCGGGCAGGCTGGCCAATTGCAATTCCGCATTGCGCGTGTCTCCCAACGCCAGCGACGCATTTGCCATACCCACTGCCACCGCGGAGTCATCGGCCCCAAGCGCTTGCGCTCGCCCGTACATCTTCTGCGCCAGCGGATACTCGTGGATATTCATCAGGATGTCCGCGGCATTCAAATAGTCTTCAGCCGAGGTCACATCGGTGGGCGCGACTCTGGCTTCGGCAAACCCGAGCGCCACCTGTTGTTGTGCGTCTGAAGCTTTCCCCTCTTCCGCAAACAGCTTGCCCAACGCCAGCCGCACTTGCAGACGATTTTCGTCGGAACTTTCCAGCGCGCGCGAATACGTGGTCATAGCCTGGCCGCGACGACCCAGAATGCGCAAAGCGTCCGCAGTCACGAGGAGAACTTTGTAATCCTTCCCACCAGCGCGTTCCGCGGAATCAATTGCCTGCAAGGCGTCGGACGACCGGCCCAGTTTCGCGTACGATCTGCCGAGCTGCGCCGAAATCATCGGGTCGTTGGGCGCCACTGCCAGCGCGCCGCGCAGAGTGTCAGCCGAGGCCGCATATTTGTGCGCCCGGTACTGTATGTCGGCGAGTGCGAGGTAAGTGCTCGAGGCGCTCGGATTCAGCTTCAGGGCTTGCCTATACTCGTTTTCGGCGGGCGTCAACATGGCTCGCTGCCGGTAGCCCTCAGCCTTCACCAGATGCAAACTCTCCGAGTCGGGAAGTAACCGGCTCGCCGCTTCAGCTTCTTTAAGCGCTGCCGTCGAACGCCGCAACTGGACTAAAGCATAAGCGAGTCCGAGGTGCGCTTCGCCGTATTTTGGATTCAGCTCGAGTGCCTTGCGGAAGTCCTGCTCTGCCTTCGTGGCCAGGCACAGGTCGTTGTACACATAGCCCCGATTCATATAGCCGACTGACATCTTAGGATCGATCTCCAACGCGCGCGTGAAATCCTGGACGGCGTCCTCGTATTGGTGGCGGTCGGCGCTCACGTGCCCTGCGATCAAGGGAAGATCGCGATCGTTGCGAAGAACGGGCTGAAACTGGTCCACGATCTTCATCGCTTCGTCGAGACGATTGAGAAACAGCAGGTCGTAGGCAAGGTAGTCAACCGCCTCGCGATCCTTCGGCAGTTTCTGGATCACCTGATATCCCAGCTCTGCCGACTCCGCGTACTTGCCGGTCATCGTCAAGTACCGCTCGTGCTCGCGCATGACCTGCGGGTTTTGTCGCACTGCATCTGACGCGCGGGCTAGCCACTGCCGGGCCTGCGCGGTGTTATGGGCTTCAAGCGCCGCATTCATGGCACCGGAGACAATCAGTGGATTGCTGGGCGATCGCTGGAAGGCTCGATCATAACTTTCCTGCGCTTCCGCAAATTGTCGGTCCGAGCTATCCAAATCGCCCAGGGCAAGGTAGGGCACATAGTCATCAGGATGCTTCTTCGCAAATTCCAGGAAATAGCCGCGGGCCGCTGCGGAATCACCTGTCTCGCGCGACAGGAAACCTAGCGAACCTAATGCGCCTGCATTCGACGAATCAATGGCCAGCGCTTCGCGGTAGATCGTCCGCGCTTCTTGCTGTCGCTGCGTTTTCCAGAGTAGATTGGCGTATGTGAGCAGCAACACGCTGTTGCGAGGCTCGAGTTGGAGGGCTTCTTTCAGATCCTTCTCGGCAGAGTCAACATTGCCGCCCGAGATCTCTGTTAGCGCTCGCAGGCGCAAGAATTCCGGACGCGCAGTACCCGGCACATCGAGGGAGCTGATCGCAGCGGCTGCGTCTTTCGTGACACGCTCTGCATTCGCGGCGTCTCCTGCATCGCGGTAAGCCTCGGCAAGATCCACGCGCAATCCAATCGGATAGAGAACCCCCTCGGGCACGCCTTCAGGCAGATGCTGCAGCGCGGCCTCGTATTCGCGGATCGCATCCTCGTTCCGGTGCTGGGCCGCATCGAGACGTCCGCGTAAGGCGTACACGCGGTAGTGCTGGGGATTCAGAGATGCGGCGTGCTGCAGAAGCGCCGTGGCTTTGTCGAACTCGCCAGCATTGAGCATGGCTTGCGCCGCATTCAATTGGATCTCAATGTCCTTCGGCGCCCGGCTCGCCGCTGCGCCATAATTCTCCGCAGCCGCGTGGGCATTGCCGGCCAGAGTGTAGGAATATCCCAGCTCGGCTAGCGTGTGCTCATTCTTGGTGTGCAAGTCTTCGAGGACGCGGATCGCCTGGTCGTAGTGGCCCGTGTCGCGGTAGTAAGACGCAACCGCTCGCAGAACGTCGGGATTGTTTGGCGCCGAGCGGCGGGCCGTCTCCAGCATCTTGTGTGCGGCGTCGCCATCGCCGGCTCGCTCGTAGGCACGGGCCAGCAGAAGTTCAGTGCGCGGGGAATTCTTTACGGCTTCCGAGCGCTGCAGATAACCAATCGCTCGCTTCGCGTCGCTGAGCAGCAACAGTTCTCCGGCTAATTGAAGATCCGCCGCGCTCTTGGGATTCGCTGCCAGAACCTGGTCGAGCGCTTGTTGTGCCTCGGCGCTGCGCCCCATTCGCGCATAGGTTTGCGCCAGACCGGAAAGTCCCTCCATCGAGGATGGCCTCAGCGCCAGACCCCGCCGATAGGCGTCGACTGACATCGCATATTGTCCGCTTAGTCGGGACGCATACGCCAGAGTGAACCAGAGGTCAGGATTCTGCGGAGCCGCGTTCACCGCACGCTGGGCATGTACCGTGGCGTCCGCTGCGTCTCCGTGTTGCAGCGCGGTTTGCGCAGCTCGCGCCTCGCGCGCCACTTCAATGCTCGCGCCCCAGCCCATTCCGCTCTCGTCATTTTTGCTTGGGGATTGCGCGCTTCGCTTTTTCGAAGGTGCGGGCGAAGTGGAAGTGGTTTGGCCGTTCACGTCAAAGGTTTGGGCAGCGCTGATGGTTGCCACCATCAAGATTGCGAGCCGCACCGATCCCCTAAACGCTGACAGCATCCCCCCGACCTCCTGGCTGGTAAATCACGGTGGCGACGTAAGGGAAACACTTCCCCCTTCGTCGAGGCTCAGATGCAAGAAACGTCCGATGTGGTTGCGGACTTTCGCGAGCCAAGACAAGCTCTCTCCAAACATATCTGACAACCTTTGCTCACCCTTCGCGAATCAAACGCTGCGATTCGAATACTGCAGCGCAATGCATGCAATGAGAGACAGGCAGGAAATATTTGCGGTCCCCCATGAGGCGAGCCTTTGGCAACGCCCGATTCCAGTCGCTGCCATCGTCTTGCTGGCGCTAGCCATTCATGGGCCTTTGCTCGTGATGCAGTTGCCGGCGACGACATCCTATGACGCCAACCTGCACATCTTTTTCGCGTCGCACTATGCTCATCACTGGTTTGATCCGTGGAACGAAAAGTGGTTTGCCGGCTTCTCGCAAACCACCTATCCCCCGCTGACTCACCAGTGGATCGCGTTGCTGTCGTATATCGTTGGGCTCACTGAGGCATTCATGCTGGTGCAGTTGGCCGCTGTCGTCCTGTTTGCGGTGGGCACATACCGGTTCGCGCAGCTTTGGGTGGATGACCGGGCAGCCAGCTACGCTGGTGTGCTGGCCGTATTTGCCGGCAGCATCGCATTTCTTGTTTACTCGGCAGGACAGTTGCCAACCACGCTGTCTGCCCCTTTGTATTTTCTTGCGCTGCCCTATTTCTATTCGTGGTGTATTTCTGCCAGGTGGCGATCGCTGCTGAAGGGTCTTGCTCTCACGCTGGCCGCTGCGTCAGCCCATCACGTTACGCTCATTTTCGGCTCCGTCTTGTTCGCTTTGCCGGTTTTGTGGCTGGCGTGGTACGACGGTCGCAAGATGGAGCGATCTGGTTTCTCAATTGTCGGGCGCGGTGTGGTCTTCGCCACGATTGCCGCCCTGGGGGTTGGCGTGGTTTTGTTGCCGTACTGGATTGCGATCATCCGGCACCCGATCGACCAGATGCCGATTCCACACGCCAGCCGTTCGAACTTCCTGATGAATTGGCTGTACGGAATGAATTATTTCATCGTGCCGTATGGCGCGCTAATCCTGGCGTTGCCCTTCATCGTGATCAAGGGCGCATCGAATACTCGTCTGCGCGTGCTGCTGCTCGCGTTCTGGGTTACGTTTCTGATTGGCTTGGGCGGCACTACTCCGGTTCCCCGGTGGATTTTCGGCCGGGCCTTCGAAATTCTCACTTATGAGCGCTTCACGCTTTGGGCAACGGTGCTCGCACTGCCGATTGTGGGATTGCTAGTGGAGCAAATCATTGATCGTTTTCCGCGCCGGGGTGCTATCGGCGTCAGTGCTGCTGCAGTCGCGAGCTTAGCCCTC
>JABCZC010000154.1 GCA_013289875.1 Acidobacteriota bacterium | reverse complement strand
CGATCTATCAAACGCGCGTCTTCTTTATACGGAATTTGGGCTTTATCACTCCGACCGAAGCGCGCCGGATTAGCTTCGAGCAAGCCCTGCGTTTTGAACGGGTACATGAAGAGACCTATCGCAACTTTGGCTTTGACCTCGTCTCCGTTGAACCGGGGAGTCTTGAAGATCGAGTGGCTGCAATCAAGACGGCAATTCAATCGGTCGATACTCGGTCAAAATGACCACCATCGACGCGTCTCTGTTGCGTGCCAGGTACACCTGTCTGGCCGTTGACACAATGAACTTACCGCAAATGCGGACTTTACAGGAGGTACGAAGTCAACTTCCGGATAGCCGGTAATCTGGGAACGATCTAGGAATCCATCGATTACCATGAGAAACCCTGCAAGTCACCGACAGTTGGACCATGGGCGAAAGAACGGCCATGCTGTTTCCTCAAAAATCTTCCACCATCCACGCATTGTTGTCCCCATGCGACGGCATCTCGAGAATCGCATGTCGCCCGTCCGGAGACTGAATCATCATCTCAACCTCGGTGTGTGGCTGCCCCTCGAAAGTTACCTCCGCATTGCCGCCCTCATTGACGGCGAGAAACACCGGGGTACCCTGTGGCGTCACACTTCGCATAAAAACTCTCTTACTATCCGCCGCCCAGTCACCGTTCATCAACGGCCAGTCCTTGATAACCACATCCCTGGCAACGCCGCTGCTCGGGGAGACAAACCGCACTCGATGCCGATCGAGAAAAATTGCCAGCCGCGAACCGTCAGGCGAAAGGCTCCAGTTGGTATAGCCAATCGGCATCCTCACCAGCTCGTGCCCCGCACCACGCTTGGGATCGAATGACACAAAACTAAGATCCGATCCTTCGAGTTTGCTGAAGATGCACAACTGCGATGGACTCCGAGCGCACTGGTAGTTGATGATTCCCCTCTCTTGCAGAACCACTCGCGGAGGGCCTCCAGCCAGAGGTTTGCTCATCAGCGACGCAGGGAATGAAATGTCGTCCGGCTTCGTCGCGGATAGATACAGCACCTGCGAACCATCCGCACTCAATCGCGGCAGAAATATGCTGTGTCCTTCAACCAGGACCTCAGCCGTCGTGTCGCCGATATTCTGCTTGAAGAGTTTCCAGGTGCCGTTGCGGTTTGAGACAAAGAGCACCGCCTTGCTGTCAGCCGTCCACGCCTCCGCCATGTTGCTGTTCGTGTCCAGCGTGAGACGCCGAGGCGCCTTCCACCTCCGCGAAGTCTCATCAAATTGAGTGATAAATGCCTGAAGCGTGTCGTACTGTCTCCAGAGAACAAGCCTCTTCCCGTCCGAGGTGGCGCTCAGGCCTCCGATGCTGCCCTGTCCCTTGGTGAGCGGCTGGGGTTGGCCGATTGCTTTCCCGGTCCGTCCATCAACGCGAATCGCGTAAACTCCCTCATCGCCTCGCTCGCTCGCCGGATTGTCACGGTATGCGTAGAAAATACGCCCATCTGCGCCCCACCAGAGGGCCAGCCTTAACCGGGGATCATCCTTCAAGATGACCTGCGGATCGCCACCATTTGCATCCCGAGTTAGCAGCGAGTAAGTGTCCTCAGCCGGCTCGGGTGCAGTGACTCCGTGGCGTTCGATGTACGCAAGGCGCTTCCCGTCCGGCGACCAGTCAACTGGGAAGATCCAGCTGCCTCTCGAATTTGGCTGATCCGGCTTTCCGGACTCCGCTATCTTTCGAGAATTCGATCCGTCCGCGTCGGCCAGCCAGAGTTCGCCGCCATAATGAGACTGCGTCGAGACAAACGGACCGATCGGGCCCGGCAGGTATGCGATCCGCAATCCATCAGGGGATACGGTCCCTCCCGCAGCATTGTCTATAAGCTTTTGCGGCGCGCCAGCCGTGAGGGAAAGCTTCCAGATGCTCGGTGTTCGCGTCGGTCCTTGTCCTTCAACCCTCCTTACCAACAAGTGAGTACCATCGGGAAACCAGCTGGTTGGAGAAGCCTCGAAATCTTTCGGCACGACCAGCGGCCGTGTTGCCCCGCTCCCGATCTCGCGCAGATAGAGTCCGTTGGGATCGCTGTAGGCGATCTGCCTCCCATCGGGAGAAACAATGGCAAACCGAATTGACGCCTCCGGAGGATTGGAGGTAATTCGCTGTTCGCTGGCCAGTTGCGCAATCGCACCTCCAGACCTGCCGTTCTTGCCGACAAAACGGCGCACCAGAAACGCGGTCATCAGAATCGCCAGCCCAACGGCGATCACTCCGGCTGCAAGCATAACCGATGATTTTCTTCGGCGGCCGCTACCCCATCGCCGCAATTCCTCCAGGTCGGCGCACATCTCTCCCGCAGTCTGGTAGCGGACTTCGCGGTCCTTTTGCAGCGCTTTGTTGATGATCTCTTCCAGCTTGGGTGGAAGTTCAGCATTCAACTCACGCGCCGGGACGGGCGTGCGATTCAGAATCGCCTCATGAAGCCCAGCCGTAGTGTCCGCGCTGAAGGCCCGCGTCCCCGTCGCCATCTCATAGATCACCAGGCCAAAGGAATACAGGTCGGTGCGTGCGTCCAGCTTTTCGCCGCGAACCTGCTCCGGCGACATGTAAGGTGCCGTGCCCATAGCCACACCGGTCAGCGAGAGGCTGAGATCATGGGCTGGCGCGCTATGGGGCGCCTGCGATGGTGCCTGGTACCGGAGGCCTTCCAGATTTCCTGCGTCCGTCAGCTTCGCCAAACCAAAGTCGAGAATCTTGGCTTCGCCCCGATGAGTGATGAAAATATTCGCCGGCTTGATGTCACGATGGATGATGCCTTTCTCGTGAGCTGCGGCCAACCCATTCGCGATTTGAATCGCGAGGTTCAATAGTTCGTCGGTCGCAAACGGCGCCGCCCTCGCGGCTATCAGATCCCGCAGGGTTTGCCCCTCAAGCAATGACATGGCGATGAAGGGCCGCCCTTCGTGCTCGCCGAATTCGTGAATGGCGCAGATGTTGGGATGGTCGAGCGACGAAGCGGCCTGGGCTTCGCGCTCAAAGCGTTCCAGAGCTTTAGCGTCGCTGGCGATCTCCTCAGGCAGAAACTTCAGGGCCACGCGGCGCCCCAGCTTCAGATCTTCTGCCTTGTACACCACCCCCATGCCTCCACCACCCAGCAGTTCCAGCACACGGTAGTGGGAGATTTTCCTGCCACTCAGACCTGAGATTGGCGGTTCCGGCAGCGGCGGCGCAGGCACCTCGAAGCGCTGGCTGGCCGGGCTCGAGTCCACTCGCTCCACCAGCACCATTAATCGATAACCACGCCGGGCCACGGTTTCGATGTATTTTGGGTTTTCTGCAGAATCCCCGAATGCCTGCCGCAGCTTATTGATTGCGGTATGAATGCTGTGGTCGAACTCCACCACAGTGTCGTTTGGCCAAAGCTTCTTCTTGATCTCTTCCCGCGTGACCAGGCCGCCAGCACGCTCCACCAACATCAGCAGAATCTGGAAGGGCTGTTCCTGAAGACGAACTTTTCGATCTCCGGTACGCAGCTCGCCCGCCTTCAGATCCAGCTCGAACGCTCCGAGCCGTACGCGGTTTGAGACCGCAGCTTCCATTGGCGACCAGCCTGATGCGGAAGTGTACCCGGCAGCGGATGCCCTTGCACAGATTTCGCTCTGGCGGGAGCGGAAGACCCGAGAGTTTGGGCGGAGCCTCGGACGAATGGCCTTCCTTTGAGCCACTTGCCGGATGAGTCCCAGATGAGCGCCAAGTGAGCGCTGGTGCATTGCACTTCACAAGCGGCTCAATGCAATGTCGATGGCCTGAAGGCGACCCGACCGGTCGGGCCGCTTTCCCGATCTCCCCGGAGTGGGTCCGGGCAACCTCAAGCCTGGGCATCGATTGCCCACAAACCTGAAAGGCGACTTCACATGAAAAGCGTAGATTTGAAAAGTTTCTCGATTTGCAATCCCTCGGCCCGGCTTCTGTGCCGCACGCTCGCGGTCTCGGCTCTTATGCTGGGGCTGAGCGCCATCCCTGCCTCTGCTGAAGACAATGGCTGTAGCAACGCCACTCTCAAGGGCGATTATGCATACGCAGTCTCTGGATCTGCCACTATTCCGCCTGCCGGATTTGTGGCCATTCTGGGCAGGATCGCCCTAGACGGAAAAGGAAGCTTCACCGGGTCGGTCAATGGGAGCATAGCCGGCATCGTCATCCTTAAAGACGTGGCGGTTACCGGATCGTATAGGATCGCTTCCGACTGTACTGGAACCCTCACGACTGATTACCCTGCTTTCACCGCTCATTGGAGCGTTGTGCTTGTCGAGGGTGCAGGAGGCCAAAGGAGGGCCGATCTCGTCGAGACCGACGCGGAGACTGTTGGAACAGGGACAGTCAGCCCCATGAAGATCGGCTGCGATCCCCATCGCGATTAAAGACCGCAGCACGCTAGTGATTCGGAGGAACCCCTGCTGCCAGCCGAGCACTTGGCTCAAAATCCGGATTCCTCCCAGTGCTTTGTCCAACGCAGCGGGGTCGCTTTTTTGCGCTTTCATGCTGTCGTGAAGGCGACCCGACCGGTCGGGCCGCTTTCCCGATCTCCCGGAGTGGATCCGGACTACCTGAAACCAGGGCATCGATTGCCCACAAACCTGAAAGGCGACTTCACATGAAAAGCGTAGATTTGAAAAGTTTCTCGATTTGCAATCCCTCGGCGCGGCTTCTGGGCAGAATGCTTGCAGTCTCGGCTCTTATGCTTGGGCTGAGCGCCATCCCTGCCTCTGCTGAAGACAATGGCTGTAGCGACGCAACTCTCAAAGGCGACTATGGCTGGACAATCCAAGGGTATGCGCCTAATCCCGACGGCACCCAAAGCCCGACTAAAGGAATAGCCATCACTTCGACGGCGCCGGCAAGTTCACCCAGAGGGACTTTGTCGAAACTGCTGGTGTCCCCAACGCCGGAAACGGCGACGCCATGACGGGGTTTGTATTCTCCACGGGCGAGACCGGCACCTACAGCTTGAATGCGGATTGCACCGGCACTGCGACCATCGATTTGAACGTGCCCGTTCCCGTCGGATCCAAAGGAGTCATCAAACTCATGCTGGTAGTTACCAATCGTGGTCACGCAATCCACACGGTCGTCGCTGAACTCACATCTCCCGGGGATACGAAGCCCTCCCTAGTGACAACCAGCAGCGACGCCTGGAAGATCGGGTACGACCACGATCACGAATAAACGTGCCAGGATTCATTAAGGAGCTTGAGGCTGAACGCGGGCTGCGTCCGGTCTCAAGCTCGGTCGGAATGCTCACATCCGTTTTCCGCCGGCAGCTACGATAACCTGCCCGGTAATCCAGCGGGCATCGTCGCCGGCGAGGAACTTGGCTGCCAGAGCAATATCTTCCGGCTGGGCGATCCGGCCAAGAGGCGTCTCCCTGTCCTGCTGCTCTCGAAATTCACCCTCGTGGAGCCCGGAGGCACGCAAG
>JABCZC010000153.1 GCA_013289875.1 Acidobacteriota bacterium | reverse complement strand
AGCCGCTTCTTTGGAAAGCCGCTCGAGGTGAAGCAGACGATCGCGGAAATACAGGAAATGATCGGTCACGGTGCACTGAAACTCGTACCCGCCGATATCTCCTCGCTTGTGGCAGCGGCGCGCCCCACTGAAAATCAAAGCCCTCGCGCGCCGCGAACATCGAACGGCTACGCTTCGACTGAATTCCTGACGGCAGAAAACGACAGTCTTCGCTTGTTGCTTGAACAGGCGGGCATCGACGCCGAGGTTTTGTTGGCCCAAGCAGGCATCGACGCCAAGGAACGTGAAGCTGCCGATAAATTGCAGAAACTCATCCTGGAAGAATTGCACCACCGGATCAAAAATACACTTGCGACCGTAAGCGCCATCGCGTCTCAAAGCCTGCGGACAGCGACAAGCATTGAGCACGGCCAACAGGCTATTGAAGGTCGCCTGATCGCGCTTGGTCGGGCGCACGATCTGCTTTTGCAGGCCCAGTGGGCTAACGCGGACCTCGCCAATACGATTCGGGGCGCGACCGAACCGTACGACAGCAAAGGCCAGGGTCGATTCAGGATTTCGGGGCCTGACATTAAAATTACATCGGGCGCGGTGATCGCGCTGGCAATGACACTCAATGAACTTTGCACCAATACGACGAAGTTCGGTGCGTTGTCGGTGCCAGGGGGAAGCATCAACATCGCGTGGAAGATCGACGAGGGGAACCAACGGCTGCAGATGACCTGGTCCGAAAAAGGGGGGCCCTCTGTATCTGCTCCTTCCCGGCAAAGCTTTGGGACACGCTTGATCGGATCCCTCGGCCAGCAATTGAAGGGCCAGGTCAAACTGGCCTATGACCCGACCGGCTTCGTGTATGCATTAGACGTCCCAATGACGTCGCTTGTCGCGCCGGCCTGAATCCCCTGGAACCGATGTCGTCGCGGCAGCTTAGTGACGGGCGACCGGATGCACGGGGCCCCCGGCATCCGATGAACTGACGGCCTCAGCCCGCCCCCGCGCTGAGGCCGTTTTCTATTTCCAAATGTGAGCAAAATTGACCACTGGCTCAGAACGAAACCGAGCCATGATTGCTCATCACCGCACTGCACTCGACTGCTATCGGTGACGAGAGCAAAGCTCCCGCCTGACCCAAAGGGGGCATCATGCCGTCTGCTAACCAAAGGGCGAAGCCCGAAACCGAAATCCGCCGCGAGATGGCCTACTTTATCGAGATGCGGCGCAATGTGCTGCGATACGCCCGGACGTTCCCGCCAGGAGGGAAACGTAATCAGCACCGACAAATTGCGCTATCGCTTCGGAGGCTCTTCAGGAATAAGACATGGCTCGAAAGCCATACGTTGGACGGCTGACGCCGGAAACGCTTTCCTTATCCTAATTCGTAGTCCGCAAGGCTCAGGCAGCCCGCGAGACTGGATAACGTTCGTCTGGGCCAAAGGAGGCCTGTTATGGGCAAGCCGCCAAGGGACATATTTGACGCGAAGGTCTTCCTCGCCAAAGTCGGTGACGGGAAAGATATCCTCGAACTTCACAAGAACCAGAAAATTTTCGAACAGGGGGATGTCGCCGAGACGGTGTTTTACATTCAAAAAGGAAGGGTCAAGCTCACCGTCTTGTCCGAACAGGGCAAAGAAGCGGTCGTCGCAATCCTTGAGCCCGGACATTTCTTCGGCGAAGGCTGCATGAACGGCCACAAGCTGCGCATATCGACGACAACAGCGATGGAAGATTGTGTGATCACCTCCATCACCAAAGCCGCGATGATATCAGCGCTTCATGATGAGCCCACATTCTCCGAGCTGTTCATGGCCTATCTCCTGACCCGGAACAGCCGGATCGAGGAGGACCTGATCGACCAGCTATTCAATTCGAGCGAGCGGCGACTTGCCCGGCTCCTTTTGCTACTCGCGAATTTCGGAAAGGACGGCGAGCCACAGCGGATCAGCCCGAATATCAGTCAGGAAACACTGGCCGAGATGGTCGGTACCACCCGATCCCGGGTCAGCCATTTCATGAACAAGTTTCGCAAGCTGGGGCTCATCAGCTACAATGGCCATATCGAGGTCAACAATTCGCTGCTATCTGCGGTTTTGCATGAGAAACCCCTGCTCAAAGAGCGTGAGTAGAGCCATCAACAAGTTTCGGAATGTGAGCTGTATTGACCAGCATCCCGGAACTTAACCGGGCATACTTGCTTCATAACCGCACCATATAGGCTACCATCGGTGACAGAGAGTTCGGTTACGCTCCCGCCCCTACGGAGGAGAGCCATGACCTCACCCCAGCAATTCTTGACTGACATTGAGCGCGCCCGCTGTTCTCGTTGCCAAACGCGGATGATGCTGGAACGCGTTTCGCCGGGGCCAGTCGGCTTCGAACAGCGGCTGTTCGAATGCCCCAGATGCGACCAGGTTGAGCTACGCCTTATTGCATCGGATCCCTTCAACTCGAAGGCGGCTGGCTGGCTCGCCGGCGAACTCAGGGCGCCCAACTGAGGCCGACTTCAGGGGGCAACACATGCTCGATAAGCAAAACCAGGGTCCGCAATGCACCGCCTGCGGTTCTCCCATGAGGTCGACGGTGATTGAGCCAAGCATGTGGGGCCAGGACTTGCGGAGTTTTGCCTGCCCTCACTGCAAGAGAGTTCAGCAACACGTCATCGAAAGCAGCGTGGCAGAGGCCTGGGTAGCGCCAAAGCACTAAGGATACAGGTCGCAGACGGCTTCACCGGTCCTCCGAACTTCGCGCGCTTGCCGGGGCCATACGATCAATGTGCTGCTCGCGGCAACAGGTAGCGCACGGTCATGCCCACCAAGTGTTCCTGCGTCACCACCATGACGTCGCCGGCTTTCATTTCATTTCGCATCGCCAATCGACATGAGACGAGCTTATCGTCCGAGCCTGGAAAGTCCCCGAGCGACGAATGCAACTCGCGTGCGTTGATGAGAATGTGCGACATGCCTCGGGAGGCTGCACGCCCAAACTGGGCGTTCAGTTCCTGACTGTAGTGCTCTAACGAATTCATCGATCTTTCCCTCAAATATGCAGTCGTGTAATTGAGTTGTATTCTTCATTTCTGTCTCCGCAGGAGGCCTACCGGCGGGGCGATTGCAGCGACTGTAGGCTCAATCGGCAGGGAAGTCTCGGTCTTGCTTTAAGGCCAGTCGGAACCGACCAACCCCGTGCATACGTCGCTTATTGGCCGATCTAAGAATATCAGGCGCGGTCATTGCGCTTGCGATGACTTTCAACGAGCTGTGCACGAACACCACCAAATTTGGCGCTCTTTCCGTCCCTGCCGCGTGGAAATCGCGTGGACGATCGATGATTCCAAACGAAGGCTTCGCCTTGTCTGGACTGAAAGCGACGGACCGGCGGTTGAGCCGCCGGCGCGGCAAAGCTTGGCCCCCGCATGATGAAGTCTCTCGGTCAACAGTTGAACGGCCAAGTGCAACTCGCCTACGAACCATCCGGCTTCATCTATTCGCTGGATGTGCCACTTGGCTCCGTCGCGGCAGCCGCTTGACGATTGTGCGGCGATATCTCGGCTACGCGGCGAGCCAATGTCCTTTGTGAATATCGAATATGACCGCCCCCTCGTCCCGCATCTTTGATAGCAGGGATTGACAGTCCTCCTGATTTCTTATGTTCACACGTTTCATTATCTCGAATGTTTTCAGAGGTTTTTAGCGTAAGGCGATTAAGATTTTTTCTCGATCAGTCATTCCGTTCCTGACGTTAGCATCGGTTATCGCGAATCGATCCCTCGCCGAACTAATCCATTGAAGGCGCGATGCAGGCGTTCCCTTTAGGTGTTTGGTCCTGATCGCTCAGTCGTAGTTTCAGGACAATGCCTGCATCAAGGCCGCAATCTCGATCGTCGCAAAGTTGGAGTAGGTATCGGATATGGCGTACGGCAAAATGATCTGATCATTGTGCCGCATCGCTCCGCAGGTATAGACCACGTTGGGAACGTAGCCTTCGCGCTCCGATGGCTCCGGCCGCAGCAACGGTTCGACCGAACGCGCCAGCACCTTGGCGGGATCGTTCTTGTCGAGCAGCGCCGCGCCGATCGAATATCTTCGGACCGGACCGACGCCATGCGTGAGCAGTAGCCAGCCTTCGTCGAGTTCGATCGGTGAACCGCAGTTTCCGATCTGCACGAACTCCCATGGGAATTGCGGTTTCAGGACGACCTGACCGCCATCCCACCGGTACAAATCCTTCGAGGTGATCAGGTAGAGATTCTCGTTGTCCTGGCGTGCGATCATGGCGTATTTGCCGTCGATCCGGCGCGGGAATAGCGCCATGCCTTTGTTTTGCGCGGCGGTGCCCTGCAGCGGCGTCATTCGAAATGATTGGAAGTCGCTGGTCTCAAGCAACTCCGATCGGATCGACCGGCCTGTATAGGCGGTATAGGTCGCATAATAGGTCTTCCGGCCGCCGTCGATGAATTCGACGAAGCGCGCGTCTTCGATGCCCTGCGACTGGGATTCGGTGACCGGGAATATGACGCGCTCGCTGATGTCCGGGCTCTCTTTGAAGGTCACCTCAATGTCGTCGCCAAGTGGCCCGGATACCCGGTATCCGACCTTCGGACTTGAGGCGAGCCGGGCGGTTGGATCGACTGTCAGGCTGCCGTCGGCTGCGATGGTGCCGGTGCGAAATGTCAGCGAAGACACGTGCCCCTCGCCAACGGCCCGAAGGCTGAGAATAAAGCGCAAGCCGCCTTCCGGTGCCTCTGACTGGTCGGGGTGCGGTACGATGCTTGGATTGAACAGTGCGGATGCTTCGAACGAATATTCGTTCAGGAAATAAGCGCCGAGAAGCTGGCGTTGGATTGCGGAAAAGGTGACGTGCGTCGCGAGTGCGGCTTCCATTTCGTCGGCACGAAGCTCAAAGGTCTCGAGCAGGTTGCGATGCCTGCCTTGAAAATTTTCCAGCACGTCCGCCAGCAGACTGGCCGCGGCCGTCGGGTCGAGCGCGAGAATGCGTTTGACGATATGGTTGGCGCGCGTCTTGTCGGTCGGGTTGAGATCGCGAGGTTCGGTCGCCGGTTTGAAAGGCCGCACGATCACACGCGCGGGGTCGGGACGAAGGTAGAGTGCCTGCCGATGCAGGAAAGAGGCTTGCGACAAGATACCCTCGGTTCGCTGGAGTGAGATGAAATCAGGCGCTGATTGAACGAAGCGCCGTGACGGGTGTCACGCTGACATTAACGCGCGCAAGCTGACGAATATCGGCAAGACCGAGCAGATATGAGACCACCGACTCGCCGCCGCGGTTTTCGTTGGCGCGGTCGGGATGCAATCCATCACGGCAACTGCCGGTCTCCGGATCGACCAGCGCGACCGACAAATCGTTGCGGCCGAGAAACCAGGCGAAAACGTTGGCTGCAACCGCTTTCCATTCGACGTCGCCGTCAGCCCGCCACGCGGTCAGGCAGGCGGCGATCGTCGCTGTTGCTTCCACCGGCTGTTGATCGAACGCACGCGGCGGCTGGCGCAGTTCGCCGAAACCCGAGGTGCCTACGGGGCGG
>JABCZC010000152.1 GCA_013289875.1 Acidobacteriota bacterium | reverse complement strand
ACAGGACGATCCCAATCCTGCGCACCTGACCAGCCCCGGTGCGACCGTCGGCACCATCGCCTACATGTCTCCGGAGCAGGCGCGCGGCTTCGAACTCGATCCGCGGACCGACCTGTTCTCGCTGGGCGCGGTGATCTACCAGATGGCAACCGGGCGCTTGCCTTTTACCGGCAATACCTCGGCGGTGGTATTCCACGCCATTCTTGAACTCGATCCCGTTTCAGCGTTGCAACTGAATGGCGGGTTACCACCGAAGCTCGACGAGATCATCGCGAAGGCCCTCGAGAAGGACCGCGACCTGCGCTACCAGTCAGCCGCCGATCTGCGCGGCGACCTGAAGCGGCTGAAGCGCGATACGGAGTCCGGTCGCAAGCAGGGAGCAGCGCCATCCTCGACGTCGGCATCGATTCCCGCAGCCGCCAGTGCAAGTTCGTCGGGATCCGCTGCCGCGAGCAACGCGTCACTCGTGCCTGGATCTTCGCAGACTGCCAGTCAAACCTCCGCCGTAGTGGCAGCGGCGGGTCGGCACAAGATCGGGACTGGCGTGACCGCCTTCGTCGCCCTCATCGTTCTGCTTGCTGCCGGCTTTGGCGTCTATTCGCTGATCTCACGCAATCATGCGCAGCCTTTCGCGAACTTCTCGGTCACCAAGGTGACGGAGACCGGCGATGCGGTATATGCGGTGATCTCACCCGACGGCAAGTACATCCTGAGTCTGGTGAGAGCCAAGAGCGACAACGGACTGGCCAGCCTCTGGCTGCGCAATGTTCCCACCAACAGCATGACGCAAGTGCAGCCTCCAGCTGATGTCTGGTACGGGCAAGACGCCCTGAGCTTCTCGCCCGACGGCAATTATTTGTATTTTGTGCGCAGCGATCCGGGAACGCCGGCCCTTAAATTTCTGTATCGCTCGCCGCTGCTGGGCGGTACGCCTGAGAAATTGGCGGAGGACGTGGATTCGGGGGTCACATTTTCCCCGGACGGCGGGAAGTTCGCCTTCCTGCGCTACGACAATCCGGACCCAGGCAAGTTCCGGCTGATCGTGCGCTCCGTCGATAATGGCCAAGAGACCGTGCTGGCCAGCGGTCCGAGCAGCCAGGGACTTTTCGATCCCGCGTGGTCGCCTGACGGCAAGACGATTCTGTGCGGCGTAGCGCGCGGCAATGCCGTTAGCGGATTGACGGCTTTGGACGTAAGAACCGGTCAGCAACATTTGTTCCTGAGTTCCGCCGACGGTCTCTACTCGCCTGCCTGGATGCCAGATGGCCACGGCCTGCTGCTTCTGGATGTTGGTTCTCCTTCGAATTTCACACGATCACAAATCGTCTTCGTCTCCTACCCGGAAGGAAAGCTGAGTCCGGTTACGCGCGATGCCAACCGCTATTCCTCCCTGAGCGTGGGCTCAAACGGCCAGGTGCTGGCAACCGTGCTTGAAGAAAGCCATTGGAACCTCTCGGTCGTATCAGGGACGCCTGAAAGCAGTGAAGCACGGCAGATTGGTCCCGCGAACGTTGGTACCAACTTCACCTGGACGCTCGATGGCCGGCTGGTCTACGACAAGGACGGCACTCTGAATTGGATCAACCCGGACTCGGGGGTCAAGGGTGAGTTCCCCACTGAGACAGACTCATCCAGTGGCGATCCCTCGGCATGCTCCGATGGCCGCTATCTTGTCTTTGATCACTACATGCATGCGGCCAACGGCAGCCGGGACATCTGGCGCGCAGATGCCGGCGGTGGAAGCCGCAAGCAACTTTCGAATGGGAAACCCGCCGCGTGGCCCGTGTGTTCTCCGGATGGGCGATGGGTTTATTACCTCGACACCATTGCCAGACATGTGATGCGGGTTCCCATGGATGGCGGGGCGTCGCAGCAGGTCACCGACTTGCTCGCGTACCAGTTCGGTATTTCCCCCGACGGCAGCACGCTTGCGTTTGAGACCATCGATCACGCGAGCGGTCATGAGGAAAGACTGGCGGTGGTCGAAGCCGACACGGGTAAAGTTCGCACGTTGCTCAAGTGCGACAAGACTACGGGGGGGGTGGTCCGGTACACGCCCGACGGCAAGGCGCTGGTTTACGCCTTCCGCGAGAAGGGCGTCGAGAACTTGTGGCAACAACCTCTGGATGGTTCGCCGGGAAAACAGCTCACCTCGTTCAAGTCTGAACAAATCTACGACTTCCACTGGTCCTTCGATGGGAGCAAGCTGGCGCTGGTGCAGGGTCACACCGATGCCGATGTCGTGCTGATGCGCGAGCAGCGGCAATGAGTAATAGGTACAGAATCAAAAAAGGCGGCCATCTCTGGCCGCCCTCTTTCCGGATTGTTAGCGAAGTGGTTTATGCACCCTTCACGTTCTCGGCTTGCCAGCCCTTGGGGCCTTTGACCACGTCAAACTGCACCTGCTGACCTTCCTGAAGGCTGCGGAAGCCGCTCGCCTGAATGGCGGAGAAATGCACGAATACATCCTCACCGTTCTGGCGGCTGATGAAACCGTAACCCTTGGCGTCGTTAAACCACTTCACTGTTCCTGTTTCCATGGTGTTGCTTTGTTCCTTTTTCGTTGATGTAGCGCTGAAACTTTGGAAGGCTTCTTCTGCAGGCAGGTCACGCGCTGGTTGGCGGAGAAACTGGATACTGCGAAAGAAATCTAAAGATCAAACGCAATTAAATTGTAAGGGAAGGACCACCAAAAATCCACAATATTTCGCGGGTTACACCGTTAAGTACCTATGCATCAATAGCTTACAGACATGCCGACGCGCGCGCTCGGCCGCCGCGATTTGCCAACTGGCCGGCAAAAGATACATGATCAGAGATGGATCACCGAAGGAGATAATCGGGGTCTAACGATCGGGGGTAGATGATTAAGAACATGCATTTCCGCAAGCTTTTGATTTTGATCACGCTCGCGACTCCGGCCTGGGCGGGGATCGTAGAAGACGTGCGCACTGTCCTGGCACAGAATAATTTCAGCGCAGCCGATTCCTACCTTAATTCCTACCGCGCCAGCAAAGGCGTCACGCCTGAATATGCCGAGGCCTACTCCTGGATGGCACGCACTGCCCTCAACGCTCACGAATACGATCACGCAGCCGCCTACGCCAAACAAACCAGCGCTCTCGTGCAGGATCAACTCAAGCAGCGTCCGCTCGATGCCGAACCACACTTGCCGCTGGCCTTGGGCGCAGCCATCGAAGTCCAGGCGCAGACGCTGGCAGCTCAGGGCCAGCGCACTCAGGCAGTCGCAGTTCTGCAGACCGCCCTCCGTACTTATGGGAGCACCTCGATTCGCGCCCGCCTGCAGAAGAACCTGAACCTGCTTTCCTTCGAAGGAAAACTAGCGCCTGCGTTACGCGAGGAGCAGTTTCTCGGCTCAAAACCACCGGTGCTGGCTCAGGTGAAAGGCGCACCCGTGCTGCTTTTCTTCTGGGCCCACTGGTGCGGCGACTGCAAGGCCGAAGCTCCCATCATCACTCAACTGCGAACGGAGTTTGCGCCCAAGGGATTGACTGTCATCGGTCCCACCCGGCTCTACGGCTATACCGCGCAAGTCGAGGACGCCGCACCCAGCGATGAACTCGCTTACATCGATGCCGTCCGCCACCGCTTCTACGGCGGACTGCTGGACATGCCCGTTCCCATTAGCAAGTACAACTTCGATGTGTACGGCGCCTCGACGACGCCTACGCTCGTCCTGCTCGACCGCGCAGGCAAGGTTGCGATGTATCATCCCGGAGCGCTGAGCTATGAACAGCTAAAGGCGGAGATTGAAAAGGCGGCGCGCTAGGTCAAATAGCTTCAGATCTCTTCGACTTCGGTTAGTGCTCCGGTTTTCACGTCGTAAACAAACCCTCGCACTTGAATATGCTTCGGAATCCACGGGTGCGATTTCACATGACGCACCTGCTGCCGGACGTTCTCTTCCAGATCGTCAAACGCGTAGAAGTGCGCCGGCGCCCCGGCGGATGTTCCCATTTTCTCTGACAGCTTCTTCTTAAGTTCATCTTCCCGCACCTTCAGCAGTCCGCAGTCGGTGTGGTTGATGATGATGAACTCCTGCGTATCCAGGAGATGATGCGAAACAATCAGGGAACGTATTGCGTCCTCTGTGGCAATCCCGCCCGCATTGCGGATCATGTGAGCATCGCCCGGGTGCAACCCCAGACAACGTTCAAACAGGATTCGGGAATCCATGCAGGCCAGGACAGCCAAATGCCGCCTCGGCCGCACGGCCAGATCTCCCAGGTTGAAGTTTCTTACAAATTCCTCGTTGGCTTGCAGCAGTTCGTCGGCGACTGACAATGCTTGGCCTTCTTTCTTCATTGGTCTGGCCACAATTGAGTTTCCTCGACTCGGCCGCTGGTTGTTCGCCTAGTTTAACCGCTACAATCGCCCCGTGAACCTCGATGACACGATCGTCGCCATCGCGACGCCACCTGGGCGCGGTGGCATCGGCGTAGTGCGACTTGCGGGACCGGCCGCACGCGAGATCGCGACCCCGATGCTTCTCCTGAAACATGATCTGGACCCGGGGCGAGCAACCCTAGGGGAGCTTATCGAACCATCCCAGAAACATGTGGGGGCAGCCGCCCCCGGCTCTCGATCCGAGCAGAGCTCAGCTCTCGCCGCCCGCATCGACGAAGTCGTCGTCACCTACTTCGCCAAGCCCCATTCCTACACCACTGACGACATCGTCGAGATCGCCGCACACGGCTCTCCCGTCGTGCTCCGGCACATTGTCGAGCTCTGCGTCGCCGCCGGCGCCCGCCTCGCCGAGCCCGGAGAGTTCACCATGCGCGCCTTCCTTAACGGCCGCATCGATCTCACCCAGGCCGAGGCGGTCCGCGACCTGATCGACTCCCAAACTCTTTATCAGGCTAAGATCGCTGCCCAACAGCTAGAAGGCGCTCTCTCCAAGCGATTGCAGCCTGTCAAGCAGAAGCTGGTCGAGCTGATCGCCGTCCTTGAGGCCGGCATCGACTTCGCCGAAGACGACGTCTCTGTTCTGCCTGACCCGGCTATCCTGGAACGCATCGCCGCAGTTCGCGAGCCGCTGGAGCAGTTAGCCGCCACCTTCGCCTATGGCAAGATCGTGCACCAGGGACTCACCCTCGCGATCGTCGGCCGCCCGAACGTCGGCAAATCAAGCCTGTTCAACCGATTGGTCGAACGCGAACGCGCCATCGTCACAGCGACTCCTGGCACCACACGCGACCTGGTCAGCGAAACCGTTGCCATCGGCGGCATTCCAATTCAACTTGTCGACACAGCCGGAATCCGGCAGGCCCTTGATGAAGCCGAATCCATCGGGATAAGTAAATCCATGGAAGCGCTGGCGGACGCCGACCTGGTGCTGGTCGTGCTCGACGCGTCGCAAGCGGCGAACTCGGAGGACACCGACTTGCTGCAACACACGGAAGGTCGCCCGACCATCGTAGTTGCCAACAAGTGCGACTTAGGAATCGCCCTCCGCTCCCAGCCATTGATCTCCCGGCCATCGATCTCTCAGCCATCGATCTTCCAGCCGTTGATCTATGCCTCC
>JABCZC010000151.1 GCA_013289875.1 Acidobacteriota bacterium | reverse complement strand
CCGACGGCAGCAATGCCGCACGGCGCTGATGCTCGACCCTACTCCTCCAGCGGCTGCCCGACGGCCGCTGGATCCGGGTGCTCACGGTCGTCGACCAGTTCATCCGCGAGTGCCTGGCGCTGTCTGCCGATACCCCGTTGAGTGGCGAAAAGGTCGCAACCGCGTTGCGACAAAATCGTCACTCTCCGTGGCGTACCGCAATCCATCGCCGCCCATAACGGCACAGAGTTCGCATCGAAAGCATCGACGACTGAGCTTACAAGCACGGAGTGCATCTGGATCTCATCCGGCCAGGCCGGCCGTCCAACTGAGGAAAATATGGCGATCAAGCCGCCTTGGAACACCCTACGCGTTTCCCACTTTCCCCCGCACGGCTGGGGCTGTACCTAGTCCAGAAACCGAGGGTTTCAAAGCTGTTGCTGGAGACCTTCACTCGAGTCACATTAGCGGCTGATCCGCCGGTCAATCCGACACCAATCGAACCACGCGGGGCGAATTTCCATCCTCCTGCGGCTCAGTTTTCGGGCAGGTCACAGGCCGAAATTCCATATGAATTTACCTTTAGTGCGCTCTACCCTCCGCCCGGACCCGGCGTCGTGGATTTTCGTCAATTCGCCGAGGAGCAACCCCGGGATCAGTAAGAAAGTAACTGGAGTGAGTTATCTTGTTCTCAGACCACAATAAGCTATGCCATCAACTCCAAAAATTCGTATGGTTTACTTTCTTAGTCGATATCCGGCTGTATCCCACACGTTCTTTCTGAAAGAAATTCTTGGCTTGCGCGAACTTGGCTTCGAGATCGAGACAGCATCCGTGAATCCGCCGGATCGACCGACTTCAAAACTGCCTCCTATCGAAGCGGCGGAGGCGCGCAATACATATTATCTGAAACAAATTGATGTTTGGCTGGGGCTAGGGAGCTTGGTGGCGGTTACCCTGGTGCGCACAGGCGTAATGCTTCGTGCGTTAAAGGCGATGGCAACTTTGGGTCATTGGGATCTATCTCGCAGACTCTACGCATTCTTCTACATGGTCGAAGCGCTTTTGCTTGGCCATTGGATGCACCAGCGAGGTCTTCGCCATCTTCATGTCCATTTCGGGGGCTCCGTCTCGACCGTTGCCATGCTGGCAGCCGAGGCCTGGGGGTTCGACTATTCCATGACCATTCATGGTCCTGAGGAGTTTTTTGAGGTCGAGCATTGCTATCTTCCCCGCAAGATTGAGAAAGCGAAGTTTATTTTCTGCATTAGCGACTTTTGTCGCAGCCAACTTATGAAATACTGTGACCCGGATCATTGGGACAAGATGCATGTAGTTCGGTTGGGCGTTGACACCGATGAATTCGAGCCAGTCTCTCATGAGGCAAAACTGCCCTTACAAATTATTTGTGTCGGCCGCCTCGTGGCTGCCAAGGGGCAGCATATTCTGCTCCAAGCGTTCTCACACCTGCGCTCGAAGGGCCATGCTGTACACCTGACTTATATCGGTGACGGACCGGCTCGTAGCAGCCTCGAACGCGAGGCTGCTGAACATGTACTCGGCGGACACGTCACGTTTTGCGGAGCGCTCAACCACGATCAGACCCGTGAACAGATGGCTAAGGCTGATATTTTCGCTCTCGCAAGCTTTGCGGAGGGTATTCCCGTTGCATTGATGGAAGCCATGGCTATGGGTATCCCCTGCGTCAGTACCAGCGTGGCTGGCATCCCCGAGCTCATTCAAGATAAGGTGGATGGCTTGCTGGTCCCGCCGTCTTCAGTGGAGTCATTTGCCTCAGCGATCGAGTCGCTCGTTCTCGACCAGGCTTTGAGAAAGCGGCTCGGCGCCTCCGGCCGCGCCCACGTCGTCGAGCACTATAACCTAGCTGTTAATCTGAATTTGCTGGCATCCCATTTTGAACGTTGCCTCGCCTGAAAGAACCTGCAGGATACATGTCAATCCTTGACTCTTCCGGCGATCCGGTCGATATATCGATCGTAATCGTCTCCTTCAATACGCGTAACGTCCTGCGCGAGTGCCTGCAGTCGATCGAACGGGAGTCCGCCGGATTACACGTCGAAATACTGGTGGTCGACAACAATTCATCCGACGGCTCGGCGGAGATGGTCGAGCAGGAATTCCCGCAGGTCCGGCTCTTTCGCAGCGAGATGAACCTGGGTTTCGCGTCCGCGAACAATGTGGCCCTAAAGGTCGCGCGCGGACGCTATTCGGCGTTGCTCAACTCCGACGCTTTTCTTTGCCGAAGCGCCCTTGCGCTAGCCGTTTGGCACATGGACCAGCAACCCACTGTGGGCCTGGCAGGCGCCAGGCTAGTGGGACGGGATAATTCATGGCAGCCATCTGCACGAATGTTTCCTACCCTCCTGACAGATTTCTTCGTGTTGACGGGTTTAGCGAATAAGTTTCCGAAGTCCCGCCTCTTCGGCAGTTTTGACAGGACATGGGCTGATCCGATGCTCCCTGCGCAGACAGATTGGGTTCCTGGGGCATTCTCGATCATGCGCACTGAAGCGCTGACGAAGGTCGGCCTCTTCGATCCTGAGTTCTTTCTCTATTACGAGGAGGTCGACCTTTGCCGACGTATTCGCAATGCCGGATTCGAGATATGGTACTGGCCCGATGTCGTCGTGATTCACATCGGAGGCGAGTCCTCGCGTCAGGTGAGGTCTTTGGAGATGTCATCGGCCGGCGCACAGCTTGTCCTCTGGCGGATGCGCAGCACGCTGCTCTATTACCGCAAGCATCACGGCTTTGCTGCGTACGGCGCAAGACTGCTGGAACTCGGGCTCTACCAGATCACTTTGCTGCGAAATCGCTTCAGCAGCGACCCGAGGCGCCGAGCACGCGCCAGAGAATATCGGAGTCTCATTGCGCTGATGAAGCAGGCGTGGAAGGACACCCATGGCGGCCGTATCTCACCGCCGCGACCTTGGTGAGGCGGACAATAATCCATCTGAGGGCAGCGTGATCAATCGAAGGGGTGGCACGAAGCGCAGTCTTAAACCTTTGCTCAGTCACCTCCTGTCTCTTATTTTGCGGGTCACCCGCGGCTTGCGCAGAAATCTCACTCGTCTCTATGCGCATGCGGCCCTCTCGGCGGATCTCACGACAAGTCTGCCAGCATCGGCGGTTATTGAGGGCAAAACCTTTGTTGACGGGACGCGTAACATCCGCTTTGGAGAAAATGTTCTGCTCTATGCGGCCCTGCATCTTGAAACACAGGAAGACGCGTGGATTGAGATCGGCGATGGAGTGGTCATCTCCCGTGGGGCTCACATTGTCGCGATGGCAGGTATCACGATCGGCGCCGGCAGCATGATCGGCGAGTACGCCAGCATCCGAGATGCCAACCATCAACGCAGTAAGGAACACAGCATCCGTGAATCGGGCCACATCGCGAAACCTATTCTTATAGGTAAGGAAGTTTGGATCGGACGCGGTGTCACCGTGCTGGGTGGGGTGACGATCGGCGATAATGCCACGGTGGGCGCGAACGCCGTTGTCACGCGGGATGTCGCGCCCGGATCGACGGTGGCCGGAGTGCCGGCAGTCCCGATCCCCTTGCGTAAAATCACAGAGTAGGCCTTCTTTTGGCGGTCGGGCTCAGCTAAACACAAAGCGCGACTGGAACAGGCGATGTCGCGACTGCTGTTGACGGCATCTTCGCCTAGACGTGGGCCTGGCGCGAACGCGGTCATATACACTTGACCCATCCCCTCGATCGGCCACATCAGAGGAACCCTTGCGTTATTTGCTAGTCACACATATTCCTTTCGCGCGTCAAGGCACATCAACCATAATGGATCGCCTGTGGGCTGAAGACTTGAGGGGTCTGGTCGCATCGGTCGGGCCTGTAACCATCGCAGCACCGGAGTTGGCTAGGGTCGAGGATATCCAGGGATGGGGACCGGTCACGGATTCGGTGTCGAAGAGTGACGGCTTTGAATTCCTTGGACTACCGATCTACCGGAGTAGAGCTGATATGACGTTTGGCTTGCGGGTTCGTTCTGCACTGCGTCCTGCGGTCATGAACAGCGACCTAGTCCATTCGTCGAACCTCTTTCCTCCCTACACTGCACTCTGGTTCGGACACGATCTCGCTGTCCAACTTAGAAAGAAGACGTTGTTTGTCGTGGCCGAAGACTTCTACGACATGCTCAACTGGGAGTGGGTACGAACAGAGAAAAATGTCTTGCAGAAGCTGCGCCGGCGGAGAGATCTGAACCTTCTGGACCGGGAGGTGCGAAAACGCGTCGCCAATGCTTCGCTCAGCTTTCTCCATACTCCCGCCGCCGTCGCGCGCTATCGCGAATTTGCTGCAAATGCCGTGCAAATCCGGCAGCCGGTCCATGAAAGCGCAGACGTCATCGACCCGGAAGACTTTCAGGCAAAGTGCGCTGAGATGCGCAGGAACGCGCCGCTTCGTCTCATTAGCGCCAGCCGGATGGAATCGCTCAAAGGCATCGATTTCATCATCCGCGCGGTATCGATCCTCAAACAGAGAAACATCCCCGTCCATGCGAAGTTATACGGGAAAGGGAGTAACTTAGAGTCGCTCAAGCTGCTGACGCAGAAACAGGACGTAACCGGCAGCGTCGAGTTTCCGGGTACTGTTGAGCCAGGCCCCCCCCTCCGCCAGGCCATTGCAGGCGCACATGTCTTTCTCATGCCCCATCTCACTACGGATTTCGGAAGAGCCTTTTTCGATGCAATGGCCGGCGGTCTTCCGGTGATTGCTTTCCGCTCAGTGGCAAGCCAGGACACAGTGCGCCACCAGGTGGATGGTCTTATTACACCCAATGCGGATGCCGAGGGCCTGGCCGACGGTATCGCGCAATTTCACAAGGATCGCGAGTTCCTGATTCGAGCGGCGGAAGCGGCACGGGAACGCGCTCTGCTGAACACAAAGAGCATGTGGAATAACCTGCGAGCGCAGATGATTCGAGAACTCTTCTGATTTTTTTTGTTACGCTTTGAGGTTCTCAATAACTCAAACCTGTAAACCGCACTATCCATAGGTGTACGGTCTTACGACGGAGAATCACTCGATATCTCCTGACACGATTGGCAGAGTTTCGAGGTTAATTCACCATCAGGAAAAGCGTCTAATTGGTATACGTCCAAGTAAGGATCGTCTGGGTTGCCGATAGGACGCCCGTGCCGCCGGTAAATCCGACATAGGCGGTGTTACCCCCGACTGTGGACGGGATGTTGATCGTAAAGCTGGTCGTGTAGGTCGCCTGCGTCACGGTGTCTGTGATGGTCATCGTCAGAGTGGTGCCGTTGTACACCAGCTGGACGGCCATCGTGTCGCCGCTGTGCAGGTTGATGCCTGTCGAGCTCAGATTGACCGCCGGAACAGTTGGTACGGCACCGTCGGTGTAGAGACCTGTGGAGTCCGGCCCCTCGCCACCGGCATTGAACAGATCGAACTTCACGGCCACGCTCGTGGGAATGTATTGGTACCCGAGGCCTGAGCCGAAGATTCCCTGCGCGGCCGTGCCCTGGTTTTGGATCGTAAAGGTGATCCCATTCGCCTCCGGGTTTGTCAGCTGGAAGGTAAAGTTCGTTGTAAACGATTGAACATTCACTGGCGTAGCGTACCAGGCCGAGCCCTCCTGGCTTGTGGCGCCATTGGTCAGTTGCAGACCCGAGCCGTTTAACTGCGCGCTGCGGTTCAGGATCATTTGTCCTTGGGAAGCCGCAAAACCTCCGCCGAAGTTGATGCTCGGGGTGGCCGCCTGAATGGTGTAGGCCGCTGTGGCTACTGCGCTGTTCGTGTAGCCCGAAGCAATTACGATCGCTTTAATCGTCTCCGTTGAA
>JABCZC010000150.1 GCA_013289875.1 Acidobacteriota bacterium | reverse complement strand
AGTGTTGCGGTGAGCAACGCGAGGTGACGCTCGATTGTCCCAGCGACTGCCCCTATCTGCAACAGGCGCGAGAGCACGAAAAGCCGCGTCCGGCAGACCAGTTCGACCGCGCGGCGTTATTCCTGCAGGTTGAGATTTCGGAGCAATTCACCTACGAGCGCGAGCATCTGCTCATGGGGCTCAGCTACGCTCTGGCGAAGGCCGCTCAGGCCGACCGCACCCTGAACGATCGCGATCTGATCGCGGCGCTCTCGGCCATGTGCACCAATTATGAGCGGCTGATGAACTCCGGACTGCACTACGAGCAACCGCTTACCAGCGCCGCGCAGCATGCCGCGGCGGCTGAGGTGGAAGAGATGTTGAAGCAGTATCGCGAGGCCGAACAGAAGCAACTCGGATACTCCACTCTGCGCGATTCCGACGTTCTCAAAGCATTGGTGTTTCTGGTTCGACTGGGCCACGGGCGCACCTCGGGCCGTCCCAGATCACGCGCCTTCATCGACTTTCTGCACGCTCAATTTCCCGAGAAGGAATCGGCCGTGGTCACGCCGCAGGAAGCAGCCAGCCGGATCATTGTGCCCTAGACGAAGAACTGGCCACGGATTTCACGGATGCGCACGGATAACCCTTCCAACCCTTCCATACATTTCTTTGGATCCGTGTTGATCCGTTAAGTCCGTGGCTTAGGTTTCAGCCTTTTAACGACTTGGCCTGGCGGTAAGGAATCCAGCAGTTCGCCAATTGTTTTCTTCAGCACGGGATGTAACAGTTCCGGCGCAATCTCCGCCAGAGGCTCGAGAACGAAGCGGCGTTGCTGTATCGCGGGATGAGGGATGGTAAGTTCCGGATGATTGATGATCGTGTCGCCGAAGAGCAGAATGTCGATGTCAATGGACCGGGGTCCCTTTTTCTGCACTCGCCGCCGGCCCATCTCCTCTTCGATGCGAAGGATCGCGGCCATCAGTTGCTCCGGGGTCTTGTTAGTTTCAAGGGCGATCGCGCAATTCAAGAACCAGGGCTGCCGGGTAAATTCCACAGGCTCGGTTTCATAGAAGGACGACGTCGCAACCACGCTGCCGACGGCAGCTAGTTTGGCCAGTGCATCCTGCAATTGCGCCTCACGGTCGCCGACATTCGATCCCAGCGAAAGATAGACGAGGTTGGGCATGGTCCCGGAGGTAGTTTCAGGCTTTACTGCGCTGGTTTCCAGTGCAAATTTCTGTTAACAGCATGGTCTGATGCCTACCCGTAAAACCTGATACCTTGGTCACCTTTCGACGGGCTCTGCTGAACGCTAGAATTCCAAGATGACGTTGGAGTCCCTTCTTCTGAGCCAGGATGCCGAAGTGGTGCGCATCCTCCGCCCGACGCTGGAAAAGCTCTCGATTGAGGTCGAGGTGTGCCAGGAAGCGAAGAAAGCCAGCGAAATCCTTATCGCGGAGAAGTTCGACGCCGTGATTGTGGACTGCGACGACATGCAAGGCGGCATGGAAGTGTTGCAGGGCTTGCGCGCCACGCCCAGTAACAAAGGTTCTGTAACCTTTGCCCTGCTCAACGGCAAGAAAACCACCACACAGGAAGCCTTCGGCATGGGGGTGAATTTTGTTCTGCAAAAACCCATTAGCAGCCTGAATGCGGCGCGCTGCTTTCACGCCGCGCTCAACTTCATGGTGCGCGAGCGGCGACGCTATTATCGCCAGCCCGTCAAGATGCCGGTCCGGGTGGTCCTGGGCGACAAGGAGTTGAAGGCCATCAGCACGAACGTCAGTGAAGGCGGAATCGCGCTCATTCTGCACCAGGCGCTGCCCAAGGACGCTACGCCTCGTTTGCAATTCACGCTGCCCGAAACCAAACTGGCTCTGGACGTGGAAGCGCAAGTAACCTGGGCCGATATCAAAGGACATGTCGGGTTGCGTTTTCTCAACGTGCCACAGAGTTCCCAGGAACTGCTCGAGAAATGGCTCAACCAGCAGATGGAAAAACAGCTTCCCGGCACCAAAGGGATGCTGGCTAGCTCAGGCCCTGAGTCCATCCAATAAGCTCGTCACTTCGCCGGCCTGCTTTCCCAGGTATTCACCTTGTAACTTTGTGCCTGCGCCTGCGCATGGCAATCTGGTGGGATACTGGAGAGCCATTGCCATGCTTCCTACCTCTTACCGCATCGCCCGTGTACAGAAAACCCTGCGCCGATTCGAGGACGATGTCGTTTTGCTGAACATGCGAGTGAAGGATCTGTCAGCGGAGCGACAGAAGTCAGCCCGCCAGTTCGCCGCAACCCTTATCAGCCGAACTCGCGCCGAACTGGACCGCCTGCTCGAGGAGCAGCCTGAGCCTGGATCAGACACCGGCGACGTTCCCTGTGAACCTGCCGACTGAGCGAATCCTGGGCTTGGGGATACGGGTTGCTACCTGGGTGTTTGTGCCCCATTTGGCGGGTTCAGACACTTGACGCGCCCCCACGCGAAAACGGCTAAGGGAGCGAATAATCGAAGGTCCAGGTGTGTTTACCCTGAGCGTCGATATGGATCATGAGAGAGCCCGTGAGTCCCTTCAGCTCTCCAGTGCCGGAATTGGGTACAACCGTCACGCTCAGCTCTCCCGCAGAGGGGGCGTCGCCTTTCATCATGGTGGCGCGGTGCGAGAAGGTGAAGCTACCCTGTCGGCCGTTAAGCCTGCCTGTCATGCGCTCAATCGCAACGTAGGCCATGGAGCCGGTGCTCGCGGTTGAGCCGGTGATCATTTCTCCGTGACTGACGCCTTCGAAGTCACCGTGCCAAGTCTTGTCGGAAGTGAGACGGGCGATGTCGTTCGCTTTCTCGAAGTCGGTTGGTTCGTTGGGAGTCATTTTGATGTCGAAAGAACCTGTGGCATGGACCACGTGCGGCTCCTTCTGGGCTGCGACAGTCACCATTAGTGCGAGACTCATCACCGCCGGTGCCACTGCGAATCTCACTCTCATATCGTCCCCGAAACGCGACGTACAGAATTCTTGATCCCAGCTGGCTCGTATCCTTTGCGGCGGCACGACCCCCAGCGTCCAACGGCGTTGCGCAACCAAGGGTGACACAGTCAGAGCGAAGATCCGGCGGCGGCGTGGGTGCTATAAGAACTCGCGTTCTCTTTCTCGTCTTCGGGCAGCGTCACTTCCTCCCACAGCGTCTTGTCGCGCAGGATGCGCGAAACCAGAGCGGTGTGCATGGCATGACCGGCGCGATCGGCTACAATCCTGCCCAGAATCGGCTTGCCCAGCAGCGCGAGGTCGCCAACCAGATCGAGGATTTTGTGCCTTACGAACTCGTCGCGAAAGCGCAACGGGCCGTTCTCGATTCCGTCGCGCGTCAACACGATGCAGTTCTCCCGCGACGCCCCGCGGATCAATCCCATATCGCGCATCGTTTTTTCGTCTTCGCGCGAGCCGAAGGTACGCGCTCCTGCAATCTTGCGCAGGTAGCTGCCGTTTGAAAGCTCCACCTGAAAAGTTTCCTTCCCGATCAGCGGATGAGGAAA
This sequence comes from Acidobacteriota bacterium, assembly GCA_013289875.1. Classification (GTDB taxonomy): domain Bacteria; phylum Acidobacteriota; class Terriglobia; order Terriglobales; family Acidobacteriaceae; genus Silvibacterium. Next base: position 2,430 of record JABCZC010000150.1, on the reverse strand, counting down.
ATTGATGGCGTAAGAAACGGAGTAGCTGCCGGCGGGATAGACCGAGATGAACTTGTTCCCCTCGCGCATCTCGACTTCCCGAAGAATCTTCAGATACTTGCGGGGACGGCGCTGCTTACGGATACCGGCTTTCTGGATCAGTTCCACAAACGGCAGAGCGCTGCCATCCAGGATGGGAAGCTCGAGGTTGTCCAGCTCCACGATGGCGTTGTCCACGCCTAAGCCGATGAACGCCGAGAGCAGGTGCTCGGTGGTGGAGATGAGCACGCCCTTTTTCATGAGGCTCGTGGCGTAGCTGACGCGGGCCACGTTGCGGCTGATGGCTTCAATTTCAAAGCCATCCAGATCGACGCGGCGAAACACAATTCCCGTTCCGGGAGGAGCGGGAAGAATTCGCATCGAGACCGGCGCACCGCTGTGGAGTCCTACCCCACTGCATGCCACGGCCAAGCGGATTGTCTGCTCCTGGGTCAAAGGTGTTGGTGTATGTCTTGGTGAATGAATAGATTACAGCTGCCGCGCTGCAGTTGACTGTGGTAAAAAAGCCACACTGCGTGGCGTAATGCCGATAGGGAACCATCCTGATAAGCCTTTACCACTACTAAACAGCGACCAGTCAGTCACTTATGTTTGGATCGACAAGCTTCTGGAGGGCATCAATCGCGCAATTACTTTAGTGTTTCTTCACTGTCTTATTGGGATCGTAGCTCGAATTGGGATCGAACATCGCTTCGTCGAATCCCGAGTTGTAGTGAACCGCACTCACGAAGCGCTGGTTTTGCATATCGCCGTTGTAATAGCGGGTGAAGCTATAGGGCGTCATGATGCCCTGTACCGGCTTGTAATCAGCGTAGATCTCTTCTTCCACATTGCGGTCCTTATCGACCGGATCGCGCCATTTGTAGGTTTTCTTCATGGGCAGGTGCGTGTCCGGATCGAAATAGAGACTTACGGCTTCATTCTTTGAATTGATCAGCGTGATCTGCTGTGCTGGAAGGTTGTCGGCCAGAGCATTGCCGTCATAGAAAAACGCCACACTGGGATCGTTGGTCCAGGTGCGGAGCACGGTTTCGATAGAAAGTCTGCGGCGCCGCAAATAGTCATCGAGATCTTTCTTCTCCAGCGCGTGCGGGCCCTTGTAGGTGATTTCGTAAGCCTTCTCGCCGACATAGACAACGGCCACATCCCGCTGTGGGGTGACTTCGATCCGCTCCTTGTCAGGATATTCCACGAACCGCCAAAACAGCACTCCGTTGCTGGTGGGGCGTCCGTGATAAAAGCTGTAGGTGCGTCCCTGAAACTGCATATCATGGATGCTCAAGTATGCTTGGCCACCCAACGCCTGGATCGCCTGATCGAGCAGGGCCCGCGCCTGCCGGGCGTTTGCCTGATCCACAGGAATCGATGGGCCCTTGGGGGCAGCCGATGAAGGGGCAGCTGACGGCGCTGAAACCTGCGTGCCCTTGGCGGCGGCTGGCTCGCCCCAGCCAAAGATCACCGCAAACGCCAGCCCAGCGATCAGACCAGCGATGAGAAGTGAATGTTTCATTAATAGGAAATTGTAGCTGCTGCCAGCGTTGCTCGTGCAGAGCCGGCACTCCTGCCTGCTTGCCTGCAGCATCGAAACCTCGCGGGCAAGAGTGCCCGCACCACACAAGCAGTCACGGGACTGCGCTATCGGTTGGATGCGCGAAAGGCCGGCGGCGTCACGCTGCCCAGGGAATTTCCCCGCGCCAGCTATCCCACCAGCACGGCTCCGCCATTCACGTTGAAGACTTCGCCCGTGATAAAACTGGCGTATTCAGTGCACAAAAACAGCACCGGAGCCGCAATCTCCTCCGGCTTGCCGGCGCGTCCCAGCGGAATCGTGCGCCGAATTTCTTCTCCGCTTCCCGGATCATCGAGCGCCGGTTTCGACATGTCCGTATCCACCCAGCCAGGGGCAACCGAGTTCACATAGATTCCCACCGAGGCGAGCTCCGTGGAAAGGCTTTTCGTCATGCTGATCAGCGCGCCCTTGCTGGCGGAGTAATCGCAATGAAACGCCTCGCCTCGCTGGCCGCTGGTGGAACTGATGAGCACGATATGCCCGGCGGCAGAGCCGGTGCGCGGCTGCGTCTTCATTTGCGCGACCGTGTATTTAACCAGACCGAACACCGCATCGAGATTGATCGAAAGCGTCGAGCGCCATTGTTCGTCGGTCATCTTATCGATGGCTACGTCCTGCGGGGGCCATACGCCATGATTAGCGACGAGGATATCGATCCGTCCGAAATGCTTTACCGCCGCCGCGACCAGGGCACGAGCGGAGTCTGGGCTGTCCAGGTCGCTGGCCACCGCATAGCAGTTCTTTTCCCCGCATTCTCTTGCGAGAGCTTCAGCCTGGGAGCGCGCTTTCTGATAGCTGAAGACGACCTTCGCGCCCGCGCT
>JABCZC010000149.1 GCA_013289875.1 Acidobacteriota bacterium | reverse complement strand
GAACAGCCTCTCCCCTCACTGATGTCATCCTTCTATGAAAAGGGCCGCACCTGTCCACAGGCATTTGCGAATAGTTGCCGACAGACTTCTATTCGTGCTCATGGCACACAAGGGTGATACGAATCCCGGCCGCTCCATCTGAGCAGGCCCTTCCGTGGTTTTTCCCGAACCGCGGTGGACACAGGATGAACGAGCTGGCCGGGTTCTCCTTGCAACCGTCGCAAACGCCTTTCTCATTCCGCAGCCGTCGAGGCGGTGGGAAAGTGGGAAGCGTTGTCGAGCTTTCCACTTTTCCACGGCCTGCTTTTTAGCCGCGGATGAACAACTCCTCATCAAAATCCACCCCGTGACGCAGCAGCGCCCACACCACGGTGAGCAACTTCCGCGCCAGCGCAGTCCGCGCCACCTGGGCCGGCTTCCTCGCGCGCAGCCCGGCATAATAACTCCTCGCCCCTGGCGACCACCGCGCCGCCACCTGCGCCACCTGCAGCATGATCCAGCGCAGCGTGTTCGATCCCTGATGCGTAATCCCGCCCCGTTTGCGCCGGCCCGCAGACTCGCGCACCACCGGCGTCAGCCCCGCATAACTGGCCAGCGCCCGCTTGCTGGCGAATCGCTCCACATCGCCGATCTCGGCCAGAATCACCATCGCCGCATACGCCCCGATCCCAGGAACCGACTGCAGCCATCCGGCCCGCGCATCCGCCTCCGCCAGCCGCTCCAGTTCCCGCGTCTGCGTGGTCAGTTCTGCGTCCAGACGATCCACCTCGCGCAGCCACGTGTCCACCACCAGCCGCCCCGCTTCACTCAGCTCCAATCCCTTCAGCCATGCTCGTCCGCGCCGGCCGAACACGTCCGTCACCGGCTTCCTGAATCCCTCCTGATGCAGCACCGCCTGCAGCTGGTTCTTGGCCCGTGCCCGCTGTCGCCCCAGCGCGATCCGCAGTCGTACCCGCAGCCGCAACTGCTGCGTCGCCGGATCCGCCATCCACGCCTCGGGCAACAAATCGCAGCGCGACAGATGCGCCAAAGTCTCCGAATCCACCCGGTCGTTCTTCAGCTTCGCCGAGGCAATCGCCTTCACCCGCTGGGGATGCACCATCACCAGCCGCTCCGACTCCACCGCCGCCGCCCGCGCAAATGCCGGCCAGAATCCGCTCGCCTCTACCACCACCTGGCGAGGCCGCGGCAACTCCCGCAACCACGCCTGCAGCGCCCCTCCCTCGTTCACCACCTGCCCCTGCCTGCATATCCTCCCGCTTGCGTTCATCGCCGTTAAGTAACAAAATCGCTGATGGAGATCTACTCCTACGTGGGTCTTCATGGCGTACCTTCCTCCTAATCTGTATCTGTGCCTCGAGCACGTATCAGGAAGGTACGCCCACTTTTCATCCCATCTGACCTGTGCCGGCAAAACAGTGCATGGCACGCCGGGCTTGCCCGTATTAAGAAAAAGTAGTACATTTTTCCTTAATCGATCGACGGTATAAGCCATGCAAACCATGCGAGATCAGATAGTTGCGCGCATCGAACGCTTCGGCGAGGGAAAGGCCTTCTCCGCGAAGGACTTTCTCGACATCGCCACCCGGACGACGATCGACGTGACGCTGGCGAACTTGACCAAAAACGGAAAGATCCGGCGCATCCGGCGTGGTCTCTATGACATGCCAAGGATCAATGAAGCGCTTGGCGGAAAGCTGAGCCCTGATATTGATGAGGCTGCGCGCGCGATCGCCAGACGCCAGCGCTGGAAAATTGTCCCGGATGGGGCCTGGGCCGCCAATCTCCTCGGTCTTTCGACGCAGGTGCCGTCCAAAATCATTTACCTCACGGACGGTCCCAGCAATGAAGTGCCGATCGGACGCCGGACGATCCATTTCAAGCATGCCCGGCCGAAAGCAATGGCCGGACTTGAGGGCAAGTTCGCACTTGTGGTCCAGGCGCTCCGCTATCTTGGTAAAGACGGTGTAGGGTCCCGCGAGATTGAGACGTTGCGCGGGGCTCTATCCCTGGCTGAGAAACGGAAGCTGGTGAAAGACGCCCGGTTTGGGGTGGACTGGATCTACGAAGTGGCGAAACGTATTGCGGAGAAGGCAGCTTGAACGAAATCGCCCGGACGGCTGCTGGCGCCCGTGCCGAAATCTTCGCTGAAACCGCCGATCGCAAGGGCATTGCTGAAGCCATCATCGAAAAAGACTTCTGGGTTTGCTGGACGCTCAAGCAGTTGTTCTCGATGGATGCCTTGTCGGGACGGCTGCTCTTTAAGGGCGGCACATCTCTCTCGAAGATCTTCCATGCCATAAACCGCTTCTCGGAAGACATCGATCTGGCCGTGGATTATGCGGCCCTCGGCTTCATCGGCGACCGTGACCCGCGGCGAGAGGGCATTTCACGAAGTCGGCGGACCGCGATCCTTGCCGACATGATGACGGAGTGTCAGCGCTATATCGGCGGTGAATTCCTCCAGGCGCTCAGTGCGCGCTGCGAAGAAGTACTCGGGGCAGGAGACACATGGACCCTTGAAGTTGATCCACAGGACCCAAATACCCTCCGATTTCGTTACCCTGCTGCCAGTTCGAACGCTCTTGCCTATGTCAACCCGCAGGTGGTCCTCGAGCTCGGCACTCACGCCGAATTCGTGCCGCATGACAACTTCACCATTCGGTCTTTCATCGCCGAAGAGTTTCCGAAACTGATTGCGGACGGGGATGTGCCCGTGGTCGCGCTCCTGCCGAAGAGAACCTTTTGGGAGAAGGTGACCATTCTCCATGCTGAATTCCACCGTCCGGCAGATAAGGCGCTGCCTGACCGATACTCACGCCACTATTACGACGTTGCCATGCTGGCCCAGGGGCCGATCCGCGACGAGGCTCTCGCTGATTTGAATCTCCTAAATCAGGTCGTCAGGCACAAACAGACCTTCTACCCTTCAGCCTGGGCGCATTATGCGTCCGCCCATTCCGGGAGCCTGCACCTTGATCGGCCCCGGTATTTCTGAACCAGCTTGAATGTTAGTCTTCGACCAAATCTGACCTGAGTATGGGGAGGCTTTGGATGAAGAAGAAGCGTTTTCTGTGGAACAGATAGTCGGTGTCTTGAAGCAGGCGCAGGTGGGTGTTCCTGTGGCTGAGGTGATCCGGAAGGCTGGGATCAGCGAGCAGACGTTCTACCGATGGAAGGCGAGGTACGCGGGCCTGGAAGTGGACGAGGTTCGGAAGATGGCGCAGTTGCAGGAAGAGAACATGCGCCTGAAGCAGTTGGTAGCGGAGCTGACGCTGGACAAGACGATGTTGCAGGATGTGCTCTCAAAAAAATGGTGAAGCCTTCGCGGCGTGGACCGATGGTAGAGCGGCTGGTTGGAAGCTATCTGGTGAGCGAGCGGCGTGCCTGCCGTGTGCTTCTCCTGGCAAGAGCGACCTACCGGTATCGCAGCTGCCTCGATCCACGGACTGAGCTGCGGATGCGGATCCGCGAAATCGCTCAGGCAAGAGTGCGCTATGGATATCGCAAGATCCGCGTGCTGTTGAACCGTGAAGGCTGGGATGTGGGCAAGTATCTGGTGTACCGGCTATATAAGGAGGAAGGCCTGATGCTGAAGAGGATGAAGCCTGCCGGGAAGCGCAAAGCATCACGGCAGCGTGAAGAGAAGTTCAAGGCGACCGCACCTGATGAGGCCTGGAGTATGGACTTCGTCTCTGACCAGCTTCAGGACGGAACGCGCTTCCGCTCGTTGACGATCGTCGATGTGTTTACCCGTGAAGCCGTGGCGATCGACGCTGGGCAGAGCCTGAAGGGAGAAGATGTTATACGAACGCTGAACCGGCTGAAGTCCAGCCGTGGAGTTCCGAAGGTGCTGTTCTGCGACAACGGCAGCGAATTTACCAGTCAGGCCATGGATCTGTGGGCGTATCGGAACGGCGTGAAGATCGACTTCTCCAGGCCTGGCAAGCCAACCGACAATGCGTTCGTTGAAAGTTTCAATGGTACGTTCCGATCGGAATGCCTGAACATCCACTGGTTCATGGATCTGAAGGAGGCCAGGCAGCTGATCGAAGACTGGAGGCGGGAATACAATGAGAGTCGTCCTCACGCATCTCTCGATGACAGGACACCGAGCGAGTTCGCCAGCCAGATCGCGGCTCGCCGCGATCTGGCTGCAACCTAAACACGTCAAGGACTAAAGCTAAGCCTGGTACAAGAAAACCAGGCCCTTCAACCGCTGCGCTACACTAACAATCTCACTGGTACGATACATCGGGCAGGCCAGGATGGCTTCGTCGCCACAAAATCGTGTACATCGGCCCTATTTATGGGTCCACGAAAGTCTCCATGTTGTTGAAAAAAATGGTCGGGAAGAGAGGATTTGAACCTTCCATCCCTTGGTCCGCCTCCGGCGTGCATGCAAGCATGCCTGAGGACGAGGAGCCGAAGATGTCCGGTTATTCAGTTTTTGCACCGCCTGCAGCACTTCTCAGTTCCGGGTGAATATCGCTTGGATGCAGTCACCGAGCCGGATAGCCCGCACGACAAATTCGCCCCCGGACCAATGCGAGCCGTCCGAACTGACCCAGCTTTCCATAGGCTCGGTTCCTTCTGCTCGTGTGGCCCTGTCGGCGAAGACATCTTGGATGATCGAGCCTTCAGGAACCCGGAAGTTGCGGATGGCCGAGACACCTTCATCGGCCGCGGCCTGATTCACACTCACGCCGGTCGCACGCAGCTGTTTTGCCGTCGTGTTGCGCTTCGATGCAAGAGCCGCCTTCACCAGCACGACCGGCTTTGGCCAGGCTTTGGTAATGCCCAGCATCGCTGCCGTGCGACTCGCTTCGGGAAACACAGCAGCGCGGATTTCCTCGATCAGTTCAAAAGAGAGAGGACGCCTCGCGTAGGGTTTGAGCAAAGGAGGGTGGAAGGCAAGGTGACCGGCAACCACATCGACCAAGCTTTCCTCAGGATCCTTCATGTCCACGGCCACGTGGGTGCGGCGAAAGGACAGCCGCGACTGGTCGGTCAGGGTCAGGAGATGGACTAATTCATGCCACTTGGTGAAATAGGCCCGTTCCGCGTTCCTGCCACAGCAATTAATCACAGAGACATACCTGCGTTCGAACCGCTTCTTGTTAAGGCGCAGAACGGTGATTCCCAAAACTCCCGCGGCGAATTCCTTTCTCATCAGAGCCAGACCTGTCTCACCCGTCATAACAAATTGTTGTTGTAACGCAGATGCCTCCTGCTCAGAATTGACGTCGACAAACTCCGTGTCCAGCCTGGCAGCGGTGAGAGACAAAATGCCGCAGGCGTCCTGAGTGCAATCCATTTCGGCGAGGATCCTCCGGATACGCGCCTGGCAAAATTTGACGATCCCGGATACGGGATCGGGTCCGGCAGCAAGTCCGAGGTCCCGAGCGAGGGTCCTGACTGTGAGATTGCTGTTGAGTCTTTCCGTCATTCTCCGAACACCCCTCGAATCGCGTTGTGCAAAGCAATCCAGTCGTTAACCTCGAAATTTTTAGTTTTCCGGGTGCTCCTGCGGGCGATGACGGATCGATGAGCGTCGAGCAGCGCGATCGTCTGACTAAAGCTGAGGTTGAGTTGCTGCGCGGCTGTGGAAAGTTCGGGAGGGATCTGAACCGGCCGGGTGGCGTGCTGTTCGTCCTGGGTTTCGCCTTTCATGATGTAGTCGAGAGACGCTCCCAGCACGTTCGCGATGCGCAGAAGATTATCGGAACTCGGATTGCGTTTGCCGTTCTCAATGTCGCTGAGGAACCCTTTGCTGATGTTCGCCTTCTCCGCCACGCGGTCCTGGTTGATGCCCTTGTGCTCTCGTATCTCGCGAATCCGGTCCCCGACACTCGCCATGGACTCAACCCTCCGTTAGGCGAAATCTTACACCAGATTGCGAATTGCCCCTTGACACGGATTACCCGGTGTGTTCTCAATATAGTATGTTGTTCGCTAAAGGCGAACACGAAGGAGATCAAG
>JABCZC010000148.1 GCA_013289875.1 Acidobacteriota bacterium | reverse complement strand
TGCAGTCGAGGAGCCTCCGGGGGTGTTCTCTGAATCAGCGTCGCCGCTGAGTTCAGCCTATGCAACACCACGCGCTCCTCGCTGACTTAACATTCAAACAATCCTCTCGGAACTCGAGCCAACGACACTCGACGAGCGCATGGCCTGGATGCGCCAAACTAAGAGCCCGCTCTCCGGAGCCCTGAACAGACTGAGCCACGTAGTCCGGATTGCTTTGGATGAGTTTCTCTATACATGTTGACATCCGACCCAACGGGTGAGATGCTTAGGTCGGATGCCTTCCCAAAAAAAGCCGATGGCCGCATCGCTCTCCTCCAGGGCACGCTCGACCTGCTCATCTTGAAAACCCTTCTGCTCGGGCCGTGTCACGGCCAGGGCGTGGCGCGCTCCATACAGCGCCAGTCGGAAGAGACTTTTTTCGTCGACCATGGCTCGCTCTACCTGGCCCTGCAGAGGCTCGAAGACAAAAAGTGGATCAGCGCGAATTGGGGCGTGAGCGAAAACAACCGCAAGGCGCGCTTCTATTCACTCACACCGAAAGGTCGGGCCACCTCGTGGAGAAAGCAAGCGAGTGGCAGCGGCTGACAAGGGCCATGGAATTAATTCTCGGAGGAAGCGCGGAACCAGGCAGCGAGAAGGCTTGAGCCATGTTCAAACGCACGCGCAGCGCAGATGATTTCGCTGAGGAGATCAAGTCGCATCTGGAGCTCGAAGCCGACGACCTGAAGCGCGAAGGCTTGAGAGAAGATGAGGCGCGCCGAAGGGCGAGAGTCGAGTTCGGCAACGTGCGTGCGGCGCAGGAGCGCTTCTACCTCAGGAACCGCGTCGTGTGGTTCGACAATCTTGTCCGCGATCTCAAATTCGCCTCTCGCCAGCTTGTCAGGAATCCAATTTTCGCCGTCACCGCCGTCCTCGTTCTTGCTCTCGGCATGGGCGTAAGCGTGGCAATCTTCGGTTTTGTGAATGCGGCCCTCCTCAAGCCGCTACCCTACGCAAATTCGAGCCGATTAATGGATGTCAACGAGAACGCCGTCCTTTGGCCTCGATCACCGCTCTCCGCCCAGGACTATCTTGACTGGAAGCGGCTGAATCACTCTTTTAGCTCACTCGATGTCTACCACCAGACCGGATATCTCCTGCGGACCTCATCCGGTGCCGAGCCCGTTCCCGTGGGGCGTGTGAGCGACGGCTTTTTCAGCACGCTCGGTGTCCGGCCCATGTTGGGCGGCAATTTTCTTCCCGGTGAAGATCGTCCCAGAGGCTCGCGGATTGCAATCCTCAGCTACGCTGCGTGGCTTAAGCGCTTCGCCGCGCGCCGCGACATCGTCGACCAGTCGATGGACCTGAGCGGCGACGCATACACCATCATCGGCGTGCTGCCTCGCGAATTCGCCTTCGCGCCGCAGGGCAACACGGAATTCTGGGTTCCGTGGGCAAGTTGACCTATTGCGATCAGCACCGGTTCTGCCACGATCTCTGGGGCATCGGCAGGCTACGCGATGGCGTGACCGATGAGATTGCGCGCGCGGAGATGAAAGGAATCGCCAAGCAACTCGAGCGGCAGTATCCCGTGTCAAATCGCGACCAGGGCGCGAGCGTCACGCCGTTTTCTGAAATCGTCTTGGGAGACGTGCGGCCCGTTCTCCTCACGCTCTCGCCGGAGCAGGTTTGCTGTTGCTCATCGCGTGCGTCAATGTGGCCAGCCTGTTGCTCGTATGCTCCGAGAGCCGGAGGCATGAGGTTGCGGTGCGGAGTGCCCTGGGAGCAACGCCGGCACGGTTGACTGGACAGTTCGTGACCGAAGGCTTGCTGCTTACCGTCCTCGGCTCGATCGCGGGAATGTTCGTAGCAGCCGGGCTCATGCGCCTGCTCACGCGCATTGTTCCCAAGGACATGGCCGCGGGCATGCCCTTTCTGGGTATCGTCGGCTTCGACGCTCGCACCGCCGCGTTTGCCGCGGGTATCGCACTGCTCGCCACGCTCTTGCTGGCCACCACGCCTGCGCTCCGGCTCGGGTTTCAGGATCTACGCGAACGACTCGTCGCGGCCGGTCGTAGCTCCGACGGACGCTTCTGGAGCCACATCGGAGCGAACCTCGTCGCCGTGGAGCTCGCCATCGCCGTGATGCTGCTGGCCGGTGCCGGGCTACTCGGAAAGAGCTTCTATCGGCTGCTGCATGCTCCAATGAACTTTGACACCAGCCGTCTCGCGACCCTGCAGATTGAGGCGCCGGAGAATTTCTACAAAAAAGATGAGCAGTTGGTTGCGCTCGACCGGGAACTCATCCGGCGCGTCTCCGCTCTGCCTGGTGTTCAATCCGTCGGCCTTGTCAGCGATCCGCCCGTAACCTGCAACTGCGATACCGACTGGATTCGATTCGTCGGCAAACCCTTTCACGGCGAGCACAACGAGGTGAATCAGCGATACGTGACCCCATCGTATTTCGCCACGCTCAAGGCTTCGCTCGTTCGCGGAAGGCTGTTTACCGATGCCGACAATGCCTCCCGGCCAAACGTTATCCTCATCAACCAGGGGCTGGCCCGCAAGTATTTCCCGGGCGAAGACCCCATCGGCAAGAAAGTCGGGAACGACGACCTTGCGCCTGATTCGATCCGCGAAATCATCGGCGTTGTCGGCGATGTCCGCGAGGGAGCGCTCGACGTGGACATCTGGCCGGCAGAGTATCAACCGCTCTTCCAGTCACAGGACTCGGATTTCACCCTCGTAGTCCGCGCGTCGGGCGACGAGGCCGCACTGCTGCCCACGCTCGTCAAGACCGTCCACCAGATCGACCCCAATCTCCGCGTGCTCGATGAGCAAACCATGACCACACGTATCGCAGCCACACAAACAGCGCGGCTGCACCGATGCTCCACCTGGTTGGTAGGCGGATTCGCCGCAACGGCCCTGGTCCCAGGCGTCGTCGGCCTCTATGGTGTCATCGCCTACTCGGTCAGCCAGCGAACGCGGGAGATCGGCATACGCATGGCTCTGGGTGCGCAGCGCCCGTCCGTCTACACGCTCATCATGCGCCAGGCGGGATGGCTCACCGCAACAGGTCTTGTCATCGTCTGGTCTGCTCGGTGGGAGCATCGCTGCTCATACGCAATTTGTTGTTCGGAGTGCAGGCGTGGGATGCGACGACGCTAGGCTGCGTGGCCGCGGTGCTGGGGCTGGCGTCGATGGCGGCGAGCTTTGTGCCCGCTCGCCGTGCAGCGGCTATGAATCCGGTGGAAGCGCTGCGCGCTGAATAGTCTGGCTATTGAGGACGGCTGCTTCAACTGTCTCATTAGCGCCAATGCACTCTTCGAACAATCCAGCCATAGGGATCCGGATTTTGGGAGAGTCACCGGCAACACGGAAATAACGGGACGAAAGCTTCCGGTTTGCCGACCAACCAGACATTACTCAACGTAAGGGGCGTTTCCCAGTACTAATCTTCTGCAAGGCCACAATCCCGAGTGTTATTTCTCAATTGATGCCAAAACATCACTCGCAGACTCTCCCGGCTGCGCAGAGCTTGTGTGGAGCAACAACCCCACTTGGGAGCAATAGTACCCATTAGCCGCTTTACAACGGGCGTCATCTCAATTGAAAGATCAACAATGAGCCGTTTAAATCTGTTGCCAGATGGGGTTCCTTTCGAAGAGGTCTATCGAAGGGCCCTGTAATGCTGTTACCGCACACATCTTCAAGACTCGATCCAACGCGTACGTGATAGACTCCTGCTACCCAAGGTGAAGTTGGTGTGAAGCTCCATCGTCTTTCGTGTTGATCGACTACAACTTGTCCGTCTATGACCGACCCATCTGCCGATCCGATCGTAATAGTGTGCAAGACCAGTGCCCAATCAAGTGGATTCATGAACATGAGCACGAGAGCTTGTCGGCTACCCGTCATGGGAGTCAGAATCTTCCAGGACCCAACCGCGATGGGTTCACGAACAAGATCCCCGACAAGGAATCGCTTACAGAAGCGCTCAAGTAATGGACGACCAAAGAGATCAATCATCCCTGAACCAATTTCGAGAGTGTACTCTTGCCCCACCCTCAATGGTGGGCCCAATTCAACATTCGGACCTACCCAACGTTTGAGTCGCCGAGGATCCAGCAACACCGTCAGGTGTCGCATGGTTCTATCCCAGAGTTCAACAGGAGGCCGATAAAGAACATCTTCCACCGGTCGTCCGTCAGAATCGAAGAGCGAGATCTCATCCAACGCTCGTCCGCGTTGCATAGAGTCTGAAAAGCAAACATAGAATCGCAGCAAATTTTCAGGCAGGAGATCGCATGAAGGAAAAACATGGGTGACAGTCGTAAGCGCGCGTACTTTCTGCTCTGAAGTGATCAGGAACTCCTGATCGAACGGCTCAGCCGTGAAAGAAGCGCCGAGCGGCCTCGGATCGAAAACTGCACGATATTTTGACATCTCGTTCAAAGGGAAAGTGCGGGATAAATTGCAAGCCGCTTTCCAGGACCTTATAGCGGCCTGACACATCAGGGAGTTCCTCTCCTCCCGGTTCTTGTGGTTTGACGACTCTTACTCGAAGGATCGGCTGCAGCAGAGAACGTGACTGTGCACGTGCGTGCAGATGGGAAACCAGATCCGGCTGAAGGTTCTGAACGCAACTCTTCGAGGGCCCCTGGTCGCAAATAAAGTCGGGTACAGGTCCCCGATGACGGATTCACTCTTCGCGTGTACTTTTCTCCTGTGGAGGGGACACGCTTGGACACGCTGATCGCGGCGGAACGTGCCTCGCTCGCCTCAGCGATTCAACGCTATGCTTGTGGCTTCGTGATAATCACCACACATCATTGCCCGTAGATAAGCTCCGCTGATGCTGCCGCCTTACTGCACCCCGCTTATGTCACTCGCGGAGACATAAGGGAGAGGGATTTGAACCTTCGGTTCGAATTGCCGGTCAATAACTTACTGATTCTTCATGGGCCAAATATGCAGAAAGCGGCAGACACGCAGGGTGGGCACAAATTGGGCAACAGCACGGAAAAGCGGGATGTTCACCTTTCCTGCAGAACCCAGCTGCCGCATGTGGCTAAGAAGAAGCGTTATCACATTTAATTGTTAAAATCTCCATCTATTGCGCCCGGCTGATCCCGCGAAGCAGCTCCGATACCGTACTGATGTTTGCGGCCAAGTGAATCACTTCCGGGGTTCTCGTCATTGATAACCGATGCTTTGTTTCTTCTGAGAGATCGGGAACACAATCGCGCTCATCTTTGCCCATCTAAGTGAAAAACAAGACGAGTAAGTAATTAGTTATTCACTGAATGGAACACCAAACGCTAATAGTGCATTCCGTGGTGGACGATGTGCGCACCGATCAGGCTTGGTCGCTTGCCCATGGCTTTCCAGACACGAAGTGCAACAGCATTCATGTAAAGCAGCCGTATCTGCTCTCGGCTTTCTCCCCGCTGGCTATAGATACTGATGGTAGTTAGAAGCTGCGTTTGCCCAGATTCGATCAGGTGTGGTCCCATGCTGACGGCAGGAGCATTTTGGGTGTCCTGCACTTCCTCCGCGCTTTGGGCCACGATCTCATAATTCAGTGATTGCCGAGCACGCTCACTGTCCAAACTGAACAGTAGATCACTCGACGTATGATTGGGGGCGCATATTGTGTGTCCATCATGGGCTGCCTCTTGTCGAGCAAGGTAGATATGGCCCCACGAGTTTTGATTGCGGGTCTGATCGCGTAGCTCTCATCGTTAATTCGTGTTTCTCTTTGCGAACCAGTAGTATCGGCGCCAGCAATTAATGCAGCGAACCGGGCGGAGCGCAAAGAAGCCCAGTAGGCCATCGAGGGGTTGCGACTCTGCCTCCTTGAATTCGAATGAGCTGCAACGAGGGCATACTCGACGTATCCAAAGTAGCCGTGGAAGGTAGCCAGGCCAATTCAGGTTAGCGATATCCATACAGGTTGTACCTCACGATCAGATGACAAGTCTACAAAGAGCCATTGTCGGCTTCCGCGCCGGAG
>JABCZC010000147.1 GCA_013289875.1 Acidobacteriota bacterium | reverse complement strand
CGTAGACCTCGCAGAACTGCGAAGAGATCACGCCGCCAATTGGGCCGCCAATCAGGCAATCGTCGATGCCCGCATTGTTATCGGAAATCATCACCCGCAAGCGCTTTCCTACTTGCAGCGCGAGCGCCTGCGTCTTCAACTCCTGCGCGTGACCTTCGGTGAGCGCGAATTCGCCTTCCAGCGCGATCACCTTCGGCGACTCCGGAGCTCCAGCCCAATCCCAAAACGCCGCCTTGCCCGCGGCTGTCGCGATGCCGATGCCTGAGGGACCACCATTCACGTCGTTGGTCACGTCAACGCTTTCGGCATGTCCCGAGAGCGCACGAATGCCGCGGCCCCTGGCCTGGGCGAACAGCGGATTGTCTTCCAGGCCCGTTTCCCGCAGCAGCGTCTTCAGCGCGCCTGCGCCGCGCCGGAATCCCAAGGCGTCGATCGGTAGCATCGCGACGTGCGGGTCGACGTGATAACGCGGGTCGCCGGTCTGCTGATACTTGCGATACAGCGCCTGCCCCATGATCATCCACAGCGCATAGCAGGTGGGGACCGAGTGGCCTGCCGCCATCATGAATTTATCGCAGTAAGGATGCTTTGGCCGGCGGTAGTCGTAGCGCAGTCCGCCATTTTCAGGACCGACCAGGTGCGCCGCCACGTTGTAAGGGGTGTAGGCAAGCGGTCCGCCGAGGTGCCCGGTCTGCGCGTAGTTGCCGAGCAGCACCAGGGTCATGCAGGTCATGTATCCAATGTCGTCGAGCAGCGGATCGTAGGCCAAAACCTGTTGCTGCGAGGGTGAAGGAACTGCGTGAATGCGCGATGTCATAGATGATCTCAAAAAGAGCTACACCATAATATCAATGATGTTCCGGAAAATCGGGGGAGGCATTGCGTCAGCGGCGCTGACATTGCCCACGGAGACAACCGTAATCTTCTATCTGGTATCAGACAGAATATATATTTCCGCGCGCTGGCCGGATTACCAGGTGGGCATTGGGTGACGAAAAAGCAGAACGAGTTCGAGCACCAGCAGCAGGTAGTGGGCTGGTTGCCTCTCTCGCCCACGAGATCAACAATCCCCTCGATTCACTCCTGAATCTCCTCTACTTGATTGAAGCCGAAGTTACGCCTGCAGGTCGTCATTATCTGGCGCTGGCTCAGGAAGAAGTACATCGGATTTCTCAAATCGCACATGGGGCCATGGATCGGTTCCGTAGCCCGGCAGGTCCGCAGGAGACCAACGTACCGAGGTTACTGGGGTCTGTAGTCGAGTTTTACCTGGCGCGGTTGGACTCTCAAGGTATCCGGGTTGAAACGCGCTACTGCTCTGGTGAAGATCTCGCTGTCGATTCGGGTTCATTGCGTCAGGTGTTCTCCAATCTCTTGCTGAACGCCGCTCATGCGATGCCTGGAGGGGGGAGAATGCATGTCAGAATATCGCGTGCGCTGGAGTGGGCAGGACTGGGGCGACGTGGACTCCGGGTGACCTTTGCGGACAATGGCTGCGGGATATCTGCGGCGGACATGCCCAGAATAACGGAACCCTTCTTCACCACAAAAGGAACTGCCGGCACGGGCTTGGGACTGGCTCTGGTGAAAGACACGGTCGAGAAACATCATGGCGTCTTGCGAGTAAGAAGCAGCACAAAGTCAGGCCGAAGCGGCAGTGTGTTCACGATATTTCTCCCTGCGGCCTCGTGCGGCAGTGGAGCTTGACGACAAGCCTGTAACGGCTCGCCGCACCCCTACCAATAATCGCTGAGCTCCTGAAGATCAGTGCGTCAAGCCACTCCGTCTCACAGTGTCCGGACGGCAACCCGCTGTCCGTGGTCCTTCTGACACACAATCAAAAAAAGTGCAGCCGGCGTGAACGACCGGCACTCAGTTCCGTCAGGTTATCGCTCATCCCCAGGGAAAAACCACCCATTGAAGATGAAAGGAGAGAAGCATGAAAATCGTAGTCATCGGCGGCAGTGGACTCATTGGATCAAAGCTCGTCCCCAAACTGCGTGAGCATGGGCACGAAGTGATCTCGGCATCACCCAATTCCGGCGTCAACAGCGTTACCGGCGAAGGACTGGCGGAGGCGTTGAAAGGCGCATCGGTGGTGGTTGACGTATCCAACGCTCCCTCCTGGGAGGACTCGGCCGTCATGGAGTTCTTCGAGATATCAACCCGTAATCTCCTCGCCCAGGAAGCAGAGGCGGGCGTGGGACATCACGTTGCGCTGTCCGTTGTAGGATCGGAGCGCATGCTCGAGAGCGCCTACTTCCGGGCAAAAATCGCCCAGGAAAACTTGATCAAGAGTTCATCTATTCCCTACTCGATCGTCCGCGCGACGCAGTTCTTTGAATTCTTGAAGGGCATCGCCGACTTTTCCACGGACGGCAACAAAGTACGTCTGCCACCTGCGCTGATCCAGCCGATGGCGGCCGACGATGTCGCCAGCGCGGTAGGCCAAATTGCAGTGGGCTCAGCAGTGAATGGCACCGTTGAAGTGGGAGGGCCGGAACAGTTTCATCTCGATGAGCTGGTTCGGCGAGGCTTAGCCGCGTGGAAGGACCCGCGTGAGGTCGTTGCTGACCCAAATGCGCGCTATTACGGCATCAAGGTAACCGACGAGACACTGATTCCCAGCGATGGTGCGCGACTCAGCCAGACGCGTTTTGAAACCTGGCTCAGTCAGCTCGCAGCACAAACCCCGAGTGCGCATCCGCAGCCCAGGGCCGCAGCAGTCGAGACCAAAGAATCCAGTAAGAAAGCCGGCTAGCTAGCTGATAACGTCGCCGCTTGCGCCACCGGCGAGCGAAATGTGGGAGAGGACACTGGCCGTCACCTCTCCCCAACACATGACGAAACTGCAGGGATCGCAGAAATCAACGAAGGTAATATTGGCTCGGAAACTCGGGCGGGCATGATCGGATGATGCAAAATCCTCGATTCGCAATTCCGCTGGCGGTCGGCATCGGGGTAGTTCTCTGTACGGTCGGCATCCACGCCCTGGCGGTCGGCGCGACCGTCAACCTCGTTCGCCGTGAGAGAAGCTATCTAGGAAAAGGTATGTGGGTCGACTTTCCTATCCTTGTCCTGGTTAGCTTGCTGTCACTGTTCGCGCACCTGATTGCGATTGGGTTGTGGGCTGAAGTATTTCTACTCTGCGGGGAGTTCAAGGACTTCGCGCTCGCTTACTACCACTCGGCAGTCAATTACACGACCTTGGGTTATGGAGACGTTGTTATGACGCCGTCGTGGAAGCTGCTGGGGCCGTTGGAAGCGGCCGATGGAGCGTTGATGTTCGGTATCTCTACTGCAATGATTTTTGCTGTCATCTTTCGATTGGTTCAAGCCAGGTATGCGGACCTGAAAGCGCAATAGTCCGCTTCAGTGTCCCGGCGGATCTGGGCGAGATCGACCCGCACAAAATCTGCGAGCGTCGGGATCTCCGGCTGATGATCCCGCCAGCATAACGCCTCAAGATTGAGCCCGCAGTTCGCCCGAATCCGAAAGTCTAAAAACCAATTCAGCTTGTGCGCGAAGGAATGCTGGTACCGTATTCGAGGCTGGAGTACCAATCGCCGCGGCCTTGCGGCGTGAGATCCAGGAAATGCCACATCGGGGCGAGCAGATCGATGCCGCGCTCCAGAATGTCGGGCCCCATCCTGGGGTGCGCCGTGTAGGCGTTACGAACAGTGCCGTCGGCATCGCGCGTGAAAACGGATACGGTTGAATCTTGAGCGCCTTCGCGGTTTTCGCTGCCTAAGTCATATTTAAATGTGTTGTCGCCGGCGCTAAGCAGGCGCAGTTTGTGCCAGCCGCGCTGGCGGGCGAAAGCGCGCAACGTCGGAAGATCGGCGGCTGCGACAACTGCGAAATCGAGATTTTGAGCGAGATGATGCGCGATCCCATTCGCACCATCGATCCACGCGGTACACATGGGGCACGCCTTCGTCTGTTTCTTGCCGAACATGAAGTGATAGATGACGAGCGAGCGATCGGGCTTGGTGAAGAGTTCGCTCAGCCGGACGGCCTTCACCGGCGCATCGCCGGCGTTCAGGTCACTTGGACCCTCTTGAAACTGATAGTCCTGAAGCGGAGCACCTTCAGGAAGAGTGCGGCGCAACTGCGCGATGCGTTCGCGCTGGCGCATGAGCTCGATTTCGGCAAGGCGAAGTTCCTCGCGCTTTGCCAGATACTCGGAAGATTCGTTGGTCAAATTCGTTTGCCGGAATGTTCCGTCCACGACTGTGTTCACCACGATGGCTACCTCCGGTTTTGTTCTCAACCGGTAATGGATGCCGCTCATGGAACACGCGTAGCCTCTTCCGTCACGCCTGACCGGCGATCGTCACATTTGTTGTGTCGCCCTTGAGGCCTATCCACTGGACTGAAAAGGTTGCGTCCCGCCTGGGCGGCGGGACTGTTGAAGACGGCAACCATAGTCTTTACGAGTAGCGCATGTTCTCGAGATCAGTGATGATCCCTGGGCCAGTCGGATTCCATCCCAGATCTTTCCGCGTTTTTGCGCTCGAAGCCGGCAGATCTCGTCCAACGAACTCAGCCAGCCAGCCAAAATGTTTGACCGCCTCTTCCGGCGAAAGGGAGACTGCGGGAATATTCATTCCTCGAGCAACGGTTTCGGCTATGTCGCGCACGGGCACCCCCTCTTCCGCGACCGCGTGATACTTGGCGTTTGCCGCGCCCTTCTCCAGCGCCAACCGGTACAGGCGGGCGGCGTCGAGGCGGTGTGCCGCGGGCCAGCGATTGCTCCCATCGCCCACGTAAGCCGAGATCCCCTTCTCGCGCGCGACCTGGATCGCGTAGGTCACCAGGCCCTGCTTCTCGGTATTGTGCACTTGAGGTAGCCGCACAATTGAGACGCGGACACCCTTGGCTGCGATGGCGGCTGCAGCCTCCTCTGAAGCTGCACGTGGAATTATCTTCGAGCTGATGAGAGAACCGTCTTCGGTGGCTGGAACTCCCTTGGCTGAGTTCGCCATGGCTGCGCCGGAGGTCACAATCAGCACGCGGTCTGAGCCGGAGAGTGCAGAGCCCAAAGCTTCGATGGCTTTGCGGTCGATCTCGCAGACCTCCTGAAAGCGCGAAAAGTCGTGAACGAAGGCGGTGTGAATCACAGCGTCGGAGCTGGTTGCCCCGCTGCGCAGGCTTTCTAGGTCCTCGAGGTCGCCGCGATGGATCTGGGCCCCGGCCGAGGCGAGCGCCTTGGCGCCGGCATCGCTGCGCGTCAGGCCAAGTACCTGATGGCCAGCGTCGATAAGCTCCTTAGTAATGGCTGAGCCGATAAACCCGGTAGCGCCGGTAACAAAAACTCGCATGTCTTTCCTCCTGTGTACTTCTCAGTTCGCACGGCGATCGCTTCGCCGCAATTGGTGGCTCGTCGGCGCAGAAGCGGAGACGGTCTCCGAATTAGTAGATAACCGGAGAATGTCTCCGGTTGCAAGAAGTTTTCAGAGATCCTGATTAGCCACGCGTCAGCAATTTTCGACCCGCAAATCGTGCTGGAAATCCTTGAATCGCCAGCCTTCTCAAATCAATCGAAATCGGAAGTTCTTAGTGTTGTAACCAAATGTAAGAGGAGAAAGAACAAATGCCATACGTTACCGTTGGAAAAGAAAATTCAGCGGACATCGAGCTCTACTACGAAGATCATGGTTCTGGTAAGCCGATCATCCTTATCCACGGCTATCCTTTGAGCGGTGCGTCCTGGGAGAAACAAGTGCCGGTGCTGCTCAAGGCCGGCTATCGCGTCATCACCTACGATCGCCGCGGCTTCGGCAAGTCGAGCCAGCCGACCACCGGCTACAACTACAACACCTTCGCCGAAGACCTGAGCAAGGTCATCGCTCATCTGCAACTGAAAGACTTCACCATCGTCGGTTTCTCCATGGGCGGAGGCGAAGTTGCCCGCTATCTCGGCAAGTTCGGTACCAAGGGAGTGAGCAAAGCCATCATCATCTCCGGTGTGCCGCCGTTCCTGCTGAAGACCGCCGACAACCCGGAAGGTGTCGATCAGGGCGTCTTCGACGGCATCCAGAAAGCGGTTGCGGCGGACCGTTATGCATTCTTCACCGAGTTCTACAAAAACTTTTACAACACCGATCTTCTGCTCGGGAAGCGCGTGA
>JABCZC010000146.1 GCA_013289875.1 Acidobacteriota bacterium | reverse complement strand
CTAGGGAAGCTCTGCACAGGTGAGTTCACTTGAACGATACTGTGTGCAGCGGGCAGTAGCATTCAAGGGGTTACGGTGAAGCAGACCACGTTTGCATCGGCGGCCTATGACCGGAAGGGCAAGGTGACGAGGCGGGAGCGGTTTTTGTCGGAGATGGACCAGGTGATCCCTTGGGGAGCCATCCTGGCGCTGATCGAGCCGCATTACCCGAAGGCAGGCCAAGGCACGCAACCGATGCCGATGCAGCGGATGCTGCGGATTTACTTCATGCAGCAGTGGTTCAACCTGTCCGATCCTGGGATGGAAGACTCTCTGTACGACTCGGAGTCGATGCGCCGCTTTGCCCAGATTGAGCTGATCGATGATGCGGTGCCGGATGAGTCGACGATACTGCGCTTTCGGCACCTGTTGGAGCAGCACAAGCTGACCGAGAAGATCTTCGGGCTGGTGCGCGGGCTGCTTGAGCAAAAGCGATTGCTGCTGAAGTCCGGGACCATTGTGGATGCGACGATTATCGATGCCCCGCCCTCGACCAAGAACGAGGCCAAGGCGAGGGATCCTGAGATGAAGCAGGGTAAAAAGAACGATCGCGAATGGCACTTCGGTATGAAGGCGCACGTGGGAACGGACCTTTCCGGGATCGTTCACACGCTGGTGACGACTTCTGCGAATGTCTCCGATTTCAGCCAGCTGCCCCACCTGCTGCATGGCGATGAGCGAGAGCTCTACGGGGATCAGGCCTACTGGAGTGAGATGCATCGGTTCGCAGCCAAGCAGCACGGAGTGCGTTACCGGGTAAATCGGCGACGCAACCCGGGCCGACCGCTGAGCACCTACCATAAGAAACTGAACCGCCTGCGCTCGGCGACCCGGGCCCGTGGCGAGCACGCCTTCCGGGTGGTGAAGCAACTGTGGGGCTTTACCAAGGTGCGCTACCGCGGCTTGGCGAAGAACACCGCACGGCTCTACACGATGTTCGCGCTCGCAAATCTGTACATGGTCAGGCGCCGCCTGCTGGCGACGTAGGAGCAGTGTCGATGCAGTTCGGGACGATCGCCAGAACAAGCGCTGCGGCAGGCCAAAGGCGAGCCGCCGAGGCCCGCACGCACCGAACTCTCCCTTTAAACCCATGATCATCCGTTTAAATACCGCTCGCACAGGCCGCTGTGCAGAGCTTCCCTAGAGGCGTGACGGGGCTTGCCCAGCCGAGCGACCTGAGTTTGCAGCAGAGCTGTGCAATTTCAGCGATGGCACGCCAAGCCACAACTGGCTGCTTCAAACATCCTGTACGCGCGCCGTGCAGAGCACAGGTGCCGGAGGCCTCGTTACCATACCCCCCGAACGGGCCTCCCATTTGGCGGCGGGCTGAACCCCAGCCCGCCGCTTTTTAGGCTAAGTGTATCGGCTGACGGGGCCACCGGAATAGCCCGAAGCAGGGCGCGTCGGAGGCCGGCAAAGTCCTCGAATCACCCCGATCTGCGCGGACTTCTGCATCAGTGTGAGGCTGTGTTCCACGGGGTGCAGGCGCTACGGGTACTCGGTTTTAAGCAGCGCCTTCGAGCATTTACAGACCCGCGCCGGACTTGCGGAAACAATCTAGCCCCACCAGAGTCGGGTGGTAGACCAATTCCTCCGCTGGCTCATAGGCCGATTGGTAGACGGTTCGCCTCGCGCATTGCTCCCGTGTATGCGGGCAGCCTAGATTCATCGCGAACGTAATGTCGAGGATCTCGCAACCCAACGAGGTCATCCACAAATGAAAAACGCATCCTTCACGGATCCAGGCATTGCGGCCCTCCGCCACGAATCGTCGTACGAGATTTTCATCGTGAGGGTGAATCGGCTTGACCTGGCACATCATCCACTCGATGGTCAAATTGAAGTGGATACCGGTCTTGTCGTGCAGGCGCGGCACTGAGTCAAAATGCATGGCCAAAGTTTGCCCCATGAGTTCGCGGGGCGAGTGCTGGTCATGGTAATCGAGCAACATCGGTAGCACGGCCTGCAGATCCACGCATGGTTTTCGGACCAAGACGCGAGGTGGCGCCTCGAAACCGAATTGTTCAGTCCGATCAATCGCAGTAATGTATTCGGCAATGTAGGGCGACGTGGAAGCCCATTCTCCGGTGTCGGTCGGAACCACCTGAGGAGACCTGGGAGACTTCATCGACGACCAGAACTTCATGGTCTGACACTCAGCCCTTTGACCAAGGCCAAAAGGGCTCGGCAATCTTCGGGGTATCGAAATACGGGAAGCTCGCGCGCATCCAGGCCGCCTGCGACGGAACTTCAGGAACCCGCTGCGATCGGGCAGTTGCTCGATCTCGGCCGGCATCACGGCAAATTCGGTGGCGTGTTGCTCGCTGGTTCCCCCCGTCGTTGTTGAGGACTTCAGAAAGCCGCTGTGTGTTCGACTGGAAGATGTCACAACGCGCTGGATCTGGCGCTCCCCCATAAGGTGCGAGGCAAATGGCGACGTCCCGCCGTTTTCGGATGCGCTCGAGCGCAATACCAGCGAGGTGCCGCAGTTCTCGACCATCGCTTGCGCCGCTCCTTGCCCATAGGTCCTCCGGACAGACTGCTGCCGTGTAATGCGGAGTCTTGGCGGTGAAGTCGTAAGAGAGCAGCCGCGGCGACCATAAGCCGTGTCGGCGGACCGGGGCTTGTCCGGAATAACGCTCACCGTCACCGTGCGTGACAGCTGACCCGGACAATTGTGCGCAGAGTCCTTCTATCGGTAGCGAGGCGTGGCTGCTTGAGTGCCCGCTCCACCAGGAGGAACCCTTGCATGAAAACGCTCGATATGAAACCGCTCGAGATTCAGATGGTGTACGACTTCATCTGTCCGTGGTGCTGGATCACCCACGTCAACCTCAATGACGCGATCCGCAGAGCCGGGCTCGAGGTGGCGCCACTGCTCAAATACATTCCCTTCGAAATCAACCCAACCATGCCTAGTGCCGGTCGCAATCGCCGGGAGTACCGCAGCGCCAAATTTGGCGGCTGGGAGAACTCGCAGGAATTGGATGCTGGAACGGTGCTCGCCGGTCGGCGAGCTGGGTTGGACTTCAACTATGACCGGATCGAGGTGACGCCAAATACTCGTCTGGCACACCGGCTTCTATTCTTCATTGGCATGGGAGGTGACGCCGTGAAGACCGACGCCTTATTCGATGCAATTTTCTACTCGTACTTCTCCGAAGGCCGGAACATAGGCGACTCGCAGGTGCTGGCCGATGTTGCCGCCGGCTTTGGCATTTCCGCAAAATCGGTGAGTTTCTTCCTGGCGACCGATGCCTTGGATCAAGAGGTGGTGGCGTTGGAACGCAAAGCACAGACCGCAGGCGTGCAGGCCGTGCCCACCATTCAGATTGGCCGGACCCGGATGAGCGGCGCCCGACCCCCAGCGGCCCTGATGAGCGTCATGAAGGAGACCGCTACCGGCCGTGGCCTTTGGTGACTCGCCCGGCCCCGCGGAACGAGGCGCCTTTGAGTTAAGAAATAGCGGCAGTACACCAGCTCACACGACCATCGCCACTGCAATGCATTGAGCCGACCAGCCTTCCCGCACCATCCATGACGCGAATGGACAGATAGCCTACCGAGGGCCCGCCCACCTTCAGGGGACGCCCTTGTGGCAGAAGGACGACGAAACCACTTCTGCCACCGTGCGCGATCGAATAAGAGAAATCATCGCACGTGAATCGATCGCGACGCGCCGAGAGCTCCAACGGATCACCGTAGCCCTCCGCCACAACAGGAAGCATCAACTGTCTCCAGCAATGTCCGTCGAGCGGTGGTATGACCGCTCAAGTGTGCGCCGAAACTTGAAGCGCCGCGAACCGGGCCAATTGCGCGCCACGACCTTCCCAAGAAGATCGTTGCGCCCAATTGGTAAATCGGAAGGCCGAGCACGCTAGGGCGGACGTTGGATTGTATTGTGCCGATGGCATTCGTGAGCGGACTGAATTTGGCTCAGCACCCATGTGAACACCATGCAGATCCGGAATTTCGACCTGAATTTGCTGATCGTCTTCGACGCAGTCTTTGAAGAGCACTCGATCGCCGCCGGAAGTGCGCGACTGGGCCTCTCGCAATCCGCAGTTAGTCACGCAGTGCGCAGGCTCCGGGCGGCGCTATCGGATGAGCTGTTCGTTCGCCAAGCGGATGGTATGTGGCCGACTCCGAGGGCACGGCAGTTTGCGATTCCGGTCAAGAGCGCTCTTGATCGCATTGCGCGCGGACTCGGCGGAGAGCCCTTCTATCCAGCCCGTGCCATTCGCAGTTTCGCAGTTTCGCAGTTGGCGCAAGTGACTATGCCTCGACGACTATAATTCCGAGGCTAGTAGGACGTGTCTCCGTCAGCGCCCCACTCGTTGACATCCACATCGTGCCTGCCAATCGACTGGATATTATCCGGCTGCTCGAAGAGGGGCACATCGACGTGGCCCTTGGCTGGTTTGCAACGGTGCCCGAGCGATTCAGCCGGGCGAAGCTAGTTGACGAAGACTCGGTATTTGTCGTGCGCGCGGGTCATCCACTGACCTTGGAGGTGCCAACGCTCTGGCGTCTGCTTGACTTCCCTCACGTCGCGGTCAATTTACTAGGCAGTACCGTAGGGCTTATGGATGGATATTGGCCTGAGCGAGGTGTATTGCGCCGAGTGCACATGGAGATGGTGGCGCTTGAGGCGCCGCAGCGTCTTGGAAAAGATGCCCGCATTGCGATGTGTGTGCCGCATTTCTGGTGCTTGCCCCCGATTCTCAGTCGTTGCGACATGGTTGCGAGCGTGCCACGAGCGCTCGCGACCGAGTTTGTGAAGCGCTTCGGGCTGATGGGGATTCCAGATCCAGATGGACCCAGCACGGTTGCGGTCGAAGCCATGTGGGACCGTGAGCAAGATACCGATCCGGCGCTGACTTGGCTGCGCGCCCAGATTGCATCCGCAGCCGCAACGCCGGCGATGGATGACTAAGCGCGAAATCTGCCCGGAGTGCTCTGGCTCAGACGGCTTTTGGTATTGCACCTTGGTCTTGGCAAACGGGCATGGAGGAGGGGAGGGCGAGCCGATTGAAGCGCGGGCCCAACCCATCATTCAGCACGGTCGCAGGTGCTCGCTGCGTCTGTGAGCTGGCAAGACGCCCTTTGGCCCGCCGCAGTGCGCGCTGCTGCGCATTGCGGCGGGTCGTCAGCTCCTGCGCCCGAGAGATTCACAGGGTAATCTTTACCCCTGCGCCGGCCAGCGTAAAGCGCAGGCCCTGAGTGGTCTCGACCAGCTTGATCACCACTCCATGCTCGTTCTTCAGGTACGACGCGCCGGCCCCGCCGCCGAGGGCAATGCCTGCCGTAGCAACCGTGTAGTTACCCCCGAAGTCCTGCAGACGCGTGAGGTTATACACTTCCCCGCTTGCCGTCGACGTGGAAATCCCGGCATCTACTACCGATAGTCCGGAGATTTTGAAGGGGCGCTCCTTTCCATGGTATTGGAGCTTTCCACTACCCCAGACCCAGCCAATGCCGGCGGCCAGACTCGTTGCACTCAATGACACTGTTCCGTCGGGCGCGGCACCATTCGCCACGACGGGAGTGCTCGCCGCATCATCAGCGAACACCCCGCCACTTATCAGCACCAACGTCGCCATTAACATTAAGACTCGCATGATTCCTCCGATAGCAGTGATACCGAAAACTCAAGGGCGGTAGCTTTCCGCAAGCGCAGAGGCTAGCGCGAGTCAGTGCTTGGGGACTTGCACAGGAATAGCGTCTATAGAATTACGGTTGCGCCATCACGCATCGGATCGGTGAACCGCCTAATGTCGTGGTACAGGTATTCAAGAACACGTGCCGCGTCCAAGTGTCAACATTCGGAAAGTGCCATCGTACGGTTCGGCATGTGCGCTCCAATATCACTGCATACCGCAGCCCTAGATCCGGATGGAGACCTAGCCTCGGTTCAATGTCGGACTGACTTGGACGGCCACGATCGCGTGACGCTTTATGGACGATGGGATATTCGTGCGATACACGAGCGCGCGACAGGGCTCCTACAGCGCTTGCGTGCGGCCGCCAAAGGTGAGACACGCTGGGATCTCACCCAGATCAAGGATATCGATGCGGCCGGGGCAACGCTGATTTGGCGCGCGTGGAACCGATCACGGCCGAAGCAATTATCCGTACGCACGGAGGAC
>JABCZC010000145.1 GCA_013289875.1 Acidobacteriota bacterium | reverse complement strand
TATCCTGAAACGTGTGATCGGAAATTAACCTGTGTCAGAAGGAGCCAGAGGGCATAGTAGGCTTGTTAACAAGTTCTGTCATCCTTCAGGCAAAGCGCCACCAACAATGGAGAAGGGATGAACTGGGCTATTCTCGTGGTTGCAGGGCTTTTTGAGGTTGGGTGGGCCATCGGATTGAAGTACACACAGGGCTTCAGCCGATTCTGGCCTACCGTCTGGACAGTTCTGTCGATGATCGTCAGCCTTGGACTGTTAGGTCTCGCCATGAAGGCGCTTCCAGTTGGCACGGCCTATAGTGTCTGGGTCGGAGTGGGAGCTATCGGCACAATAATATTAGGAATCGTACTGTTTGGAGAACCTGCGAGCGCGGGGCGGCTAATCAGTGTTGCGCTCATACTCGCTGGGATTGTCGGCCTCAAGCTCTCAACGTGAACAAAGTAAGAGCGGTGCCGTGGCTCCTTGAACCGGTGAGCTTTACCCCACCAAGTCTATGCGCGGACGGTCAGTATTTCCGGTGAGACAAGCCAGGTCTTCCGGGTCACACACCGATGCTGTCTCTCCAGCATCGCCAGTGTTGCGTCCTCATTGACCGTTGCCACGGTCCGGAAGCACTGAAGGCAAATCGAATCGACACTGCCATCAGCATTTCGGCGGTGATTGAAACCGGTGCTCAGCGTGGTTGCGGAAGCCACGGCGTAGACTGGTTACATGGGCGCATGTAAAGTAGGACAGTCTCTCCGTGCTAGACACCTTGCTGCTTTTCAGAAGCTGACGCATGCTGCCGAGGCAGATAGTGCACATCTACAAACGCTTGCCGAGATCGCACTGGACCAATTACAAGGTCACGAACTGCGCTGTACGATATGCGTCACTCTGCGAACACTGTCAGCGATACGGTAGTCATGTTGGTCATAAGATGTAAGCGCGATGAGCTGACAGTCTTGTCCTCCATTCGCGAAAGAGCTACAGTTTGAGTGTGAAACTTGGCCGCCACCTCCGGGCGATTTTCTCGCTGCTCCTGGCCTGCCTGTGGATCACGACAGCGTCTTGGGCGGAGCACGTCTCTGCCGAGTTCTCGCTGTGTCAGCCAGCACAATCGCCCTGCTGCCCGCAACCGGTAAACAATACTAGCGAATCCTGTCCGGCCTGCCACATCTCGCTTACGGTTGCGGCAAAAGAGACTGTCAAACAGGAGCGGTTGAAGTCTCCTCCGCAGACCCAGAATGCGCTCAACCATCAGGCAAACCCGCCGGTCGCCGCGTCCCGCCGTGAACTTACTCCCGGCCTCCGTTACCAGCCTACCGTCTTTGATCTCAAAGACGATTTCCGCATTTAGATCATCTCCTTTTGCGTTCCGGTAAGCGGCGCGTCGAAACGCGGATCGCGCCGTTGTGTCTCACGCAGCATTTTCAAAGGAGATCATGTTTATGAAACTCAAAGCACTCGTATTCGCGTTTGCGGCAGTCCTCTTTGCCGCGCTATCAGCCCAGGCTGCGACCGTCGCAACCTGTTGTGGGAATCCTGCCTGCTGTGACGGTGGTTGCTGCAAATAACCGATAACGTGTGTGCCCACATTCTTTCCGTGTTCAGTTCAGTGAAGGAGTGTGGGCTGGACGGATCGTTTCCCTAAATACTCGTTGGCGTTATCCTTGTTCGCTGGAGGCAGCATGAACAGACAAGAAATCCTGATCGAACTTGATACTGAGATCGCACGTCTGCGAGAGGCAAGGCATCTGTTGACCGATGGCAAGGGTAAGGCTGCAAGGTCACCCAAGAAAGCTGCCAAACGGACCATGAGCGCCAAGGGACGAGCGAACATCGCAGCCGCCCAAAAGGAGCGGTGGGCGAAGGTTAAGAAGCCTGCCAAGAGCCGTGCTGGACACACCCTTAGCCCCGAAGCGAAAGCGAAGATTTCAGCGGCGCAAAAGAAGAGATGGACGCTACAGAAGAAGGCCGTGAAGCGGTAGACGACGTGTGTAGCTTCCCCTACGACGTTCTGACCGGTGTATCCCCCCACCTGCACGTCCACTGACGCGCCAGGTTCACGCAGGCTGCACCGCGACTGCAAACACCCAGGCTCCGTTATGCCGCTGGACAGAGTGCAGTCTTCTGTCAAACGTTAGCGTGTATCTGCCAACTGGCAAGTCTCGTGGAGCACCGGAAATGAACGAACGATCATACTCATAGACATCAGTGCCAGGGAGCGATACCTTTTCAGCGAACACCGTGCAAGCGACATCGTGCCCCATGCCCTGCAAACGTCCCGGCATCCTGACCATTTCACGTCTTGATGACATTATTGTCTCCGCACCTGTAAGCAGGATACGCCGGGAGGAGTGTCGCTGATTATTTGGGCGATCTCAGCTACCTCCCGTTCGATCGCGCGGCACGATCACGACCCCATCGGCGTCACCAACGATCAGATCGTCGGCCTAGGCGGCACGTCGTCGATGTATTGATTGAGTGAATTTTCTGCCAGCCCAAGCGACATACAACGGCTATTGGAAGCGATACAGCGGTCAGACGACTCCACGGATAAAGCCCAAAGTCTTTTGAAATCTGCCGCAGTCCGCATCGTGGTATATGACGAGCAGATCGAGGTGCAGATCAATAAGCAAGCACTTCGTCGAGAACTTCTCGGGCAAGAGGCAGATTCTCCGATGCAATCCTCCACAGAAGACGACACTAATCTGCTCATTCTGAAAACGGATGCGCGTCTCAAGCGCTGTGGCGGGGAAGTCCGATTTCAGCTGCCGCCAGACTCTGGTCACGCCAAATCACATCCTGTTCCCTCGCTGATTCGCGCCGTGGCTCGAGCGCACGATTGGCTGGATCGCATCTTCCGAGGCGAGTTGACGAATCAACGCGCGCTGGCCGAAGCGACCGGCCTCGACGAACGCTATGTCGGTCGAATCCTCCCGCTTGCCTTCCTCGCGCCCGACCTGACCGAGGCGATTCTGGAAGGAAAGCATGCTTCACACTTAACACTCGAGAACTTCCGCGGTGATGTGCCGGTCGACTGGAATGAGCAACGAGATCAATTCAGTCGCCCCTGAAGCCCGCTGGCTTCGTGAGGCGGTTAGGCGCTTGAATTCCCTCGATCAATGGGCCACCCTCTCAAGCTCCCATTGTATTGCCGTCGATCCGAGGCGAGGCAGCGGCCAAGGTTGAACATTTGCTCGTGGTGTCAACCGACTCTACGATTCGCCAAGCTCTTGGCGTGCCCGCCATAGAGAGAACGGCAAAAGGTAGAAAGCTACCTAATAAGAATAAAGGACTACTTGGACCGCTCGGTATCGCGAGATTCGACTTAGCGGAAGAGACCTGTTGATAAAGAGAAGGGCGTTTATGGGGACTGATACGAAAATCAAGAACAATTTGGCTTAAATCGCCACTATTTTTGACTACTCCTTCACTCTTTTCACTGGACGGTGAAAAGATCGTGTCTTTAAGGGGTCCGACAGAGGCGCAAAATCCTTCTTTATTTGTATTGACAACTGTTGCATGTACAACCACAGTGTGACTGCATGAGTAAATCGGCTCCGAGCAAATTGCAAGAGCACTTGCGTTACTGGCTGCGTTGCCTTTCCAACTTCGTTTCGCACAGTTTTGCGGAAAGGCTGGCTGGGCAGGATTTCTCTGTCGCCCAATGGGTGGTTCTTCGGACGCTCTATGACAGCAGCGGCGTCACGTTGAACGAAGCCGCAGCGCAAGTAGGCGTGGATAAAAGTTCCCTCTCCCGGATGGTAGAACGGCTGGTGCAAAAGGGGCTGGTCAACCGCACCCAGGGCGACGACCGGCGCTCAGTTGGGCTCACCCTTACGCCAGCCGGGAAGAAGCTAGTTCCGCAGTTGGCGCAAATGGCCGATGAGAACGACGCGGCATTTTTTAACACGATGGCTTCTAAACAACGCTCGGAGTTCCTGGCGACGATTAAACAATTGCTTACGGCGAATGGCTGGGACGCATCCCAGCGTGGCCGCGACAGGATGGAATAACCGCACAACAAAAAGGGAGAAATATGAACACCACATTGAGCAATCAAACTGCCGAAGAGACGCTTGGTAACGCCGCGTCGGTTTCAGAAGCAGAGCCGCTAACCGAACAGGACATCAAGGCTGCCTATGCCAAGACACGAACGGGAGCGGATTTTCCGAGGTTGATTCAAGACCTGAAAAAGCTTGGCATCGTCTCGTATGACCACATGCTTGAATCCGGATCAAATGTCTTTCATGGCAAGAACGGCCAATCCGTATCGTTAAGCAATATGGGACCGTCGGTTCCCGTCAACGCTCAAGCGGACGTGGAACTGCTGAAAACGCATATTTCCGAACATCAACGTGGTTTGACCAACTACCCCACGCTTTGCGGGCTTGCTGGGCAGGTCGGAGTGGATAAATGGACGTACGACTTACCTGCTATGACATGCACCTATTTCGACAGGTCTGGTCGCAAGCTGCACATGGAATTAATACCAACTGGCGAATACGAAAAGAAGTGACTGGAATTGCAGTGCAAGGAAAGTAAAATATGAATACGACCATTATCTTTGAAGCCGCCCACAAAACGCTTGCCGGCAAACTCTCGTTCCCGGAAGTCGTTGGCCAGTTGCTCACGGCCGGCGTGGAATATTATCACGTGGATTATGTCGGCCTGAAAAAGACCTTCTACAGTGCCGATGGTGACATGGTGGTAACGCCGATCAACTATGAAGAATTACCACCGGTCGCAGCGGAGTTCGACACTGATGCGCTTCGGGCAAACATTCTGGACAGCCAACGGAACAATCAGCCATATCGCGACTTCACCCGTCGGGCGATGGAGGAAGGCGTGCAAGGCTACTTCGCCTTCCTACGCGGGAAGCGGGTGACATATTTTGGTCGCCAAGGCGATCAGCATACCGAGTGGTTCCCCGGTGCCGCGCCAGCCAAGTAAAGGCGGAAGCGTTCCGTGTGAATGAGCGGATAGTTCTTCAGGCTGTCTTCGTTGGGTTGCCCGAGTGCTTTCCGTGACTAGTGTTACAGACGTGTTTCGCCCATCTCGGTGAAATAGTAAAAATAAAGCTTTCCAAATGATCATCTTCGACAAACGACTCGCTGGGTTGGATTTGCCATCTAACTGACTGGCATGACAACAGACTCTCAAGCGCAGATCGCAGAACTCCGTCGTGAGCTCGAATTCATACACGAGCGAGACAGTCTATTAATGCAAATCGATGCGGTAACTCGCGTCGCCACCGATGCAGCGGAGATCACTCACAGCGCCGCGAGCCTTCTTGGTCGTCACCTAGATGTGAATTGTTGTGCGTACGCAGAGGTTGAGTACGATCAGGACAACCTGACCGTCATAGGCAACTTCGTAGATGGCCTACCGTCCATGGTTGGCAGCTACACGCTCCGCCAATTCTCCAGCTCCGCCTACGACCTGCTCACCGAGGGCCATCCGTTCATCGTCGAAGATTCGGAAAGCGACCAACGCTGCGGCACTGGAATTGAGGCGTTCCGGTCCGCCGGTGTAAGGGTACCATCTCCTACCCGCTGATGAAGGAGGATCGGCTGACCGCCATTCTTGCGATCCACTCCATGCAGCCTCGTCAATGGCACTCTGAGGAGATCGCACTGGTCGCCTCAGTCGCTTGACCATACCAGTTGGTGAAGACCGCGCCCTCCTTGGCCATGCGATCGACGTTTGGCGTCGGGTGGCCGTTAGCTGCTCCCCCATTCGAATAGGCACCGAAATCGTTCCAGCCGGTGTCGTCGGTCATCAGCATGACGATATTCGGTCGTTGTGAGTTAGCTGTTTGCGCGTGGGCCGTCGCACTGCTGCCCGCCAGGATACTCGAGACGGCCAGCATTCCGACCGTTAGCCTCTTAGCACTCTCTTTACAATTCATACCTTCCCCTTCTTGATCGAATCTTGTTGGCGACCGACGTTGAGCATCATGGGGCCTTTTGCGCTTCAGTACGACATGAGGGTAGGGCAGACACACAAGAGCCACAGTCACTTGGGACAGTGGGGAGCTAGGGACAGTTAATGCTCGGGGTATCTGTCGGAGCGTGTCTCGGCGCTGTTTAGGGAGCCTATCGAAAGTGTCATGAGGCCGAAACAAGAAAAAGTCCCACGCGCCCGAAGACGCGTGGGGGCCGATTTATGTTTGGGTCTGGTACATGCGCCACCGCCGCTACCTGCTCGCCGCAAAGACTTCGCAGGAA
>JABCZC010000144.1 GCA_013289875.1 Acidobacteriota bacterium | reverse complement strand
CACTGCATCGTCATGGACAACGCCCGCAACATCGAAATCAGCGGCATTACCTGCGTAGTGCGCAGCCGCACCTGGATGATCCAGATGAAGGATTCGCGCTTCATCACCTTCGACAACGTCAAGGTCATCGGAGGAAGCGACGCCAACGCCAACCAGGATGGCATGGACTGGCTCGGAGGCGGCGACACCGTGGTGCGCGACGTCTTCATCCGCGCGGCCGATGACGTCTTCGCCATGCAGGGCAACTGGGACGGCTACAGCCATGAGGCGATGATCGCGCCTGGCCACGACGTCACCAACATCACCATCGAAAACAGCGTGCTCTCGACCAGCATCTCAAACATCGTGCGCGCCGCCTGGCCGGAAAAGATCTTCAACAGCGCGAACTTCACACTGCGCAACTCAGATGTGATCCACATGGGCATCGGCGCTTGCGGAATCCCCTTCGCCCTCCTCGATTTCTGGGCCACGAACGGCGCTACCGGACACACCTCCGGCTACCACTTCGAGAATCTCCGCCTCGAAGACTGGTACTCGCTCTTGCAGATCGAGCAGCCCAACCCCTCCGTCCGCGACATCAGCTTCAAAAACATCTGGGCCATCGAAACACCATCGCTGGTCCCGTCAACTTTGCTCGGCGACGTCGACGGCATCACCTTCGACCACGTCCGCCTTGCCGGTAAGGTCATTGCATCGAACGCCGACATCCCGCTCAATCTCGAATCAGGCGCAAAGCAGCCTGCGTATTCAAACGCCGCCCCGCATGCGGCTTTCACTTATTCGACCGGAGTACTCGGCCCACGTAAGAAGGTCTCATTCGACGCAACATCTTCCGGCCCGCACATCCGTACCTACGAGTGGTCCTTTGGAGACGGGTCGACTGCGAAGGGTCGCAAGGTCCACCACAAATTCCCCGACGCGTCTGGGACCCTCTGGGACGGCTCGGGACGCTTCCGCGTCACCCTCAAAGTCACAGCCGACGATAGCGGCACCGACTGGCTCTACCAGCCCGTCGTCGTTTCAAACACCTTCTACGACTCCGATTCCAATGCCGGAACCGATCCCGGTCTAAACTATGCCTATTACGAATCCGCTTCGCTCGATAGTCTCGCGCAGCAAAACCCTGCGGCCACTGGAGTCGCTCCCCGCATCGATTCCTCCCCGCGCAAGCGCAACGACAACTACGCGATCGTCTTCGACGGCTTCCTCAACATCCCCGTCGACGGCGGCTACACCTTCACGCTGCTCGCGCGTGACAGCGCCAAACTAGAGATCGACTCCGTAGCAGTCGCAGTGAGCCCCAAGCCATTCGCTCAGGTCTGCAGCTCACCGGGCAACGCCATGCAGGCCACAATCGGAACCCTCGGCCTCCGCGCCGGCCGCCATGCGATCCGCGTGCAGATGACGCACACCACCGGTTCCAGCGACTTCGCCGTCAAGTGGCAAGGTCTGGGTCTTCCGCTCTCAGACATCCCACCCACCGCCCTCTCGCACTAGCGAAGCTTTCCCTGTAGCATCAAACATCCCGCAATCTCGCGCGCCGATGCACTCAACAGAAACGAAACAATCACGGTTACGTAAATTCTTCCGCGCCTGCGGACATCTCTTCGTCTGCATCATCCTGCTTGTCTTTGTCCTCTGGAGTGCCGCCGCGCTTTACTTCGACGTCCGCATTGGGTGGCTGCGAATTCCCTGCGTCGCCGTCTACCTGCTCGCTCTCGTTATTGCACTGGCTTTCTTTAAAACCTTCTGGAGACGCATCGCAAGCTGCCTCGCCTGCTCGCTCATCGTGATCCTCTGGTGGTCCACACTCAAACCGTCGAACAACGAAGACTGGCAGGCCGACGCCTCGCGCACCGCGTATGCGGATGTCAACGGGAACATCGTCACCATCCACAACCTGCGCAACTGCGACTACCGCGCCGAGTTCGATTACACCTGCCGATGGGAAACCAGGCAGGTCGACCTCAACGACATTCGCGGTCTCGATCTCTTCGTCGACTACTGGGGCTCGCCCTGGATCGCGCACACCATTCTCAGTTTCGATTTCGGGAACGTTAACTATGTTCCTTTTTCGATTGAGGCGCGCAAGCAAGTGGGTCAGGATTACTCCGCCATCCGTGGGTTCTTCCGCCAGTTCACGCTCATCGCCATCGTGAGCACTGAACGCGACGTCGTTCGTCTCCGCACCAACTACCGCAAGGACGAGGACCTCTACCTCTACCACACGACCGCCACCATTCCCTTCGCCCGCGCTCTCTTCCTCAATTACATCTCGCTCGTCAACAATCTCAACGATCATCCCAGGTGGTACAACGCCCTCACCGACAATTGCACGACGCAGATCTTTCAGCTCGAAGCCATGCGCAGCCAGCCATGGAAACTGGCGATTCTGTTGAATGGCAAGGGGGATGAGATGGAATACAAGAAAGGCAATCTGGCCAGTGACGGCCTGCCCCTCGATGAACTGAAGCGGCGCGCTTACATTAATCCCACTGCGAAAGAGGCGAACAACGATCCAGATTTCTCCGCGCGCATCCGTGCGGGCCGGCCGGGATTCACGCAATAGAATCTGAGGATCGCTTACTGACGATTCCGTGCTAGCTAGCGGACCTCAAAAGCTCGGAGGTTTGGCGGCCAGACAACGATGAACTCGTCTGCACAGGACTCGCGGTAAGCAGCTTTCAGGGATCGTTGAGGATGGTATCTTCTGATAATGTCTTCCACAACCCCGAAGGCTTCTCTCGGCTCATCGGTCAAGATAAAGATGTTGAACTCGCCGCTCCCAAAGTCATGACTGTCCACCATCGAGTCAGGTGCTAGATTTTCGATGAGTCGATTTTCAAGGACTACCAGATCGTCAAAATCGTCGACGTGTTGAGCTCGGAACTGTAGAACAAGTTGATACTTCATCAATCTCGCAAGCCTCGCTGATCGAGATAGCCGCAATTGAGGGCTGTCAGAAATTGCGACGCTGTGCGGCCTCTACACCAGCGCCGTGCCCGCCATCTCCTCCAGCACCTTCAGCGGAGAGGTCTCCGGCGCAACCAGCGCGTCCGGCTCGACGAGCAACGTCTGCTCCAGCGCATACTGCCCCGCCAGCACCGCATGCGGAACTGTATCTGTATAAACCATCCAGCTTGAACCCGCGGGAAACTGCCAGGGATGCTTCGCGCACTCGGCCTGAAAGCGCGCATTCTCTTTCAGAAAGTTGTGGAAGCGCATCATGAAGTCGTCATACGGCGACCGCTTGATCGACGGAATCGCCGCGCCCAGTCCAACCGCGCGCCCCAGCCCTTTGGCCGCGCGGCTTACGGTGTTATCTGGAACGGGAGCAATCTGCTCCGGCGCAAATTGCTTCACCACGGTCGCAAAAGGATCGCCCACTACCCAGTCCCGCGTCCGCGTGGGATGAATATTATTGAAGAAGCGCAGGATGCGCGCGCCGTACGTCGGCCGCGTCGGAAACGCGTCGGTATGCAGAAGGTCATTTCTTTTCCGTAAGGACAGATCGCGGCCTTCCTCCTCCTGGGGACGAAAGCTCGCATAATCCAGCCGCCACCTGGCTTGATAAGGCGATAGAAACTTCGTCAGAAACTGAACAACATGCTTCGAGTATGCCCGCATGATTTCCTGGAGACGCGCGACCGTCGCTGCATCTGCTGTCGTCCTATCTACGCCGCTGAGCTTGTCGCTGTTCGGCTTGTATGCGATGTTCTTGTGCAGAGAACTGTCCGTCTGTTGCTGCCCCAGCAGGAACGCAAGGTCCTCCCGACGGAGCCGCACCGGCGTCTCGGGAAAATAAAGAATGTCGCCTGCTTCGAGCTGCGCGCACCACGATCGGGCTTGCACGTCCGCGATCGGCCCGCTCAGTTCATCCCGGGAAATCGTCACGAGGCCCATGCCTTCTTATCTCCCGGCGATCTTATGCCGCAGCCATAAGCCAAGCAGCACCACCAGCGCAAAGCCCAGCGCGACCAGTCCGGCGGGAAACGCGACATACCGGTAGCTGTCGGCCATGTCCACCGCATGGTGCCCGGCGGAGTTATAGAAGAGCAGGCTCAGGATGGCTACAAAACACGTTGCGAAGAAGACCAGGAATCCAAACGCAAAGGCCATCAGCAGGCTTGAAAACAGGCCAAGCTCGCCCAGCGGGATACCGAAAACTCTACCCGGCGGCCTACCCCCCGGAAGCCTGCCCGATGAACTCATCTCGCGAACCGACATAATCATTTCCTGCGCCGCCGGACTCGCCGGCCGCCTCAGCTAGAATACAAGTTTATGGTCGATACCGCCCAGATGCCCCTGCTCACCGCCGCCCAGGTCGCGCAGGAGGCGCACGTCCAGCAGGCGCCGAACGGCATCTGCTACGCAAGTTTTGGAGATACGCAGATCTCGCCCGAGGACCTGGAGCGCATCGTGCAGGCCGTGCCCGCGACCATGGCCAACGCCCTCGCCCACCGCGCTTATTACTTCGTACCGCTCGCCATCGGAGAAGGTGACGATACGACTGTCGCCCCCGCCTACACCGTCGATCTCGGCGACCGCGCCATCTGTCATCGCAATGTCACCTTCGGCTCGTCCGAGTGCATCTTCATCTCCACGCGCCTCATGCAGGACCGCTTTGCGCTCGCGTTTGAATACTTCATCAACGTCGGCCATCACTTTGTCGACGCGGTGGGAGTGCCGGCGAGTTTCTCCGATCTCGTGTGGTCGCAGGCCCAGGCGGATGTTCGCGGGGAGACTAGCCAGGACGCCTGGGAGAGCCGCCGCCGCGCCCGCGACCGCAATCAAAGCCGCAGTCAGGATGGCAATCCCGACCACGGCGGCCCTGAACTCATTCATGGACAGGTCGACGAGAAAGCCAAGTCCGGCTACTTCGAAGCCGCCTTCTCCGACGCCATCGCCATCTACATGTTGGCCATCACCATCGACTTCGACTACACCGAGCTACGCGAGCGCGAATATCCGTTACTCGCCGCCCCAGCCCTCGCCGAACGATTGCGCCACGTCAGCGGCCTTTTTCCAGCCAATCCGGGATATGAATTCGAGATTCGGTATCGGCGAAGGGGATAATCTCAAATGATGAGGAAATTAGCTCTGCTCGGCATCGCAGCGGGATTGCTGTGCGCCTACCCTCTATCCAGCTATGCCCAGGATAAGGGAACCTGGCGTGCTGCCAGTTCGACCGCGGCTGCCATTACCGGCGACTTAACAATTTCTGAGGATAAGATCTCGATCAACTTCACTGGATTTCCCATGGCGCAGATACGGAAGCTCGAACCAGCAGAAGCTGGCGCCACTTTCAACGCGGACAGCCCCACCGCCGGGAGCGGAAATCTTTACCGGCTGAGCGTGCCGGCGTCCAAGCGCTTTCTCCACCACAACACCCTCTGTGGAACCGAGGTGACACAGTGGATGGCAACCTATGGAGTGGGCCGCGACCTGCAGGTTGCATTCTTCTCCGGAGCAAAAATGCCCGTGTTGACCTCCGAGGCGCTCGCGAACTCCACCGATCTCTGCGGCACGTTCTCCTACGTTCGCTGACGAGGCGAGCTCGCATCGGAAATGCAGGCCTCCTAATGCTTTTAGAATCGCCCACTGTTCCCTGGGCCCTGTTCCCTGTACCCTGAAAAAAATGATCGCCCACCTTCGCGGACGCCTCTTCTCGAAACAACCCGGCCAGGCCATCGTCGAAGCTGGAGGCGTCGGCTACGACGTCGTCATCAGTATTCCCACCTTCACCGCGCTGCCGGCTGAAGGCTCTGAAGTTTCGCTCTACATCCACACGCAGGTCCGCGAGGACCTGCTCGCTCTTTACGGGTTTCTGGACCTTCGGGAGAAGCGCCTCTTCGAGCGCCTGATCACCGTTACAGGAGTTGGCCCTAAGCTCGCCGTTACCATCCTCAGCGGCCTCAATCCTGAGCGCACCGTCACCGCCATCCGCGCCCAGGACCACGCCACGCTCACCCACATTCCCGGAGTCGGCAAGAAGCTCGCTGAGCGCCTGGTTGTGGAATTAAAAGACAAGTTAGAGGACATGGCCGCGCCCGCCGTCGTCTCGGCCGGACCCGCCGCCGAAGACGTCCTCTCCGCGCTCACCAACCTCGGCTACCAGCGCCCCGCTGCCCAAAAGGCCATTGAAACCGCTGTCGAGAAGGACAAATCCCTCGGCAAAGACTTTGACGCCCTCTTCCGTGCCGCATTGAAAATCATTCGCTAGGGCGGGTGCCCGTTAACCTCTGGCCCTTTCACACCCAGGGCCGCCTTAACCACGAGCCGTTTCTATTTGACGCTCCCATTTCGGCGGCGGTATGATCCGGGC
>JABCZC010000143.1 GCA_013289875.1 Acidobacteriota bacterium | reverse complement strand
CGCTTCGGCCAATAACCTGTGATCATCTGCAATCAAGACACGCGCTGCAGCTTTGTTTTCCATTGATAACCCCCTGCGACCGTTTCGACCTCACAAAGCCCAGCCTCAATACTGTGCTATCGGATCTTTTCGTATTTATCTCGGGCAAAGCTCGTGCCGTCTGCAGTAACTAAACCGGCCAGCAAAATGCCGTTGAAAACTATGGTCAAGTATCTCGGTATCCGCATGTCTTTCCTCCTCACTGTGCGGGGAGTGCCATCCGTTTTTCACCTCTGGCTCCCCGGCACTCCAGAATGGGTTCACGCCATGCTGAGCAGTCACAGAAATGCAACGCTAGCAAACGCTCGTTTAAAGATGTATCCCCAAAAATGCGAGCTTTGTGGCTGCAAAACTACTAAGTGAGCAGTGAGCACTCCGAAA
This sequence comes from Acidobacteriota bacterium, assembly GCA_013289875.1. Lineage (GTDB taxonomy): Bacteria > Acidobacteriota > Terriglobia > Terriglobales > Acidobacteriaceae > Silvibacterium. Next base: position 6,080 of record JABCZC010000143.1, on the reverse strand, counting down.
CACATAGGAGCCCAGGAAGACCTATCCACTCGCACTTTTTGCTGTACTTCACTAGCAGTTTTGACAGTTGTCCAGGGTCAGCCTTGACGTTTAGCGTAAGGCCGCAGCTAACAATGCATTTGTTCAGCTCAGGTTCGGCAGGAAGCTATAACTGGGGGATATTTATGAAGAACAGGTTGCTCGTTTGCCTATCAGCCATTGCGGCCCTGTTGGCCATCGCCGGATGTTCATCTGGGTCCAAGTCCCAGAACCCCGGCGTGGAAGCGGCCGTCAGCAACGCAGTTGACGCCTACGTCTATGGCTACTCGCTAATCACCACCGAGGTGACGCGAGTCCAGATGAGCAATTTCCCTAAGGCCGAAGGAATGCACGCGCCCATGGGGCAGTTCGCAAATGCCCCACGCTACCCACCCGGGGATTACCGCGGCGTATCCGCGCCTAATGCCGACACCTTGTATTCGCTCGCCTGGCTTGACCTTGCCGAGCCACAGGTGTTCAGCCATCCGGACATGGGTAAGCGTTTCTATCTGTTCGAGATGACCGATCTGTGGATGACGGACTTCAATACGCCTGGCACCCGCACCCAGGGGGGAGCGGCCGCCAAGTACCTGATAACCGGGCCGGGCTGGAACGGCTCCGTGCCTGCCGGGATGAAGCAGATCAAGGCAGCGACTCGTTATATTGTCATCCTGGGCCGCACATACGCCAACGGGACCGATCAGGATTATAAGACTGTCAATGCGCTACAGGCGAAGTACTCCATCGTTCCGCTGAGCGCTTATGGGAAGCCCTACAAATACGAGGCGCCGCCGGTGAACTCGAATCCGGGCTTCAGCATGACGGATTCGCCGCAGAAGGTGATCAACGCGATGGACACCTCCACGTATTTCAACTTGATGGCGAAGTTGATGGGGGGCGCCGCTCCTCCAGCCCCGGAAGATGCGCCTATTCTGGCTAGCATGGCCAAGATAGGCATTGTCCCCGGCCAGCCGTTCGACATGTCCAAGCTCGATCCGGCCGTTCAGGCGGCCCTTAAAGACGTCAATGGTGCCGCCATGAAGCGCATCCAGGACAACAAGGACAAGCTTGGCGACATGGTAAACGGCTGGGTCGTGACCAAGGACCTCGGCGTTTACGGGACAAACTACACGAAACGGGCGGTAGTTGCTGCCTTCGGCTGGCCCGCCAATCTGCAACTGGACGCTGTTTATCCGTATACCACTGTAGACAATAGCGGCAAGACGCTCAACGGCGCGAACAAGTACACGTTGACTTTCGCCAAGGGAGAGACCCCGCCGGTGAACGGCTTCTGGTCGATCACCATGTACGAGGTCGAGAGCGACGGATGGTGGTTCGTTCCAAACCCGCTGAACAAGTTTACCGTCAGCGCGCGCAACAATTTGAAGTACAACGCTGACGGTTCGGTGACGCTCTACTTCCAGAATGAGTCGCCGGGCAAGGACAAGGAAGCCAACTGGCTACCCGCACCAAAGGGTGACTTCATCCCAATGTTGCGTATGTATTGGCCGAAGGAGACTCCGCCTTCAATCATCGATGGGACATGGAAGCCACCAGCCGTAACAGTGGCGCAGTCATAAATGAAAAGGAGAATGCGAAAATGCCTAAGTTTGACATCACGAAATTGAATGTAGCTATCGACCGCCTGCTTGAGGTGACCGAGAATCCCCGGCATCGTTTCATGTTGCAGGCATATAGCCGGCATCGTTACCTGGAGGTTGCAGGGCGATACGAAGAGATCTTTGTCCCGGACATGATGAGCATGGACCCCGTCTACCATGTGCATGCTGCGGGGAACGATGTTGTGCTCCGGGGGCAGGACGAGGTCAAGAGTTTGTATCGCATGTGGGCGGAAACCAACCAGAGCATCTTCTTTATTGAGCACGAAGAGATCGCGGTTGCCGACCACTTCATCGCGTCCGTAGCCACTTCCTATCAGCAAGTCTCGGGAAAGGGGCTCAAGCAGGGGAAGTTTTTGTCCCATCTTCCGAGCGCCATTTCTCGGAAGATGATTGAGAAGGCCCTCGGGGAGAAACAGCATAAAGCCGACGATAGCGATATGTTCCTTTACAAGACGATTGGGATGCAGATGATCTGGCCCTACGATGACCAGGGCAGACTGATCGGCGAAGACGTTTGGGAGCCGGAGCCGTCTAAGTCCGAGTTGTTTAGACTCGACCCCGCCGATGTGCTCACGACGGAGCAGTCTGCCAAACTGCTCGCCCCGCTGATCAAGCCGCTTCCGTCATTCGACGAAGCGGTCCTAGGCAAGACGCCCGCGATAGCAGCGGTCTAGCCAGGGTTCCTGCGGGTTTTTGGCGCCGCGCCAGTCGTGCTCCGGCAGGTCATTTTGTTGGAGCACGACCCAGTGTGATCCTCCTGGGCGCCGCCGGCGCAGATTCCCGCGTGCAATCAGAGCTTGAGTCGAACATACGAACTCGACAAGCTCCGGGCATGTGTAACCGCGCTCAGATCCGCCTTCAGAAATAAAGACCGAGCATCAGACCCAGCTGATTAATCTGCTGATTTGGGCTTTTGCCCGTATTGTTTTGGTGTTCGTAATAGAGATTGAGTTCGGAGCGCTTGCGAATAGGGAAAATGCAGCCTGCATAAAGAGCCGTATCGCTCCACTTACCGTATTGGCTCTCATAAAAGAGCTCAGCGCTGGCATACGGAGATAAGTGGTATGACAGTATTCTCATCGATCTTTCCAATTGCACCCGATTTCGGTAGCGCCACATAAAATGGCCATTCTGCCAATCGAGGTCTGCCCGGTTTCGATCCGTGAACAGGATCCTGACTTTGGGGAGTGGGAACGCTGCCGTCAGCACTGGCTCCACGCGATTGGTGGGTGGCTGACCAGGGGTTGGCAAGTAGCGATATCCGATGCTTAATATCAAGGGTCGCGCTTTCGAATCGTCTGGGTCGAATGAAGTGATCTTTACTAGCTTGCTAAGTCGCGTGAGATAAATGTCAAGGCTTGGACCCAATTCCGCTGAAGTAGGCGTCGCACCTTCTCTCGTTTCCTGGATCTGGAACCAGATTCTGACGTCTCGATTCACCTTGTAGTACACATCAATTTCGGGCAGCAACTCGTCAGTTTGTGCGTGGCCCTGGGGTCCGAGCAGCAGCAATGCTAAGACCAGAGGGAACCACTTGTATCGTGCCAGAAGCATGGAGCTGGGAAGCCGACGGGCCATCTTCACGTGGAGCGAAGGCGACTCGGTCGCGACAGATTTTTGGTAAGCAACAAGAGACATCTCAATTCTTTGATCGCCGATTCGTATCTGAGAACAGCGATCCTATCGGTTACGCTCAACGAGGCGCAGCCGTTCCAGCGGAAGAGATGCTGGAGGGAGGACATCCCTTCCGCTGCCGGTTCCAGTTGAACGGCCCGTGGCGGTGCACCGCAATCGCCAAGAAAAAGAGGAAGTCCGCCTTGCCGCAGAGCCCTTTCGCATACCTAGCTGACCTTTTCTTTGAGGGCAGCACTGCCCACCCTCGGTGCATAGCGCCTTGTACCTGGACGATGTGCGCTCTTCGCAAACATCGCGCCCTGAGCGGGGCGAAGTAGATGATCGTGATGATGTATCCGTTGGCCTAAGCTACGGCTTCGGCCACTGTTTGAACATCTTCTGGACTGCCTTTTCCACTAGTTGTTGATTCTTGTTGCCGTTGTTGCTAAGTGTGTCCTCGGCAATGCCGCGCCACACAAGCGACTTCTCCTTAAGGTCGTACAGGCTCACTATCATCGTGGCGTCGACGTTCTGTTGGGGACTGATTCCGCCCATTCCACCGCCAATGCCACGCATGCCCCACGCGTTCCACGACGTCTGCTCTTTTTCGCCGCCGCTTGCGGTCAAAATCAAATTGGGATTCTGCGACTCCGAAACCTTCTGCAGCCCCTTTTGTGACATGGCATTGTCGATATCCTGCTGGGCTACCTGAGCGAGGATCGAGTTCTGAATCTGATTGCTATTGTTCGAACCCCACGCATACGTGTGATACTGCGTAAAGCTCGCGCTATGGTTATAGTTGACTGAGACCTGTTGCGCCCATAAAGAGCCTGCCGCCAAGCAGAAAACGCACGTAATAAGCACTCTCAATTTCATTGCAGTCCTCCTTAAGACGTTGTTCATAGAAGATGACCCGCTGCCTTAGATCTGATTCGATCGAACTCCTCGCGCAAGGCCGCGGTCACTCCTCCACTACTGTCCAGCTTTTGTCCGGATCAAATTCCTAACAAGCCCTTAAAGAACACACTGAAACGCTATCCGAATCGCCATCACAGGCCAACTATCAACTTTGTTAGTGTCACCATTGAAAAGTTGCCAGTCGCTTTCGCAGGTCGACGTTTTTCTTGGTTGGGGGTTCTTTGCCACCAGCCAGGCAACACTGGCGCAACGGACGCGGTGCCCGAATCCCTGCAATGCTACGAATCCAGCTACGTGGGCCGCGGCCACCTACGACTAGTAATAATCGCGACAGCAACTAGCAACTTTTGCCAGTTCCGGCGAAGCGAAGTTGTGTCTATGCTCTTGGCAATGGTTATCAGGACTAAGCAGGTCGGGTCCACGACGCGTCACGCACAGGACACTTAAAAATGAATGGCTGGCTTCAATGAAGGCCGAATAGCCGCGCAGTCCCTGAACCTAGCCGCGTGCCGAATGACGATCGGTTGCGCTAGATAGTTGGAGACAAACGGGTGGACGATGCGACTTCGTTGCGCAATTGTGGTGTCTGGCCTGGCCTACGCGTTACTTACGCAGGCGTTCGCCCAGGATCTTGCGCCGAGAGCATACCTGATCACGCCCATTCATGCGAATGCCGTCACCGTGACAGAGTCCTTTTACGACGGCGGCCTGAACTTCAACGGAACGATTCCAATTACTGGCGCCACAGGCAAATACAACGTGCCAGTCCTCAGTTATTACCATTCCCTTAACTTCTTCGGAAGGTCGGCGAATATCACCGCGTCGCTGCCATACGCAGTCGGCACCTTCAAGGGGGACGTGTTGGGAACCAACCAATCCATCTACCGATCGGGCCTGCTGGACTTCTCCTGCAGATTCTCAGTGAATCTTTTCGGCGGCCCCGCACTGTCACCCCGAGAGTTTGCAAAGTGGAAACAGAAAGTGGTGCTGGGAGCCAGCCTGAAGGTTATCGCACCTACCGGCCAGTACGATCCGAAGAAGCTGATCAATTGGGGTATCAATCGCTGGGCCTTTAAGCCAGAGTTTGGATATTCGGAGCGCTGGGGTCACTGGGTGCTCGATGGTTACGCCGGCATTTGGTTTTACACTACCAACCCTTCGTCTTATGATGGCCCGGCACCCAGGCCGCAAACCGAAGGTCCCGTCGGCAGCTTTGAGGGCCATCTGAGCTACGACTTCACGAAACGCGGGGCCTGGGCATCTCTCGATGGTAATTTCTGGCGGGGCGGTATCACAGCCCTGAATGGAATACGGAACCTCGAGTCAGAGCAGTCGAGTTCCCGCATTGGTGGAACCGTTGCATTTCCGATTTTCAAACACCAGTCCATCAAGATCGCCTACAGCGATGGTACGTACATCCGGTTCGGAGGCAATTACCAAAATGTTCAGGTGGCGTGGCAGTACTCGTGGTTGGGCAGGCCCAGGTAAGCCGATGGCTGGAAGCCACTACGATGCTGCGCCGACCGAGCAACTGCAACATCAACCGTGTTCACCGAACCATCAGTAAGGTCGGTGTCGGGGTTTGCTGCGGACGAGGCCTGCGCTGCGGCAGCACTCCCTGTCTGGTCAGACGAGACGAGATCGGCTGTTTGTTGAGCAATCGCAGGCATGCATAGTAACCAAGTCAGCGAGACTGCGAACGTGAAAAGGCGAGCCTTGCCGTATGAATTGATCGCTTCTCCTCTGCGCCACGGACTCACTCGTTACTAGGTGCCGGCGATGCCCTTGTTCTGCAGCACCCTCACTACGACGCGCCGATTCTCGGCCTGACCTTCTGCGGAAGTGTCCGGCGCAACTTGCCTGCTGGTGCCCATCGCGCCGGGAGCCAGGATGTTCGTCAAAGGAATC
>JABCZC010000142.1 GCA_013289875.1 Acidobacteriota bacterium | reverse complement strand
CCAGTGTCTGAGCCATCGCGTCGTCGGGATGAACCTGCACCGAGAGCTTCTCCTGCGGGAACAACAGCTTCACCAGAAGTGGAAACTCTCGGTCGTGATTGCGCATGCCTTCCGCCCCAAGAATCTCGGCCGGATACTTGTCAACCAGTTGTTCCAGCGTCAGTCCGGCGAATTCGCCGGTATCAATAACGCAGTCTTTCCCGGTAAGCCACGACTCCCCTATGGGCGCAGACAGCTTCTGCGTGTACCAGGGGGAGAGGTCGAGGCTGCCCCAGGGTCGAGGGCTGAAGAAAGGAGCAAGACGAAATGGCGCGATCTGTGCCATGGATTTTCAATAGGCGGTGCCGCTCCTCGGGAGAGCGTTGCAGGTCACTGACGCGCTCGCGTGTTTTCCCGGTCCCTGGCTGAACCAGCTTACGGCCGCACCCACCAATGGAGCGCGATCAGACAAACGGGAGACGGTCAGGCTGATTCCTGAACCGTCCAATTCCCTTGCAACGGCAGGTAGGAAGAGATCCGCAGATCGGGATATGCCTCCGCCAAGGATGATGGTTTGAGGGCAGAATTTCGCCACAGCGTAATTCAGCGCCTGTCCCAGGCGAGTTCCGAACTGTTCGAAGGCCTCGCGCGCTGCCGGATCGCTCGCGGCTGCCATGGCGATTTCGGCGACTGTAGATTGCTTACCTGTGCGACTTTGGTAGTCTGCGGCGAGCACCTTTCCGGAGACCCGCTCTTCGACAGTGCTGCCCTGGTAAGGCAGGTTCCAGATTTCGCCGCCGTCAGGAACTCCCGGACCTGAAGTTACGATTTGCCCCTCGATGGCGAAAGCGGAACCGATGCCCGTGCCCAGCGTGACACCGACAGTCTTGTGCAACTGCGCAGTCGTGAAACAGCTAAGCTCTCCCAACAAAAAAGCGGCGGCGTCATTGACGAAGCGAACCTGTGAGGGAGCGTAACCGAAACGCTGGGCGATGGCCGTCTTCAGATTTACGTTGCACAGATATTCGAGCTTATGGTGCATGAGGCTGATGCCCACCTCATAGTTAAACGGAGCTGGGAAGTCGAGCGCTGCACCGATGATGGCATCGGGATTGCCGGCAGCTTTGAGACATAGCGCAAATAAGAGCTCGATGAAATCCTGTGCAAGCCGCCGTGAAGGAAGCGGAGAACTTACGACATTTTCGAGAGCTAATTCCCGGCGTTGGCAGACTCCTGCGGAGATGTGACTTCCCCCAACATCGAAGACCAGAACCCGCTTGAGCAACTCGCTGTCAACAGCGTGCAGTCTGGTATGGCCAGCGGTGTGCAGCGCCTCTTCGGCCAGGGGCGAATGGGAGGCAGCTTCTCTGAAGAAACTGGCCAGATCAGTTTTCATGCCGCCCATGTCGCCCGCGCTAACCATTTCAGTTCTCCGGTCTCGCCATTCAGGCGTTCGCGTAGCGCTCGCTGTTCGGCTCGGAGCCCACCAGCGCGTAGTAAAGGATGTACAGGTAGCAAACCACCGGCAGGACAAACGCGTGATGAAGTCCCACGGTGTCTGCGATGACTCCCTGGATCACGGGAATGATTGCGCCTCCGACAATGGCCATGTTCAGCAGCCCCGATCCGGTTCCCGATAGAGGACCGAGCTCGGCTTCTCCCAGGCTGAAGATGGTGGGAAACATGATCGAGTTGAAGAACCCAACGGAGATGATGGTCCACATGGCGACGTGGCCGTTCAGGACCATTGAGGCAGTGACCAGGGTTCCAGCCGCAATCGCGAAGATAGCCAGCAGATATCCGGGCTTGAAGCGCTGCAGAAGCGGCGCGCCGATGAACCGGCCAACCATAGCGCCGCCCCAGTAGAAGGAAACATATCCGGCCGCGACCCTGGGTGCGAGGCCGGCGATCTGGGGCAAACCGAAATAATTGACTAGGAAGCTTCCGATTGAGACCTCCGCACCCACATAGGCGAAGATCCCCAGCGCGCCGAGGAGGAGATGGCGGTGCTTCCAGATCGAATCGTTTGTCTTCTGCCCTGAACGAGTGGTCGCTTCTTCGACCTTTGGCAGCCTGGAAAAGCCGATCAAGACCGCCAGCAAGAGTAGGGCGATGCCGATCACGGTATATGGCATCTTGACCGAGGAGGCCTCCTGCACGCGATACAGGTGCAGGGCTTGTGGCGTGAGCTGCTGCAGCTGGGCGAGCGCCAACGGCGCCGCGCCCAGAATCAGCAGTCCCCCGACTTTCGGGGCAATGGTCGTGCCCAGCGAGTTGAAGGCCTGGGTCAGATCCAGCCGGCTGGATGCCGTTTCAGGTTTGCCGAGCAGATCCACATAGGGATTGGCCGAGACCTGGAGGCCGGTGATGCCCGCGGCGAGAACAAGGAGCGCGGTCAGAAATAGCGGGTACGAGGCAGCCGTTGCCGCGGGCAGGAACAGGAATGCACCACAGGCCATGGTCAGCAGACCGACCACCATGGTGGTCTTGTAGCCGATGGTGTTCACGACCTTCGACCACGGCACGGAGAACAGGAAGTAGGCCGAAAAGAAGGCAAACTGGACAAGCATAGCCTGCGCGTAGTTGAGCTCAAAAATTGACTTCAGGTGGGGGACGAGAATGTCGTTCAGACAGGTGAGAAATCCCCACATGAAGAACAGAGTGGTGACGATGGCCAGAGGGCGTGAGTAATTCGGCGTCGCCGAAGCGGCCGGAGTGCTCTGGACAGAATCAGAGCTAGTCGTAATTGGTCGAGTACTCATTTTCTTCTCCTTAAATTCCGGCATGTGGGTGTTCGAGCCCATAGTGCGTTGTTGAAGACGTAGCCCGGTGGACACCAGGAGCTACTATCATGTTTTAGGCTCTACCGCCGCAGTGACCACGACTCCGAGCGAAGCTGCCAGGTAGCGTCACAATGTATCTTCTACATTGGGTTCAGGATAAGTGTCCTCGAAGAAACGACCTCGGATCAGAGGATCCTACCCGTTAGAAGATGACCTCCATTCTCGCGCCGAGAAGAGTCGTTGTATAAGCCTTGTTGGCGTAGGTGGGATGAATCGAGACTTCGAGGTCGGGGCCGATGCGCACGCTTTGCGTGAGGCGAAGGCGATAAAACGTCTCGAACACGCTCTCGTGGCGTTTGCCCGGGAGATTCGGCTGGCTGTAGTTGAAGGCAGCGGCAAACATGTCTCCCTGGCGTCCGAAAGGATGAACCCTTGCCAGGCCGAGCCCGTAGATATCTTTAATGGCCGTTCCCTTGGTGGTACCGAAGGCGAATCTTCCGAATGGCGTCCAGCCATTGGACAATTCATGATCGAATTCAAAGCCGCCGCCATATCCACTGCCGTTGTTCTTCGTATCGTCTCGCCAGAAGCCGGCACGATAAAGCCGGTATTCTTCACCAAGCGTACCGGAGGACCAGCCTACTTCGATCGATTCCATATACTTGCGATCGATGAGCGTTTCGATATTTCTCTGCTGTGCGCCCTCCGTGTCTACGGCGACAGCATGTACAAAAAAATGGCGAGTAGCCTGGAATTCCATCGCCGCGCCACCGGCGTATGTCCCATCCGAGGCGACAGCATCGTTGCCGTCGTTCGCGCCATTCAAAAATTGCGTCCGCTCGTCGTTGTTGAACATGCTGAGAGTTACATATTCGTTGGGGTGGATCTTGCCCACATAAAAAGAAAGCCGGTGGTAGAGGAAATCCTGCCGCCAGTAGAGGACGTTCAAAGTAATGGGCTCCTGCGGGCCGCCGCCCTGCAGGCAGTTGAGATAGAGCCCTGAGCCGAGTCTGTCGCTGAGGTTGAACTGTTGGCTTATGCCAATGTTGGTTCCGGAACGAACAAGCAGGCTGATGGATCCAGCAGTGCTTCCGTGTTCGTAGGCGTTCCAGGCTCCGGTGAAGTCGAGGCGTCCGCTGAACTGATTGTGCCGGGCGCTGTCCGGAGTAATGGTCGCGTACTGATTGAGAAAGGTATAAGTGGCGCCGAACTTCAACCGTAGAGATTGCGCACTCTTATCAGCGAGTCTATTGATCGGCTGGAAGATCGGAGCCAACGGATCCGGCTGGATGAGCGGGTCAGCGGGTATCTTCGACAACGAGACGGCGTCTACGTCGAGCGCCTGTATCAGTTCGTCAGTGTTTTTCTTCGGAGGCGCCGGTGGGTTGGTCTGCGCCGTTTGGCTCGTTTGTGTGGCGGGAGTAACGGTTACATCGCCGCTCTGGCCGAAGGCCAACAGGTTGCATGCAAAGAGAAAAAAGAGCGAACAGGTTCTCACGTGTCTTCTCTTCATTGCCAATACTCCTTTGTGTGCATCTACAGATCCGCGCGACAAATGCCGCAGGTGGTAGCGACGGAATAGGTGGATGCAAGCTGCAGCCGACGTGCGTTTCGCATGTCAGCGGCCCGCGCTTTTTACCGAAGCATGCCGAGTGCCAGGAAACAGCGTCGCAGCATCGACCGAATTCAAAGGGGTTGCGAGATGGCGAATCTTGCCGGCATTCATTGCGCGTCGAAACTATGACGTCAAGGCGGAGAGTGGATTGACGCGGCGCGCGAACGCAATTCCTCACGCATTCAACTGACAGGTTGATACAAACCGGAGACCTGGACGTGGACTAGGGGCATCGATGTGAGGAAGGAAACCACTACAGTGTGGAGGATGACTCCGCGGACTCGAGCGCTGCTACGGGAACCCTTACCTCTCGGCTCGGGGCAGGACGAGAAATGCCAAGCTTTTTCATTTTGTAAAACAGGGTGGTGCGCTTGAGCCCCAGTTTGGCTGCCGCGCCTTCCGGGCCGCCGATCATCCAGCATGCCGCTTCCAATGCCTGCAAGATAAGGGCTCGGTCAACTTCTTTTAGCGCTGCGGATCTCGACGTTACAGTTACCGTCTCGAGATGGTTCGACTCTAGGGGATTCGGAAGCACGCCATCACAGGAAAGGATCACTGCGCGTTGAATCAGATTCTGCAGCTCACGCACATTGCCAGGCCAGTCGTATGAGCGCAACGCCACCATGGTTTCTTCAGGAATTTGTTCAACGCGCTTACCCATCTGGCGGGCATAGAGGTCAACATAATAAGTAACCAGAACGGGTATATCCTCACTGCGCGCCCGCAAAGGCGGCAGTGCCACGGGGAACACATTGAGGCGATAGTAGAGATCGCAACGGAATTCGCTTTGCTTCACCATGTGCTCTAGATCTCGATGAGTGGCGGCCACCACCCGCACGTCTACATGGAGGGTCCGAGTACTTCCCAGACGTTCGAACTCTTGCTCTTGCAGAATCCGCAGCAGCTTGGGCTGCAACGGCAGTGGAATATCGCCAACCTCATCCAAAAAAAGCGTTCCCTTGTCGGCTAGTTCGAAGCGCCCGATTTTCTGCGAGATCGCTCCGGTGAACGCGCCCCGCTCGTGACCAAAGAGCTCACTTTCCAGCAAATCCAAAGGAATGGCAGCACAATTGACCCTTATAAAGGGACGACCGTAGCGCGGACTGACATTGTGGATCGCTTTCGCGATCAGTTCCTTCCCGGTGCCCGTCTCGCCCTGAATCAACACCGTTGCGGTGGTAGGCGCGACCAGTTCAACCTTCTCAAGAACGGCTTCAAGGGCCGCGCTCCGTCCGATGATTTGATCAAAATGGCGATCTTTGTCCTTCTGGTCTCCGGACCGAAGTGTTTTGAAGCCCGCCACAGCATCCCTCCCGCCAAAACCTTGCTCAACTCGGTCTTAGGCTTCGCTTCCCAAGGCCGCTCGAACGCCTTCCAGTAGAATCGCGCCGTCAAATGGCTTGGCGAGGAATTTCACTGCGCCCCCCCTCATTGCCTGCAGCCGCATTTTTTCGTCTCCATGTGCGGTAACAAAAATAATGGGAATCGGGCAATGATCCGCGTTCAACTTTGCCTGCAGATCCAAGCCTGACATTCCGGGCATGCGGATATCGGCAATAAGACAACCCGTCTCGCGCTGGCAGCCAGAATCCAAGAACTCCTCTGCACACGCAAACGACTGCGCAGAGAAGCCTGCCGACTTCAGCAAACGCTGCACCGCCAGTCGATACGATTCATCGTCTTCGACGATCGCGACCAATTTGTGCATCCTCTCTCTATCCTCTCTCTGGCCATGCAAGTTACAGGATCAATTGGATCGCCGCAGAGCGCAATTGCGGCTTTTGATTAGGGCGCTGATAGCTATCTATAAGGCGATCTTTAGCTGCGCTTGCCGCTCGACAGTTACGTCATTGACGGAAGCTTAAGCTTTTCTGCCATTCTTCCCAACTCAGCCGGGGAATTGGCTTGCATCTTGCGCATCACGTGCCCGCGATGGACGGTCGCGGTGATCTCGCTCATAGCGAGCGTTGAGGCAACCTGTTTTGTAAGCATGCCGGAAACGACAAGACGCATTACTTCGCGCTCACGCGCAGTCAGCATCGCGTAGCGCTCTCGCAACTGAGCAATCTCGGCCTGTTGTTGCCGCAACGCATCTGCGCGCTTCAGGGCCTCCTGAATCGCATCAACGAGATCCTGATCACGGAAAGGCTTTGTCAGAAACTCCACCGCGCCAGATTTCATCGCTTTGACCGTCATCGGGATGTCGCCATGGCTGGTGATGAAGATG
>JABCZC010000141.1 GCA_013289875.1 Acidobacteriota bacterium | reverse complement strand
CGGATGACACCGTCGTGGTTCACGGCATCCATTACATGAACAATCTCGGCCTGTTTCTCTTCAAGGACATTATCTCTTTCGGAGTTGCGTTCTATCTGATCAGCTCTTATGGCCGAAAAGCGATCATGGCTGAAAATCAGAGATGATGGTTATGGTCTGGAACGGACTGCGGTAGTGGCTGTTCCCCCTGACTACGGGCCGTACTTCTGTCTGAAGTGCTACATCAGGCTCGTCGTGATCAGATTCTCGCTGCAACGTGGAGGTGTTTAACTCCCAGTGCTATACTCTGCGTGCAATTTTTAGAGAGTCAATCGGAGAGACATACCGGTGCGGATCGCTGACCTTATCCTCCCTGTATTTGCAGTGATCCTGACTGGCTGGATCGTCGGCTATACGGGCTATCTGTCGCGGAAGTTGTCCGACGCACTGATTCACTTCGCCTATAACATCGCAATGCCTGCATTGCTGGTCGTCACAATTGCACAAGAGCCAAGTCATTCGCTGATCAATTGGCGCTTTCTTGTTGCCTTTGGTGGCGGCTTCCTCCTCTGCTTCATCCTCGTGTTCGGCATCATGAGCATTCGTGCTTCCCGAAGTCTCGCAAGCCGAACGATGCATGGCATGGCGGCATCGATGACCAATACCGGCTTCGTCGCCTTGCCCGTCCTGCAGGCGATCTATGGACAACACGCCGTGCTGCCGGCGGCGATCGCCACAGTATTCGTGGCCGTGGTGATGTTTCCATTAGCCGTCATCCTGCTCGAACTCGATCAGCGCGACGCGCAGGGCTCACGCACGACGCCAATGGTCACAGTTAAGCATGTCCTGCTTAACCCGATGGTCATATCGACCCTGATCGGCATGCTTTTGTCGCTCCTCCATCTCCGCATGCCCGGACCGGTCAGTGCTTATCTTGACATCCTGGCAGATGCGCTCACGCCTTGTGCTTTGTTTGCCATCGGACTGGGACTGTCGATTGATGGATTGCGCGCCAATATCGGGCGAGCTTCGCTGCTCTCGATGGTCAAGCTCGTCATTATGCCCGTGACGGTCTACGGATTGAGCGTGGCCTTGAAACTCGACCCCCTCTACACAATTGCGGCCGTAATCTGCGCCGCGGTGCCCACGGCCAAGACAGTCTACATTCTTGCGGGAGAGTACCACTGCGAGGAAATGCTGGTAGCTTCCACCGTCTCGTTGACAACTCTGGTTTCCGTCATCTCGCTCGTCATCTGGCTCTACGGGCTATCCGGGCTGGCAGCCCGCATCGTTGGCGGATAAGAAGAAGAGTCGGTCAGACAGTCCCTGCATGTGTCGAGTACCGGGTAGCTAGTCGCTAACCCCCGACGCCATACTCAGTCACTACCCACGGAGCCTGATTCGTTTTGTTTCACACCCGCCGCGGCTTTCTTCGATCCCTCTCAGCAACAACGCTGGTGCTTTCACTCGAAGACGTTCTCGCCCTCGCGATCCCGCCGCAAAGATGGACGAGATGTTCTTCCACCGCATGGTCTGGAATGGGCTGCGATAGGCCCTGGAGCCATTCCCTAAATGCCTCCAGTTGGTAAAGCTCGGCACAATAGCTTCCGATTGGCCGACCAACCAGAACTTACGAGACAGAAGGGCGTTTACGAGGTATTATTCAGTCGGCTCTGCGCAAGACAGATTCAATGAGCGCTTCGCCCGTAATCCCGCGAGCATCATCCGACGCGAGGAAACCCGGCGGTGGTCCGGCGTCGGGTTGATGTGGCAGGACTCCGCCAGGTTTTGGAATCCATCGAAGTCCTGTTCCAGCTTCGCGTCCCTCGTCATGAGGTTGCGGTGAAAGCCCATCGGACACGAGCTGCGGCTGTAGCGGCAGAAACACTGAGAAGACCGTTCCAGTAGCTGGGGGTAGAGAGTTGCTTCTTACCCGAATCGCTCCGCCGTGTTTTTGGACGATACCGGAGCTGACCCAGAGCCCCAGTCCCGTACCCAAATCGCCTTTTGTGCTGACAAACGGTTCGAAGAGCCTTTTCCTGATTTCAGGGGGGATCCCCGACCCTGTATCGGCGATGGTAAATCGTATGCCGGCACGCGCTCCATTTCTGTGCTCACGACTATTGGTGATGCGGATCTTCAGCGTACCGCCCCTGGACATGGCATCCACAGCGTTTCCCAGTAGGTTTACTATAAGCTGGCGCAGCTCTCCCGCCCTCGCAATGATTGGCGGGCATTGCCGAAAATCTTTTTCGAGCACAATTTGTGCCGAACTCAATCTCGCCTTGTACAGGACCAGGGCGGAATCCATGATCTCGTTGACTTTGACCACTACCGGCTTACTGTTCTGCCGGTAAAACCTCAAGGTTTGGGTAACTATTTCCGACACTCGAGCCAGCTCATTCATCCCGGTTTGTGCGTACTCCTTTGACTCCTGTAAGGAAGAAGACAGGCTGATGAGGTAGAGCGAATTGACGACCGACTCAAGGGGATTGTTGATTTCATGCGCGACGCTGGCGGCCAGGCGTCCAGCTACAGCCAGTTTTTCGGCTGTCCGCAATGCTTCTTCCGCCTTCGCGCGCTCAGCCAGATAGTCTCTCATCTGGTACTGCCGTAAACGACTGCGAAGAGCAGCTTGAACGGTGCTCATTAAGGTCTCAGGCCGGACAGGGCGCTCCAGCAAGATCAAGTTGCCGAGCGGCTGGCGAATAAGCATTCTCTTTCGACTCTCAGAGTTGACTACTCCGCGATCGGTAAGAATGATGATGGGAAAATCAGACCAGGACGGCTGGCCGGCGATCTGTGCCGTCCATTGACTGATGTCGTGCAAATCCAGGGCTTCCTCCGCCAATATCACGGCGGCTGCTCCTTTCGTCACCTCGATGCGAGCCAGTTCCGCCGTTGAGCAATTGACACAAGCAATGCCTCTGCTGACGAGAAGGTTGCATATGAGCACGCCGTCTCGGCCCGAGGGCGCGGCCACTACTACACGCACGTCATACTCCCAGTCATCAGGCTCTCGTAACTAATCCGGCGTTCTTTCTGGGCCATTGGAGACGGCCCAGTTTGCCGCGATATTGGGGAGAACCGGTCAACACGCCATCGAATTCCGTCAATACGTCTCCGACCCGGATGACTCCGCCCTTCATCACCAGCTCACGAATGGTGCGTTCGTGTTCTCCACTGCGCTTCTTAATTACCGAAAGCGCCTGCTTGACCTCGCCTGCTGCTTCAAAGTATCGAAACAAAAGGACGGTATCCGCCAGGTAGCTTACGTCCACCGGAGTATCGATGTTAGTGCCCACAAATCCGTGCTGGGCAACAGTCATCACCGTCGTGACGCCCTTCTGGCTTAGGTAGCCCAGTAGTTCATGCAGCTGCATTGCCAGAAACTTTTCGCCGGGCATCGCGTTCAAAAAGCCGTTCAAGCTGTCGATAACCAGCAGCTTCAGATCTTTCTTCTCTACCAGCTCCCTGATCTCATGAACAAATTGGCCAGGCGAAAGTTCGGCTGCATCAACTTGGCGAAGGGAAAGTTTTCCGGATTCAACGTGCTTCTTGATGTCGAGCCCTAGTCCTGTTCCTCGACTCACCAGTGTCGCCAAAGTCTCATCGAAGGCGAACAGCGCCGCGCTGCCACCTTCCTGAACGGCCGACACTGCGTACCGAACCGCAATCGTGGATTTTCCGCAACCAGTGGGCCCCAGCAGAAGGGTGCTGGTGCCGCTATCAATTCCACCACCCAACAAGGTATCCAGCGCCTCAAGACCGCTTTTCAGTTGCGTCGGGGAGAACCTAAGAAGGTGCTCCGAGGCAATCAGCCGCGGGTAGACCTGCACACCACCCCGCTGAATGGTGTAGTCATGGAAGCCTTCGCGAAACTGCGCTCCTCGCAGCTTCTTTACTTCGAGTCGGCGCTTCTTGACGCCATACTCCCGCTCCACACTCTCCATCATGATCACGCCGTGGGCAATGCTCTCCAGTTGCAGATCGTTGCCTTCGGCGGTGCGGTCATCCAGTAAAACTACGGTGCAGTTACGTCCCGCAAAATATCGCTTCAAACCCATAATTTGTCTGCGGTAACGCAGAGAATCGCGCGCCAGCAAACGTAACTCGGAGAGTGAATCAAACACTACGCGCG
This sequence comes from Acidobacteriota bacterium, assembly GCA_013289875.1. GTDB lineage: Bacteria > Acidobacteriota > Terriglobia > Terriglobales > Acidobacteriaceae > Silvibacterium. The sequence goes on along the minus strand of JABCZC010000141.1, from coordinate 2,485 downwards.
TTGGCTTCAGCCTCTCCACCTCTGACAACACAGCGGTCGTCGTGTCTGCCAGCTCGATTTCAGTGGGGTGAAAGACAGTGTACTGGGCCTCTGGCTTGAGGTGATCCTCGTCGGGACTTAGCTCAAAGATGTCGATAGCGCCCAGCGCCCAGCCGTGCGATTTCGCAATTTCCAGAAGTTCTATTTTTGACTCGGAAAGAGTTACATAAAGGCCCTTTTGTCCGTGGCGGGCGCCTTCCAAGAGGAATTGCAGTGCGATTGTGGTCTTGCCCGTCCCCGGATTCCCCTCAATTAGATAAAAGTGATTGCGGGCCAGGCCTCCGCCTAAAATATCGTCAAGGCCCGCTACACCAGTCCCAAGGAGTTCCACAGGCCAGTGCTTCCCAACCGCGCCATGGACTGCGCCGTTTCCAGACTCAGTGGAATAAACGTTCGTTGTGGAAAGTGAATCCATATTCAACTCCTGTTACGGGTTCGAGATAGGACCTGATGAGATTTCACTGTCTCTCGATTTCTCTTCGACGCACCCCCAATAACTTTGGTTGGGTTGCCCGAACTTCGGCTCGAGATCGTTAACCCTGTTGTCGGCTGGCTTTTGCTTTACCGCAATTTCCGGAAATAGCTGGACGCCCTTCAAGTGTCCTCTTCTGCCAACCAGTCGTCTGGTCAATTTTGCACACAACTCATCGAACTCAGATCAGTAACGCGAAGTCGGCATGTGGTGAGTAAACGGTTGTTAGCTACATGGGCGTTTCTGAGGACGAACGGCCCAATGAAACCGCTAGTCCTCTTCGCCAGAGAGAAGATTTCAGTCTGGGAGTACGGCTGTAACCCTTATCTCGAACCTCATCTTTGGGTCACCAAGTGCTGCGACGCCCAACAATGTATGTATCGGTGGATTGTCGGGCATGTAATGGCGGAAAAGCCTCGTCATCACATCGTTGACCAGTGAGATGCTTGAGGCAAGCATCGGTATCCTGAAGTCGGCTTAGCGGAAGTCGTCGACCTTACGGTTAACCGGCAAACCAGCAATGATGCCGACGAACAAACAAGCCGGTGAGTTCGAGTAGCTAGCACCCAACCCCCGACGCTATACTCAGTCTTTACCCACGGAGCCTGATTCGTTTGTTTCACACCCGCCGCGGCTTTCTTCGATCTCTCTCAGCCACAGCCCTGGTCCTTTCGCTCGAAGATGTCCTCCCCCTTGCCATCCCTCCGCCGTTGCAAGCGCCCGGAACGATGGCGCTGCAGCAAAACCCCCTCTATAAAGTCGGACTGATCTTCTCAATGATCCTGACTGCACTGCCGGGCATCTGGGCCTTCATCGCGTGGTGCATCAATCTTTACGCGGGAAGAAAACTGGACTAAAGGACGCGTAACCGGGAAACTAAACTGGTTCCATCCAATCTTCCGAGGACGCCATTCGAGAATCGTCAGTCAGTTCACGGCTTCGCCCAAGTGACGGCACCCTCATATGGCTCACTGGGCTCGCATTTACCCTTGAGCACATCGCCACCAGCAGCCGATACGGTTTCCACCGTGACGAACTGCTTACCTATTCCAATGCACGCCACCTGGACTGGTGTTATGTCGTCTATCCTCCCCTCACTGCCTGGCTCGCTCGAGCGGAGTTGACCATCTTCGGTGCCAATCTCACAGGGTTTCGATTCTGTGCCGCAATTGCTATTGGTCTCCTGATCGTGCTCACCGGCCTTACCGCTCGCGCCTTCGGAGGGAGCTTCCGAGCGATGCTGGTCGCTGCGGTCGCTGCCGCCATTGAGGGGCCAGTCATCTTCTCTGGCTCCTTTCTCTCCTACATGACTTTTGACCTGCTCTGGTGGGTTGCCGTTGCATGGTGCACAGTCTGCCTGCTTCGCACGCAAAATCCCCGCTGGTGGCTTGGCATCGGCACCGCTGTCGGGCTCGGCGTACTCACCAAATACACCATGGCCTTCTTTGTCGCCGGCCTGCTCGGCGGGATGCTCCTCACCCCGAACCGCCGCTATCTGCGCTGCCCATGGTTCTGGTGCGGCGTCGGTGTCAGCGCCGCCCTCATTCTGCCTGTACTCCTCTGGCAACTTCATCATCGCTTTGTAGGCCTCGCCTGGATGCAGAGCATTCACTCCCGCGATGTCAGCTGGGGTCGTGCCGAATACTTCATTCCGAGCCAGTTCTGGCGAGCCACCAACCCTGTCACTGTCCCCTTGTGGCTGGCAGGCCTCTGGTTTCTCTTCGCAGCGCCCGCCGGAAAGCGCTTTCGCATGGTCGGCTGGATGTATGTCATCCCACTGGTCCTCCTCCTTGCGGCCCGAGGCCGCTACTACTATCTCAGCCCCGCTTACCCGATGCTCATGGCGGCCGGTGCCGTCTGGGCCGAACTACAACTTACCTCGCTCAGTCCGCCTTCGCGGTCCGCCGCAATCCGAATCACTTGGATATGTCTCGCCATCGGGGGACTTGTCTCTTTTGCCCTGGTTGCCCCAAT
>JABCZC010000140.1 GCA_013289875.1 Acidobacteriota bacterium | reverse complement strand
CCCTCTGCAGGCCAGGGTAATGCCTCCGCAGCAAATGCCCTAAGCAGTTGTAGCTTCTTTAGTGGTGCCCGTCCCGCAAGTTGACGATTTCAGCTCAACGTGCTCATTCAGCCGGGCGAGGACTGTTAAAACGGATCCGCGAAGTGGAGCACATAAGGCTTTGAGCCGTCCAGGTTTTCGCCAGCGGTATTTCTGAGGCTGAAAAGCACCTCGGCCGAATCTGCATTTCCTTCATGTTGCGCGCCGGGTACTAGAAGCTGATCTTCAGAATCTGGCCGTTGTTGCCGACGAACCATCCGGCTTCCGGATTCGCAAAAGCGACCGCCCAGTAACCGCTCACCTGCGGCAGTTCGAACCAGGTCTGTCCTTCATCGGGAGTCCAAGCGGCCGCGCCGGAGTCAAAATTCGGCTGAGTCTCGGTCGTGATCACGACGGTCCGGTCGTGTTCATGGCCATGGCGGTCTTCCTTGTTCCAATCGTCCCAATCATCGTGCTGTTCAAGGCCACGCACATATGCGAGACAGAAGATCGCTCCTGGTATGGGAGGCTTATTGGTAAGCTTCCATGTTTGGCCGCCATCGCCTGAGCTTGCGGCCTGGGCACCGCTGTTCGTGGTCAGATCGCCGCCACCCACAATCCCATGCCAGGGATCGCGGAACGCCACCGAGAAGCCGCCCGCATTGGCGTTGCTCACGAGCGGAGTGTCATACGCAGTCCAGCTGTCGCCCCCATCGCGAGTCGCCAGTATCCGTGCGATGCTTGAGCCGCCAGTGGTAATCCAAGCGTTTCGCGGCCCTTGGGTAGTGATGCAGGTTCCACTCGAGGAGAACGAAGCTTCGCCTGCCAAGGCGGATGGCATATTTCCGGCGATCGAGTGCCAGGTGGTGCCATCGGTGGTGCGAATGTCGGGAAACACTCCGTTGACCGAATCGCTGTGCGTGATGCCGCGATCCGGCGTCCAGAACGCGAAGCAGTCATAGAAGGCGTTCACCGTCTTATTCTTAAACTCAATGGTCCAGTGGGCGCCGCCGTCTTCCGTCTTGTAGATGCGAAAATCTCCGGTGTTTTCCCCGATAGACATCAGATAAGCGACCTGGTCGCTCACGCCTTGGACATCGCGGAATTGTAGGCTTTCGGCTCCCGGCACGACTGCGGATTTCCAGGTCGAACCGCCATCAGTCGTAACCACGTACGTACCGCCGGTCCCGGCTGCCCAGACGACTCGGGAGTTGACCGGACTTACAGCAATCAGCAGCTGAGTCGTGCCGCTCTGCTGTGGAGTGAGGGTAGGTTGATGACCTTTCCAAAGGTCTTGTGCATGGCCGCCGATAGCGGCGGCGGCACTCAAGACAATAAGCAGCTGAGAACGCTTTAACATAACTTCCTCCCTGGACTGGCATTTCGAGTGTGGAGAAGTATAGGAACACCACAAAGCAGCGTCAAATTAGGGTCCCCTTTGACCTGCCCCGTCGATCAATCGCTTGCTAGAAGCGGGCGAGATCTGCGGCGTCTACTATCGTGGCCTGCCAGAGCCCGAGTCTCATATCGTAGGCGTGCACTCTCGGTAACTATTCCCTTGCGCCAGACGACTGACGTAATGTTGCTCTACAGGAGCTAGAACAGCGCTCTGCCGCGACTGGAAGTCAAGTTCCTGCCACGCCTTTGGAGCTGAAAACTACCTGCAGCCAGAGAATCCCATGTTTCTCGGCGCATTTCGCATACCAGTGAACTTCCGATGCCACGCAGATCGTCTCCTTGCGTATCGGCCTTTAACTACCAGTTAATCTCCAGTCGCTGACTTCACTCTTCGCGAAGTACCGGAAAGCATCCGGACCGTGATCATGGATTTTCAAAGGCTTTTCTTCGCCGCGTCCCAGGCGTCGGTCTGAGGAGTGCATCCATCTTTCCCACGAATTTTCCGTCCCGATACCTGAGGTGTCCCGTTTTTCTCATCTACTGTTTTAGCTGGCGTTTTCTGTTTAAGCTTGACGCCGAGTATATCTCGCCGCTCAATCCGCATCTGAGCTCGGCAAGGACAGCTAGGCTAACGCACCGTGCACGCGCTAGTCTGTATCATGTTCGGCTGATTCTCAACTCGCGGGGCAAAATCCGGCCTTCTGACACACGGCTGTGATCGCATCGAACAAGCGAGAGTTGAAAGGGCCGAATGCACATAGGCCCCATTTTCGCTGCGACTCTCGGACGCGAAGATCGAGCATTAGATTGGCGGCTTATCAGTATCAACGGAGCCCATCTACCGGCGATGACGTGGCGCGAATATCACCAAGCCACAAAGCATAGTATTGAATCGCTGAGGCGAGCGCGGCACGTTCTCGACTGGGCGAACATGCCTGATCCGTTTCGTCATTACGACGGCGTGCCGGTGCTCGATCTGCCAGCAGATCCGCCCGCTCCTGAAATACCAGCATTCAACGTGCTTCAAGGTTCCTCTGGCACCACATCGGTGAATGACGGACCGGCTTTCCTCTCGCAGCTTCTCTTCTATTCCGCCGCGATCAGCGCGTCCAAGCGTGTCCCCACTACCGGAGAAAAGTACGCGCTAAGAGTGAATCCGTCCTCCGGGAACCTGCACCCGACGGAATTTCACTTCCTAACACGGGGTCTGAAGGGGTGGCCGGATGGTCTGTATCACTATGATCCATCCCGGCACATGGCGGAGCAGCGTGGGCACGGAAATTTTGCACCGAAGCCAGCCAGCGGCTCTGCGCCGATTGTATTTGTTTTGACTAGTATTGTGTGGCGCGAGGCGTGGAAGTATGGGGAACGGGCATATCGCTACTGCTTGCACGACATGGGGCACGCATGGCAGGCACTTGCACTCTCTGCGCGCGCTATCGGTTGCGAGCACATCGCGGTTGGACACTTCGTGGACGATGACGTGGCGCGGATGTTCCGCCTTAACAGCGACGAATGGCCAATGCTGATTGTCAGCCTGCACGGCAAGTCCATTCCAGTGCGCGAAGCAGACTCCGGCGAGACTGTCTGGTTCGGTGGACAGGCGAACCAGCTTTCCAAGGAGATAATTGTTCACCCGCTAATTGACCGCATCCACTCCGCCACGAAACGAAGCAGGAGTGAGAGCAGTGGAACCTCTTTCGTAGCGTCGGCCTCAACTGGCTCCGGAGAGATCAAGCTGCCTCCTTTGGCTTCATCGACTCGCAGCTTTGGCGAGGTTGCCCGCATGCGACGCTCGGCGCTCAACTTCCTGGGTGGAGTGCGATCGATGTCATTGACGGAACTCTCGGCCATCCTCGCCGCTACAGCCCAGCCATTGTCCGCTTACTTTGCTGGCACGCGCTTCATTCAACTCTATTTGTATGCTCACCGCGTTGATGGGTTACAACCTGGGGTCTACAGGTTCTGGCCGGAGCGGGCCGAGTTGGAACGGGTGAGGAGTGGCGACCAGCGCGTCGCGGCCGCTGGCCTGAGCCTTGGTCAGGACCTGGCCGGTAACGCCTGCGTGGCCTTTTCGATGATCGGCGACCTCGAGCGTGCCGCTCGCAGCTATGGCGACCGTGGTTATCGCTATGTGCATTTTGAAGCAGGCGCTATTGGCCACCGCCTGTACCTCGCCGCTGAAGCGCTTGGACTAGGCGCGACGGGCATCGGCGCCTTCCACGATGATGAGGTCAACCGTCATCTCAACTTGATACCCGAACAAGGACAGGTCGTATACCATTTTGCGATTGGTTATCCGGTCCCCGATCCGCGCCTCTCAGCGTCAAATTAGCCGCAGGAAATCATGTGGTAGCCGCCCTGCTCTCGAGAGTCTGTCTCGACTCCGGCATACGCGTCGACCCTCACTCAGAAACGCTTGCGGGAATAACCTGCCGGGAGCTCGCCACAGCCGAAGGTCCAGCACTTGCCACGCCAGCAACAATCCACCCCGAAACGCGTATCCTTATGAGTATCAGTAAGTGAAAATCAGGCACCCGTATGGGCACCACAGAAGAGGAACGGTTCGGCAGTACCGAAGCCTCACCGTGGATGCGGCCTTTTGTGCCGCCTCGTTTCCTGCGCAGCGGCCATCTGCAGACCATCGTTGGCAACGTACTGCCGCGCAACTATTCTCTGCCGGAACCGGAAAGCCAGCTCATCGAGGTCGAACCCTCCACCTCCAGCGGAGCCAGTTTCGTGTTGTGCCACTGCCATTGGCAGCCCGCCGAGGTCCGCAGCGAGCGCCTGACAATGATTATCGTTCACGGACTCGAGGGCTCCTCCTCTTCGCGGTACGTCTTGGGGAACTCGGCGCGCGCCTTGGCAGCCGGTTGTAATGTCGTCCGCATGAATATGCGCAGCTGCGGTGACGGCGAAGAATTCTCTCCCACTATCTATCACGCGGGACGCTCCGAGGACGTCGCTATTGTGATGGCGGAACTGGCCCGCATCTACTTCATTCGCAATTTCGCGCTGGTTGGCTATTCCATGGGCGGCAACCTGGTTCTCAAATTGGCGGGCGAACGAGGCGCAGCCGGGCCGTCCTATCTCAAGGCCGTTGTCGGCGTCTCGCCTCTCATGGATCTGGCTGCCTCGTCTGCCGCACTGCACGAACCGCAGAATCGCCTTTACGCGAGCAGGTTTCTCAACGAAGAACTCAAGCGCTTTCGTCGGAAGATCGAACTTTACCCAGGTCTGTACACGTCCAGGGGCCTGGACAAATTTCGAACCGTGCGCCAATTTGACGAGCAGGTCGTCGCCCGATACGGCGGCTTCACCGGCGCGGATAACTACTACTGCCGCGTTGCCAGTTCCAACTGGGCCCAGGACATTGCCGTGCCCACGCTGATTCTGCAGGCCCTCGATGATCCCTTTATCCGCATGACTCCCGACACCCGCGCCAAACTGGGCGCCAACCCCCGCGTCGTGCTGGTCGAGACCCGGCACGGCGGCCACTGCGCCTTTCTGTCGCTCGAGCCCGGCGACGCAGGCTATTGGGCGGAGAGAACGCTGCTGGACTTTCTGCTTGCCACCGTAGAGGGTTGACCGTTGAGTTCGACGGGAATTTATACCGCGAGCTGACTCAGAGCGGGTTGGTCCGGTCACCCGGAGTCGACAGGGGGCGCATTACCTTGATGTTCTTCGCTAAGCCGAGCAGCGCCAACAGCCGGATGCCCCAGTAGTTAAAATCCACTTCCCACCAGGCCATGCCATGGCTTGCAGACACGGGATGCGCATGGTGATTGTTGTGCCAGCCCTCCCCTCCGGTCAAAAGTGCAACCCACCAGTTATTCGTCGAATCATCGCGGGTTTTGAAACGGCGCGAACCCCACAGGTGGGTAGCCGAGTTGACCAGCCAGGTGACATGGAAGCCGACAGAGATCCGCAGAAACACGCCCCAAAGCAGCCATCAGAGACCTAGCTTCCATCCGCCCAGAGCGCTACCGCCGCCGAGCAAAGGAATGCCAGTCAGTGTGATGGCAGCCAATGCCACACCGCCAGCCACTGGTAGAAGCGGTCGCGTTGCAGGTCGGGTGCGTAACGGGAAAGCATGGCGGTTTCGCTGTGAAGAGAGCCACGCAGGATCCAGCCCATATGCGACCACCATTTGCCGTCGCGGGGAGAGTGCGGATCGCCTGGTTTGTCGGTGTATTGGTGATGCATGCGATGCACAGCAACCCAGTAGATCGGGCTGCCCTGCAGCGCCGTGGTGCCACAGACCGCCATCGCGTACTCGAGCCATTTAGGGGTGGTGAAGCCACGATGAGTGAGCTGGCGATGATAGCTGATGGAAATGCCCACGTTCTGGCCGAAGAGCCACATCACAAGAAACACGAAGACTGAAGACCTATGAAAGGTGAACAGCGCCGCCACGGCTCCCAGATGAAACGCTGCAATCACCACGAAAAATACCCAGTTGAATTCAGCAGATTTAGCCTGTACTAGTTCGACGATTTCGGGACTACTGGTTCTCTGCGGTGGTGCAATAACGGTGGCCATGGGATGCCTCTAATCTCGAGGCTAACGCCGCAAACCTCTGTTAACCGGAGAGAGCAGGTAAGAGTTAGGTAATACTTCCGTCGCCGCATTTAGGATGTGAGCAATATTGATCAGTCATGGGATTCATTGAAAACGATCTTGCTTCCTGAAAGAAGCTCTGTTTCTTGCATTTCCCGATGTGAGCGTTATTGAACAGCGCCATGAGCAGCCGATCCAATAGGGCGGCGCGGTTCTAAATATTGCCTCTTTATCTGAGAAATGTGCAATTTTGGTCATTCTGAAGGGATGTGTTGCAACTTTCAGGGCTGCTGGTTGGTGACGTGAAAGAATCGCGAAATGATAACCCGACCCGCGATCTTCAAATGGCGTCAGACCGAACCCGGCCTCATAGTTTGTGCGGTACGGTGGTATCTTCGCTATTCTCTCTCGCTGCGCAATGTTGAGGAACTGCTGGAAGAGCGCGGTCTCGATGTCGATCACACCACCGTCTGGCGCTGGGTGCAGGATTACGGCCCGGAGTTGGAGCAGCGACTGCGAAGGCATCGCAAGCCGACCAACAAGTCCTGGCGAGTGGACGAAACCTACCTTCGCGTGAAGGGTCGCTGGTGCTACCTGGTATCGGGCCATCGATTCCAAGGGGGCCACCATCGATTTGTTGCTGTCAGCATTCCG
>JABCZC010000139.1 GCA_013289875.1 Acidobacteriota bacterium | reverse complement strand
CCCCGGCACGAATGGCATCGACAACGTTCCCGACCGTGCCGAACGCCGTGATCATGATCACGGGGAGGCCGGGCTGCACCTCCAGAATGCGCGGCAGAAGTTCGATTCCAGTCTGCCCAGGCAGAGCAAGATCGAGCAACAGCAGATCGTATTCGTTCCGTGCGAGCAGATCCAGACCTGCGGCGCCATCGCCTGCCGCATCGACGGCAAATCCCTCCAGGTTCAGCAAAGTATCCAGCGACTCGCGAATCGCGTGCTCATCGTCGATGATGAGAATTCTCGGCTCTCCGACGATCCGGGCGATTCGCTGAAGATTGGCGGATTCGACGGAAAGCTCGGTGACGTCAGGCATGGATCGCCTTTCTCTCATCCGACGCTACGCTGCTCTTCGGCGTCTCCGGGTTGGTTGCAGGGCGCGCACCGGAAGACGGGAACTCCAGCTGAAAGGCTGTGCCTACGCCGGGTTCACTCTCTACATGAATCTTGCCTGCATGCTCTTGCATGATCCCGTAGCTCACCGCAAGCCCAAGGCCTGTGCCCTTGTGCTGGCCGTCCTGCGGCTTGCTCTTTGTCGTAAAGAAGGGATCGTAGATGCGGTGCAGGTGTTCCTTTTCGATGCCGCCGCCCGAGTCCTGAATCCGCACAAACACACGGCCGGAGCCATTGAAGGTAGCAATCTTCAGTGTGGCGTTCGCGGTTCCAAACATCGCATCCTTCGCGTTCAACATCAGGTTCAGAATCACTTGCTGCAGCTTGCCCTGGTTGCCGTGAATGCGCGCAAGGTGCGGATCGAGGTTCATCTCCACGCGAATCTGTGCCGTCTTGAACTGATGTTCCAGCAGTGTCACCGTATCGCTCAGCAGATCGTTCGGGTTCACGCTCGTGAACTCCGTTCCACTGGTACGTGAGAAGTTCAGCAGGCCATTCACAATCTCGGATGCACGGAAGGTCTGCTGCGTAATCTTTTCGAGCACTGGCGCGAGCCGTTCGTCATCGCGCATGTGCTTGGTCAGCATCTGCGTATAGCTGGAGATGACGGCCAGCGGCGTATTCACTTCGTGCGCTACGCCAGCAGCCAGCAGGCCAATTGAAGAGAGCTTCTCGGACTGGGTAAGCTGAGCTTCCAACTGGATCCGGTCGGTAATGTCGTCCACCAGAACGATCCGACCGACGGCGATAAAGTTCCGCGTGACCAGCGGCGCAATGGCGATATTCGCGATTCGCTCACTGCGGTTGGGCAGTGCCAGGCGGAACTTATAGAGCGTGTGCGTGCCATGCTCGTCCCGCACTGTATTGAACCGCGCGACAAACTCCGGCGGCAGCACGCCCGAAAGGGGCTGATGCAGCACCTCGACCCGCGGCTTTCCAGAGAGCTCCTCCATCTGCGTGTTCCAGCTCTCGATGCGGTCGTCGAGATCGACAGCGAAGACGCCGATGTTGATCGACTCGACGATGTTCTCGTGAAACTCCTTGAGGCTTTCGAACTCCGTAATCTTCTGCTCCAGCCTACGGTAGAGCTGCGCATTCTGAATCGCGATACCGATGTAGCCGGCCAGCGACTCCAGCAACTCCATGTCTTCGCTCGAAAGGAAGTCCCCATCGTCTGTTCGGCCCAGGCCAATCACCGCGACGGTGCGCGTACCGCCGCCATCGCGATTGGCGACGCGGCAGGGAAGATAGTAGTTCAGATCAAGCCTTCCGGCGCTGCGACGCTGCGGCTCGGGGAGTCGGAGAATGTGTTGCGGATTGTCCAGAAAGATGTGGTTGTTTGCGCCCGGCCGGTCAAAGTCCAGGAAACGAACATCCAGTGCGCTCAGCTCCACGGCGCTCAGATTCGTCAGACCGTGTGAGGCCGCGAGGTCAAAGTGGCGTGGACCAGATCCCTCGCTCTCTGACGCTAAAAAGACTGCGACGCGCGTGACTAGCAGGGTCTGCGGCAGCCGCTCCACGATGGAATCGAGCAGAGTCCGCAGGTCCGTCTGGGCATTGAGTCCGCGGCCGAACTCTACAAGCGTTTCGCGGTAATCGAATCGCTTTTGGTCGAAGACGCGGTCGACCCGGGCCTGAATTGCCCGCTTCAATGGTTCGAAGACGATTCCGGCGACAATGACGGCCGCCATCAGTCCCCAGACACCCAGGCTCTGGAGCCGCGTGTGAATCAACTCAGCCATCAACGCGATAACGCCGAAATAAAGGCCAACCAGCGAGGCCGTTGCCAGCGTGTAGGTCACGCCGCGCTTGAAGATCAAGTCGACATCCATCAGGCGGTACCGCACGATCGCCCAGCTGAATGTCAGCGGCAGAATCACCAGAGAGAGTCCCGCCAGCTTGGTCAACGGGGCCGGCACCGACCAGTCGGCGAGATAGGGAATGACATTGAGCAGCGTAAACGGCGTCACAGCAAGCAGCGTGCCGCGCGTCAACCACTTCAGTTGCTGCCGCTCCAGCGCAGACTCAGCATGGCGATAGCGGTAGCGGAACACCACTGCCGCGATGACGTAATAGAGCGCCAGGTAGCCGAGCGAGATCTGGTCCAGGCGATGCAGCAGGACCTCTGTCGCCGACCAGAAACGGATCGCCGTATATTGCAGACCGAGCAGAAAGATCCCCGGCAGATAGAGCAGGGCATAGAGGAACCTTCGCCGGAATCGGTCGCTATGCTCAGAGGAAAAATTGTCCGAGAAGCTGACAGCGAAGTGCAGAAACAGCGCCGGCTGCAACGCCTGCGCCACCATATTGCCCCAGTCGTAGATGTCCAGCTCGCCCGTCGATCGGAAGCTGTACAACACAAACGACGCGAGGCAGAAGACGTAGAAATGAATTGATTTGGGCGCAGTCCAACGCCGGAACAACACGTAGATACCGATGCAGAGATAGACCAGCGCGATTAACCGTAGGCCCTGGTTGATCGAACGGTCTTTCTCCCCGAGGTACACCTGGATGTCGAGCCGGGTTGCGCCATTCAGATCGATCGATTGGGGAACCGGTCGCAGAATGGAATAGGTCGCGTGGTTCCAGACACCCGTCCGGTACATCTCCCTGCCCAATGCCGCGAGTCGAGGTGTCGGCCGGTCGTCAACACTGACCAGAATGTCGCCTGTCCGGATACCCGCCCGATGTCCCGGAGACTCTGCCGGTACCCGCTCCGCCCGCAGGCCGCCGTTCGCCTCAACCCACCAGATGCCGTCAGTTGGAACCGCTAAACTGCTCTCGTGGTCAAAATTCAGCGCCGCCAGCACGCAAACCGCAATCGTCGCCAGTGCCAGCAGGACAACCAGAACACGGGTTTGAGCAGCATTCTTCATGAGAGCTCGACATCGATCTATGCACACCAATGACCAAAGGACTAAGCACTGTGAATGCAGTGGTTAATACAATTGGCGTGCTCTATTATACGAAAAACCATAACCCATTCCGTAATTCACATATTCGCTTCTGTGATATCTGACATTTCTACATCGCTCTCTCGACCATACCAATCAAGGGAAAGACGATTCCCTCAAACGAGATTTTGCATTCAGCAGAATTTTTTGCAAAATCCTGACAAAATTCTCAACTAGCGTACATCAAGCTTTTAACGTTGCTGTAACATAAACGTTTGCGAATTTGGACAACTGAGACCCTATTCGCGACTTATTCTCTCACTTTCGAGGCATTTGTAGCAGTGACTCCAGAATATCCTCCAATTGAAGATGCCTCGGTTCTGGTAGAAGGTGCCAGAATTCACTATCACAGGGCCGGCTCCGGGCGGCCACTCCTGCTGCTTCATGGCTTGGTGGGCTCAGCCAAGAACTGGCGCCGCAATATAGGCTTTCTTGCCCAGGACTCGACCGTCTTTGCCCTCGATCTGTTCAACATGGGCCAATCGGACCGCATTCCCGGGCTTGATGCAGGCCTGGAAGCCACAGCGGACCGTCTGGCCGCCTATATGGACGCCCTCGGTCTTGACCAGGCCGACATCGCCGCGCACTCGCATGGCGGAGCCGTAGCCATGATGCTTGCCGCGCGTCATCCCCAGCGCGTCGGACGGCTCATTCTCTTCGCTCCGGCCAATCCCTACTGCAATCTGGGAGAGAACCTCATCCGCTTTTACCAGACCCCCCTGGGCATATGGTTAGCCCGGCAGATTCCCTGGCTGCCTAAGAAATTCAAGGCCATCGCACTGGGCCGGATGTATGGGGACCCGTCCCGCGTCACCACGGATTCGCTCGAAGGATACATTGAAGGCCTCACCATTCCCGGCACCGTTGACCACGTCCTCGAGATCGTCAGGCGCTGGTCCGCGGATATGAAAGTCCTCCGCTCCGCCCTCTCCGGACTCGTCGCGAAGCCCACCCTCCTGGTCTGGGGCGACCGCGACCGCGCCGTTGGCCTCGACTCGGCACGCGTATTGCAGCACAAGCTTCCAGAGTCCCGTTTGCTGGTTCTTCCCGGGGTCGGTCACATTCCCTTCGAAGAGATGCCGGACATCTGCAACCAGGCCATGCGAGACTGGCTCCTGGCGCCTTCGATCTCCGACGTGCGCTACCCCGCTGCCTCCGCTCACCGCGTCCGCATCTCTGAGATCAGCGGCGCAGCCTAGCTCAACCCAAACTCACTCCGCAGCCACACGCGAATCTCTTCCTGCATCTGTGCCAGCTTTGCGCCGGGAGACTCCGCCGTCCCCTGGAAAAAATGATCCGCGCCGGCGATCCACACAAGCCGCTTCGGTTCGGTCGCGCGCGCGAACACAGCCTCCACGGCCTCACGCGACCCATACGGATCGTGGTCACCACTTACAAACAACTTCGGCACCGTGCACTTCGGCAGAAAACCATACTGATAATCCCTACCCTCCGCATGCACCGGCAGGCCAAGCCCGACCAGCCCCTTCACTCGGGCATCCCCGCAACAGGCCCGCATACCTACGTTCGATCCAAACGAAAACCCGGCAAATAGTATCGGCCTGTGAAAGTTGTTCTCCAGCCAATCGAGCGCAGCCTTCACATCCTCCTGTTCGCCGAGCCCCTCATCATGTTTACCCTCACTCAACCCCACGCCGCGGAAATTGAAGCGCAGCGCCGGTAGCCCGAACGACGAGAACGCCTTCATCGCGTGATACACCACCTTGTTGTGCATTGTCCCGCCACCCATCGGATGCGGATGACACACCAAAGCGGCATAGGGAGCGTCCTCGCGCCCCGTATTCAGCAGAGCTTCCAGTCGCCCGGCCGGCCCGCGTAGATCCTCAATCGAACGTATCTGCGAAGAAGATTGGGAAGAAAAAATCTGCGTCATCCATCTCAGTTTATCGGGTACGCAGATCATGCGCCGTTCACTGACCATCACGTATGCTGGAATCATGGCGATCGACCCGATTCAACTCACAAAACAGCTGGTCAACATCGAGTCCACCACCTACCACGAGGCCCCCGCCGGACACTTCCTCTACGAATTCCTCACCACCCAGCGCTACGCCGTCGAAAAGATGCCCGTCGCACAGCCCGACCGCACCACCACGCCCGGATCAGGCACCGGCGAGCGCTTCAATGTCTACGCGGTCATGCCCGGCGTCACCCCTGACGTCGTCCTCTCCACCCACATGGACACCGTCCCGCCCTACATTCCCTGCACCGAAGACGACGAGTTCCTCTACGGCCGCGGCACATGCGACGCCAAAGGCATCATCGCCGCCCAGATCGCCGCCGCCGAGCGTCTCCGCGAAGCCGGCATCAAGATCGGCCTCCTCTTTCTCGTCGGCGAAGAGCGCGACTCCGCCGGAGCCGCCGAAGCCAACAAATTCCCAAAGGGCTCAAAGTTCCTCATCAACGGCGAACCCACCGACAACCGCCTGGCCCTGGCCTCCAAAGGCGCCCTCCGTGTCGAGCTCCGCGCAAAAGGCCGCATGGCCCATTCCGCCTACCCGGAGCTCGGCGACTCCGCCATCCATAAGCTCGTCGAAGCGCTTCACGACGTTCTCGCCCTTCCGCTCCCTATCGAGCCTGAGATCGGCCCCTCCACGATGAACATCGGCCTCATCCACGGCGGCTACGCCCCCAACGTAATTTCCGACAACGCCGAAGCTCACATTCTCGTCCGCCTCGTAGGCCCCTCCGACGAGATCAAAAAATCCATCCTCGCCACTGTAGACGACCGCGCCGACGTCACCTTTTCGCTCGACCTTCCCTTCGTCCGCATGCGCAAGATCGACGACCTCCCCACCATGATCGCCAACTTCACGACCGACATCCCTGCGCTCACCAACTGGGGCGAGCCGCTCCTCCTCGGCCCGGGTTCCATCCACGTAGCCCACACTCCACACGAACGCATCGCAAAAAAAGAACTTCTCGAAGCCGTCGATCTTTACGTTCAGATCGCCACCAGCCTCATCAAAAAAATCTAACTTCGAAAATCTCCGGGAATCCGAATGCGGCCTCTTCGCAAGCTTCTCCTTATCTTTCTCGCGGTCTTTATCATCACCGTAATCGCCGCCACCATTAGTTATCGGACCATTCCCACCAGCAACGCTATCCTTCCCCAATTCGACGCCATCATTGTGCTCGGAACCCCTGCAAACCCGGATGGTTCTGCCTCGCCCGAGCAGCGTGAACGCGCGCTCGAAGGCATTCGCGAGTTCAAAGCCGGCGTCGCGCCGCACCTGATTTTCACC
>JABCZC010000138.1 GCA_013289875.1 Acidobacteriota bacterium | reverse complement strand
GCCTCAAGACCACCGCAGCGCCGGAGCGGCTCGCCGAGAGCGCAGCCTTGTAGTCGTTGAGGCTGGTGTATGTGTCGCCGGCGGTGAACTCGATGCGCGGGGTGAGCGGCATGTGCGGTCCGGCGCGCTCCTGCTGCTGGTTTGAAATCTCGATCATCTCGTAGCGAGTCATGCTAGCGGTGAGAATGGAGCCAAGCCCCATGTGATAGAGCGCAGAGAGGGCGCCGCCGGTCACGTGGCCGCCGCCGAATCCGCCGCCGGCCTGCACGTGCTCCTGATACTCCCAGTCGTACTCGGTGACAGTAGCGCGCCAGGGACCGACGGCGGCGAGGTGCGTGCCGATCACAGGAAAGCTTTTGAGGCCGTAGGGCTCATCGCGTGGAAGCGCGGGTCGCTCGGGATCAGCCGGGAAGCTGCCGCGGTCAAGCGCCGCGGCGAGCGCCTTGGCGTGCGTGAAAGTGTGATGGATGCAGGGCAGGTCGCCGTGCGCCTTGTAGTCGGGGCCGCCGTAGAGCAGGCCATCGTCGGTGCAGGCGGCCATCAGTTCCGTGTTGCGGCGGGCGGCTTCGCGGAAGCGCGGGTCGTGCCCGGCCATGAGGAAGAAGCCGGGCTGGCAACCGTCGCTGGTGCGGCTGCCCCACCAACTCCACTTGTAGTTGCGCGTGCCCCAACTGTTGTCCCACGCGCCATCGGAAAGCTGGAATTCCATGTGCGTTTTGAGAGCGGCGACCACCTGTTGCTCGACAGCCTTGTCGCTGGCGAGCAGGCTGTAGAGGGCGAGCGCGGGCAGCGACTCCTCGACGTTGTAGCCGAGATCGACGGGACGGCAGCCCTTGGGCGAGACTCCGTCGAGCGGGTGGCCTTCGCCGAAGAGGAAGCCGTCGGGAGAGAACTGCTCCATGACGCGCTGGGCGAGCTTGCGTCCGCGGTCGAGGTAACGGGGCTCGCCGAGCACCTGGCCGCAAAGCACGAAGGCCAGAGTTGCCGTGGCAGGGTAGTTGACGTTGCCGGTTTCGATGCTGATGAAGCCATCGAGGAATTTGACGGCAGCCGCCAGGCGCGCGGTCCAGGCGCTGCGCGTGGCCGTGTCGAGCACCTCGCCGTGGTGTGTGAGAGCCTCGGCCAGCGCGATGGCATGAAAGACAGTGATGCCCTGCCATTGGCTGAGCGTGACGTCGCCGATCCAACTGCCGTCCGGCCGGCTCACCTGCGCCTGCGACCAGTCATGGACGAGTTTCGCCGCGCGGACGTATTTTTCATCGCCGGTGGTGTGCGCCATTTTGAGCAGCGGGTAGACGGCGTCGCCGCAGCGGCCGTGGATGAGGGCGCAGGCGGGGCAGAGCAGGCCACCGTAGAAAGCTGGATCGCGCATCGCGACGATCTGACGGGGGATGAGGCCGTCGCACCAAGTCTTGAGGAGGGTGGAGTAGAGCTGGCTTTCGCCGGTGGTGGGCAAGGATGCGGGGGCGGCGTGCGCAACGGCCGGTGCGAAAAGCGTCTCAGCTTGCGACGTAGCCACGACGGCAGCGGAGAGGCGAAGCATTTCTCTGCGGGTGAGCTTGCCTTGCGGATGCCCTGTATTCATCGCTGCTCCCGTATCGGGTTGATGTTTCTTTGCAAACCCCATTTTGCACTACGGACGTGACATAGAATTCCCAGTGGTGCGCGGGCCACAGGAAGTTCCAGGAAGACAGCGGCGCATATGTAGATAGGCAGCGTGCTAAAGACCCGAAATCGGGGAGAAGCGGGTTGCGAAATTGGGAGAGGAATCGGATTTGCCGTGCCATTTCTGGTCTCTCGCGTTTTTCTAGAGTTGCATTTTCCGATTTCGCTGGCTTCTGCTGGAGGGATATCCGATGTGTCAGTCATCCAGGGCAATGGCTTTGACGCTGTTGACTTTTGGTTCTCTGGGATTACAGATTTTTGTGGCTCCCGCACAGGAATCGCTGACCTTTACGTCTTCCTCAGAACAGCATGGACCGGTAAAGGGTTTGCCTTATCAAGCGGTGCGGATGACGAAAGTAGTCAAAACGCTTCCTGATGGAACGCCGTCGACGATGGAATTTTAAGGACGCACGGCCAGGGATTCTTCGGGCCGCGTCTTCACTGAGGCGCAGATTGTTCAGAGCGGTTCGACGACGCCATCGCTGGCTTTGGTCACTGACACCATCTTCGATCCGGCGGCCCATACACTCCTGCAGTGGAGCAGCATCAGGAAAACAGCTCTCCTCATCCACCTGCCCGATCCTGCTGCCGGAACTCCACAACCCGTGCAGTCTCCGGCGACGACGTCTGGTACTGCGCCCGCGAAGACGGAGGAACTAGGGCATCGAATGATCGACGGGCTGCTGGCATCGGGTAAGCGTACTACCCGAGTGATCCCGCCTGGTCGCATGGGCAATAACGCGCCGATTACGGTGACACGCGAAGTCTGGACCTCAGACGAGCTGAAGGTTGTGGTAAGCGAGGTCACCGCAGATCCTAAAGAGGGTAAGCGCACGTCCGAATTACAGGATATTCAGAGGACTGAACCTGATCCCTCGCTCTTCCACTTGCCCGTAGGATATGAGATTACAGAAACCACGCTCGGCTCAAAACCGCCGCGACCGGTCGATGTTGCAAAAGCTTCGTCGATGACCTACGAGGACGCGGTTGCGCAGCTCGATGGGGGAGATAAACAGCTAGGGGCTGCGGCCTTGATCCGTATCGCGCAACAGGATCCTAAAGCCGCTACGAAAGACGATGTAGCCTATCGGCTGGCGAGGGCTGATTTGAATCTGGACGATGCGCAGGCATTAGCGCAGAAGGCCATAGACCTGATCGAAAATGAAGCGGCCTCGGTCAGCCACTCTAGGCTGAGCAACGAGGACTTTGCGCGAATGGTGGCGCTGAGCCGCTATTGGCACACACTCGGCTGGGTGTACTTTCGCAAAGGCGATTTTGAAAAGGCCCGCTTGTACGTGGAAGCCGCGTGGAATCTGGAACCACGCGCCTATTACGGCGGTCATCTGGGCAGGATTTACGAAGACCAGGGCGACACAAAGACAGCGATCCACTATTACCAGGCGGCTCTGGCCGCGCCAGGCTCCGACAAAGAGGCGCAGTTGATCAAGGACAGACTGACTGCACTGGCAGGCCAGGCTGTGCCGGCTCCATCGCGTGGCTCCTTTCCGTTGCCCGGAGTAAACGTAGCGGACGGCAGTGCTGTTTTCGACATTGTGCTCGCACCCGACGTCCCGCCAGCGGTGCAATTCGTCGGTGGATCGGACTCTCTTGCGGCTGTGGGTCCTGCAATTGCTCAAGCAGGTTTGAAGGCCGGGTTGCCGGACGCAGGTCCCGAAAAGGTGATTCGGCGCGCCCGAGTCAGCTGCGGGACGCATGGCAATGCAGGATGCGAGTTGACGCTGTTGTCGGCAGAAGAGGCGAGAAAAACGGCAGCACCGCCCTCGTAGGGGGAAATCTAGGTATCGGTTCACCGACCTCGTCGAGGAAAATGAGCACCCTTCGCATAGTACTTCCGCAGTGTACTTCCGGATGCCAGCACCGCCGTGGTCGATCCGTCTCACCGAACTATCTTCATTCGCTGCGCTTGAGTGCGCCACACTTCGAAACCATCAGGTTCTGGAACAGTCAGAATATCGCCGCCGAACCAGATAATTCATGAGGACGACGATCGCGATCTCTTTGGGGATGAGCGTTCTATGCTACAGCCACTCACGGATGAAGAGAGTCGGCAACCTCCCGCAAAGTCGGGTTTGCGGTAACTTCCTCATCGCGGCACCGGCGCACCTATCCCTGATGGCCTAGAGCGTTCATCAGGGATGGGTTCGACGGGTTTGGCACTTGCCGCGTGGCGTCCGCCGCTGCATGATTGTTGCGTGCAGGAATTGAGAGCCGGTATTCTGCTTGGCCACTATAGGGTGACCCGTCGCCTAGGCTTGGGCGGGATGGGCGTTGTATATGAGGCCGAAGACCAGAAGCTCGGGCGGTCTGTCGCCATCAAGGTGCTGCCCGAAGCGACACGCCCAGACCCAGCGGCGCTGGAACGTTTCTGGCGCGAAGCCCGCGCCGCCTCCTCGCTGAACCATCCGGGCATCTGTACCATTTACGAGCTGAATGAGAGCGGCGATCAGCCCTTCATCGTGATGGAACTGCTGAAAGGGCAGAGCCTCGACAAGCTTGATTGCCGGAGAGCAATGCCGTATCCCAAGCTGCTGGACTTCGGGGTGCAGGTGGCAGATGCCCTGGATGCAGCGCATAGAAAGGGCATTCTGCACCGCGACATCAAGCCAAGCAATATCTTCGTGTCGCCGTCTGGGCAAGTAAAAATTCTGGACTTCGGCCTCGCCAAGTTCGAAGATGCTGACTCGAATCTTGCCAGCACGCTCGGGGATGACGGTAACGAGAACGGGGCGACGCAGGCTTTTCCGCAACAACAATTGACCAGCCCGGGATCGACGCTTGGCACGATTGCCTATATGTCTCCAGAGCAGGCGCGGGGCGAAGCGCTGGATGCCCGCAGCGATGTTTTTTCGCTGGGCGTGGTGTTATATGAGGTTGCGACCGGAAAACATCCTTTTATCGGTGTAACCACGGCGGTGACGTTCGATCGTATTCTGAACGCCGCACCTACTGCCCCGATTTCCGTCAACCCCGAATTGCCGCTTGAGTTTGAGGGGGTGCTGAACAAGGCGCTGGAGAAGGACCGGGAAATACGGTGCCAGTCGGCGGCAGAACTGCGCGTCGACCTTAAACGATTGCAGCGCAAGAGCAGCGAGGGCCAGGCGGGCCGACCAATTCGCCCCGATGGCAGTGTGCAGGTCGGGATCGCTCCCCCGCCGGCAAATAGATCGCGAACGCTGCCCGCCGCACTGATCGTGCTGGCAGTTGTAGTAACAGCAGGCCTGTTCGGCTGGCGGCTGTGGCCACGTGTGCTGCCATTTTCTTCGATGTCTGTAAGCCAGATTACGAATACGGGGACCCTGGAAAGAATTGCACTTTCCGGCGACGGCAAATTTCTTGCCGAGGTCAAGAACGACGCCGGACAGAGAACCGTTTGGATACGCAACCTGGCGACCAATACGGACACCCAGATTCTAAGCGCCTATCCCAGTCAGTATCTTGGATTAACCTTTTCCCCAGACGCGAACTACCTTTATTTTACGCGGGAAACACCCGACAACGGTGTTGTGAGCCGCATATATACGATGCCGGTCTTTGGCGGTACACCGCGGCAGATCGTCCTCGATGTGGACAGCGCGCCGAGCCTGTCGCCAGACGGCAATCACTTTGTGTACCTGCGATGGACGCCGGACCGGAAGGATCAATACTCGGAAATTCACATTGCAGATAAGGACGGCAGTAACGACCAACTGCTGTACTCGTCTATCCACAAAACTGAAGCCCCAGTCTGGTCGCCGCGGGGAGACGAGATCGCATGGATTGAAGCGACTGGAACCACCACCGCGGTCGTTACGATCCTGGATAGGGCTTCGAAAAGGGTAAGGACCATCCCTCAGCCGAAGGGTGCCGCTTTCGACCGTAAAGACCAAGGCTACTCCGATCTGGCTTGGTTGGGCGATGACAGGCATCTTCTGTTCCTCTATTCCAAGGCACACTCCGACCGTGAGCAAATCGGCATTTTGGATATCGCTGTCAACGGCTTCCGTACGCTGACTAATGATGTGAATGCCTACAGCCAGCTTGCGGTCACTGCTGACGGAAAGACTTTGGCGACGGTGCTGACGAATGTGGACTCGAGCCTGGCGTATTACAAAGGAGATGGCGGGAAGATGTTTTCGAGTACGCCGCTACGCATCACTCCGACCTCGTTGGCATGGGCGGATGAGGACCGCTTATTCCTGATCACTCGCGGCATAGGTATCAGTCAATTGGAACGCACAACCGGGACCGTGCAGCCGATCGATACCGGTGATCTGGATATTGGCCGATACATCGACACCTGCCAGGATGGTTACATTCTATTTACAGCAATTCCCAAGAACGCAGGAGAGTCGCGCCTATTTCGCATGAATGGGGACGGGAGTGAAATCACACAGCTCACCGATGCGGGCTCTGCGCGCGCTCCCTTTTGCACGCCGGATAGCCAGAAGGCCTACTTCACCATCAGGGACCAAGCGGATGTTTTATTTGCCGCCTTATGGTCCGTGCCGCTGGTGGGGGGAACTCCGCGGAAGGAGTTTGAGGCTCACACGTTCGGCAGCTTCTTACTGACTCGAGACGCAAAGTTCACTGAATTGATTTTGGCCCACAATCTCACCGAATCCCTCGACATTGTGGACCTTACCTCCCGTCGGATTGTGCATCGGCTTCCGATGGATATGAGCTATTCCGAAGGTGCCTCCCCACTTTTTTCTCCCGATGGGAAAGCTATTGTCGAGGGCGCCAGCTCCAAGAGTGGCAACACGCTTCGGTACCAGCCGATCGATGGCTCGCCGGCGCACTCAATGATCGACCCAACGCACAACGCAATTACTGATTTTGCGTGGTCGCCGTCGGGCAGCAAGCTGGGCGTGCTGCAATTACGGAAGAGCTCGGATGTGGTGTTAATTACTGATCTTGCGGGGAAGAAACCGCTTTAGGACGGAGGCTGAAGAGAGGAGGGCCATGGGTGAGGTTCCGAGCCCCGAGAGTGTGCAACCTACGGCTCGGCCTGCGAAGTCGCGTTTCTATGAGCAGGTCACTGGCGTCAAGGGGTCTTTTGTTTTTTCCTTCATAGCGTCTTTGTCTTTGCAGTTGTTTGTTGTGGTTGATCCGCTTGTGCTCTCCTCCGTG
>JABCZC010000137.1 GCA_013289875.1 Acidobacteriota bacterium | reverse complement strand
TGACGCCTCCGTCCCCAGCACGTCTTGTACAAGACTACGAGAAATCAGCACGAGGATTGGCCGAGCAACAGCATATGTCTACAGGCGACGAGACGCGCACTGTGGGAAGCTTACAGATGAGCCTGAGCTCCACTTTCGTACACGTTCAAGGAGAACCAGATGAGAGGGGCCATTGATGAATCGCGGCGCCGGCTTCTCAAGACAGTCACTCTCGGCCTGACTTTGGTGCCCGTCGCTACGATACCGTTGCGCATTGCGCTCGCGGCCGATTTGCCGTTGGTGGCTTCCGATGACCCAACGGCTAAGGCGCTTAAGTACGTCAGCGATGCCAGCAAGTCCGGCGATGCCAAGCCCGGCACCAAGTGCGCCAATTGCGCGTTCTACCAGGGCGCGGCGGGATCTGCCCAGGGCGGCTGTCCCCTGTTCCCCGGCAAGGCGGTGAAGGCGGCCGGCTGGTGCAGTTCGTGGAACGCCAAGACGTGAGAAAGGCCCACACGCGGAAAATTAGGTGACCGCAGTTGTGCTGCCAAAACGTGCGCATGTATCTTGGCAAAACTGGAGGAAATCCAATGAAAACTGAACGCGCAGTATTCGCGGGTGGCTGTTTCTGGGGAATGCAGGACCTAATTCGGCGGCGCGACGGCGTCATCTCGACGCGCGTCGGGTATACAGGTGGAAACGTGCCGAACGCCACCTATAGGAACCACGGTAACCATGCCGAGGCAATTGAGATCGTCTTCGATCCCTCGAAAGTCACATATCGTGAGCTGCTGGAATTCTTCTTTCAGATTCACGATCCGACGACTCTGAACCGTCAAGGCAATGACATCGGGCAAAGCTATCGATCCGCCATTTTCTATACAAACGACGAGCAAAAACATATCGCTGAAGACACGATTGCGGACGTTGAAGCGTCAGGTCTCTGGCCAGGAAGGGTCGTCACAGAAGTTGTGCCGGCCCGTGAGTTCTGGGAAGCCGAGCCAGTGCACCAAGACTATCTTGTGCGCATTCCAGACGGGTACACCTGCCACTTCGTACGGCCGGGCTGGAGGCTTCCACACCGAGCCGGTTCAACAGTCGCGTTTGAGCAACTAAGCTCCTAAAGGGATCGGTTGGCGACCGGAGATTGAAGGCGATTCTTCGGTTGCAGACGTGTGGGTTCGTTCACGAGCGGACCAACGCACTCGCGCATGCGAGCGCTAGCGGCTCAACGATCTTGGTGAGCCGGTGTGCACTACGGGCTGCCGTTCGGGAGTGACGACCGCGCTGTTGAGTGCAGGGGCTGCTCACTTCTCCGCTTCTCAGTCCTTTAGGCATCGCACTGCAACGCCAGGATGCAACTCCTTACGTATGGCGATGCGATGGGCGGATGTCACTTATCGTCGATCTTTCTGCTCCTAGCGCGTTAGCCTATCGGTAGGTTCCCATTACGGACCCGCGCTTCTCTTGCGCGATAACGCGCCTCCCTGGCTTTACGCGTCCCGTCGTTGGTGCCGCTGCTCGATCGTTCGTGCGTCAGCACAAAAGAATCGTGTGGATGCAAAACGGCATTTGCGTATCGGTATCTGGAATGCGAGCAGCAGCAGACAAGCATTAGTCTCGTGCAATACGGGCGCTATCGGTTCGTTGATGATTACGCCTCAGAACCGAGCGTCCATCGGATGTTCGGTAGCGGTAACCAACGGAAAAGGCGGAGTCAATCATATGGCAACGGCAAAAATGGGCATGACTCGTGGTGGACATCTCTACCTGCAGACCAACGAGACGCGCAACTGCGTTGTTCACTATCGCCGAGCCCCTGATGGAACTCTCACCGAGGCCGGACGTGTCTTCACCGGAGGCGCGGGTTCCGGAAAATTCAAGCCGATCAGCGGTCAGGAAAGTGCGCCGAACGCTTTCGAGGGGGCAGCAAGCGTCATTCTTTCGCCTGATCGTCGTTTTCTGTTTGTGACCAACGGCGGCAACAATTCGGTGTCGAGTTTTGCCGTAGCCGAAGACGGCGGGCTCACGCTGGCGGACTGCAAGCCGACGGGGAACCCCGTGATGGGAAAAAGCGGCACTGCCAAATCGCTAGCCTTTGGCGCCTCGAAGGGCATCCTTTATGTCCTGCACTCTTTCGGACCGGAACATCTCCGGCTGATGTCCGTGGATGCCGCAGGCAAGCTCACCGCGCGCAAGGAGAGCTATACAGTAAATACGAAAGACAAGACCGATCGTGTTCCAACCATGGGCGTTCTCTCGCCAGATGGGAAATTCCTCTTGGTCGGCACCACCTTCGACCAGCCCATCGCGCATACGGGTTTATATCCCGACGGCTCGCCGATCCTATGGGTCCCAAACCCGGATGGGACATACAGAGTGATCGCCTCCAACGCACCGGATCCCGACGGCCTCATCGTATTTCCAGTGCGAGAGGATGGCACGCTGGGTACGGCAAGCTTCCAGGACGGGAAGGCAGGTTCGCCGTTCTACCTCGCTTTCCTGCATGGCCGGCCAGATACCTTCATCATCGGATATGCCGTCGGGGATGGATGCGCCATGGCAACCATCGATGCAAAAGGCAAACTCAACGTCGGCCCGCTCATGAAGGTCGACACGAGCGTCGGGCTGCCGTCTGAGCTGTGCTGGCTGGCCGTCTCTCCGGATGACCAGTTCGTGTACGCGACGCAATTCGGTTACAGCTACGTCAGCAGCTTCCGTATCAATTCCAGAGGGCTTGAGATCGCGAAGGATCCCGCATCCCCGAGGGTTCCGGGAGATGGCACCGCCAGAGGTCTCAATACGGTTGTCACCAGCGGACCGGCTGATAGTTGGGTGACGGACGATGGCGCCTTTTTCTACCAGATCTACGGGAACGCAGCGAAGCTCATCGGCTATGCCACCCAACCGGACGGCTCGCTCACGGAAATGACCCGTGTGGAAATCCCCTACAACAGTCCAGTGGGGCTAGTGGGGTTCTGATTGCGCTCTGGTTCGGGGTGCGCTTCCGCACCCCTGAAATCGCGAATGAATTGATTAGGAGTCCAGACATGACTGCGACGAATGTGCCAGGACGTGGAAGAGCGTTGATAGCGACTGCGGTGATCGCGAGCGGCCTCATTCTAACGGCGGTATTTTCTGAGTTGCACGCGAAGAGCGAGGTTGCGGCGCGTGAAACCAGTGAGCGGTACATGCCCGAGTACACCGCCGATGGCGACCTCATTTTGCCAAAGAACTTCGAGAAATGGGTGTACCTGGGGTCGCCGCTCACTCCCAACGCTCTCAACGGAGGGAAGGCGAATTTTCCGGAGTTTCACAACGTATACATGCAGCCGTGGGCATACGAGGAATATCAGAAGACGAATGTCTTTCCCGAAGGAACCATCATGTTCAAGGAGCTGCAGCTCACGATCCCGGCACAGTTTCCGGACGGCTCGCGAACTGAGCCCTCCGGCAGAGGATATTTTCCCGGAAAACTAAACGGTGCCGATGTGACGGTAAAGGATAGCAAGCGCTACGCCGATACCGGAGGTTGGGGTTACTACAACTTCCATCACTATGAGCCGAAAGCACCCACCGCGAAGTTAAAACCCAAGGCGGAATGTGGGTATTGCCACGCGGCGAGTGCCAAGAAGGACGAGGTTTGGACGCAGTTCTACGACCGCTTGGATCATTGACTCGGGTCGATATTCGAACACCTATGCAGTCGAAGGAGAAATACAGTGATCAACAGGCGCTACCTCGGCGGCGCTCTCGTCACGGCGGCATCTGTACTCCTGATTGCCGCTCTTGGAGAGAGCGGTGCACGCGAGGCGGGCGGCGCGTCTGCCGCGGAGAGCGTGGTGGACGGCAACGGCAACCTGCATGTGCCGGAGAACTATCGGCGCGAGTATGAATATCTGGGGAGCTGGGCTGTAGCGGCTGACCAGGGTCAAGGTTCAAAAGACGTTCATGTCGTCTACGCATCGCCTGGCGCAGCGGAGGCCTATAAAGCCGGCGGACATTTCCCGGACGGCATGGTCCTCGTGAAAGAGGTGTTCCAGGCGGCCACCGCGCCCATGACCACCGGAACGGTAAGCCACGCGGACGTCCTGAAGGGGTGGTTCGTCATGGTCCGGGACACAACGGGGCGGCATGCCGGCAACCGACTCTGGGGTGATGGCTGGGGATGGTCCTGGTTCGATGCCGGGAATCCCACGAAGACTACGTCGACCGATTACAAGGCTAACTGCCGCGGCTGTCATGTACCGGCGCAAGCCGCCGAATGGGTCTACGTGGGTGGGTATCCATCTTTGAGGCCCGAAGGTGTCCGCTAGTCTCGTTGACTTGCCATCCGATGATCTCAGCGGTTGTTCAAATGTCTGCGCATCGACAGTCGGGACTCCGGCCGACAAGGACCTGCAGCGGTCGGAAGGGTTGGCGCGGCTCGTTCTCACTGGCTCAGCACGTGGCACCCGTATCGTCGACCTTTTCGAACGGTGTCCCATCAGGATCATGTTCCCGGGGATTCGGGGTGCTCCAATCGAGGAAGCGGTTGTCGTGAACACTGCTGGTGGCATTGCTGGCGGAGACCGGCTCGAATCTTCTGTGACGGTACTCGCCAATGCGTCCGTCACGGTCACCTCCCAAGCCGCTGAACGGGTGTACCGAGCCTTGAGCGAGCCCGCACTGATCGCCACTCGGCTGAAGCTGTGCCAGGCCGCGAAGCTTGCATGGTTGCCGCAGGAGACGATCGTCTACAACGGCGCGCGCATGCGACGAAATACAGAAGTCGAACTCTCCGCTGGAGTGGAGATGCTGGCTCTCGAGTGGCTCGTGCTCGGTCGCGCGGCTCACGGCGAGGAGATAGTCAACGGACAGATTATCGATGGTTGGCAGGTGAAGTTGGACGGTCGTCTGATCTGGGCAGATTGCTTCCGCGCGATTGGCGATGTCTTCCCACGGCTTCGAACCCCGGTCTTACTCGCCGACTTCAAAGCGATCGGCACGCTGATCTATTTCGGCCCGGACGCGGAGGCGGTGGTGCAATTCATGCGTGCCCTGGCTCCCCAGCTGCCGTGTCACTGCGTCACAACAATAGTGTCCGGGCTCGTGATCGCGCGCCTCGCCGCGCGAGACGCGGCTGAGCTGAAAGCGGGTCTGCGGGAGATCCTGTTGAACTTCGACCGGACGCGGGCGGAGGTCCCGTTTCGTCTTCCGAAGATGTGGTCGTGCTGAGCGGCAGCGTTCACGGAGCAAGACAATGAATCTCACGCGACGTGAAAGAGACAAACTGATGATCGCGCTGGCGGCCATCGTTGCTCGCGGCCGGCGGGCGAGAGGCCTCAAGCTCAACTATCCCGAGAGCATCGCGCTGATAACAGACTTCGTTCTGGAAGGAGCGCGCGACGGCAAATCCGTGGCTGAGCTCATGTCAGAGAGCGGCAAGATTCTGACGCGCTCTGAGGTCATGGAAGGCATCACCGAGATGATCCCGGAGATGCAAGTGGAGGCGACCTTTCCGGACGGCACGAAGCTCGTTCCGATTCATAACCCGATCCGCTAGAGGAGTTCGAATCATGAGAGCCTGCAACCTTGCAATCCTCACACTCGGAACAGGGTGCTTGGGAAGCCCAGCGCATGCTGCCGTCGAGCCATTCGCTTCCTTCGCGACGGGATTTGCACATCCCGTTCTTGGAATCGATCACGTTCTGGCAATGGTTACCGTGGGTGTGTGGGGAGTGCTCGCGGGCGGTCGCGCGCTCTGGGTATGGCCGGCTGTATTCGTCTCGACGATGCTGACCGGGTTTGCCGCGGCCACTCTGGGATTGCGGCTCCCAGGGGTTCCCGCTGCGGTGGCCGCCTCGATCATCGTGCTAGGACTCATGGTAGCACTGGCGGTAAGGGCGCCCCTTTGGCTGGGTGCAGCCCTCATCGGTCTGTTCGCTTTCTTTCATGGTCACGCACACGGCACCGAGGCGATCGCGGGCAGCCTCGTCGCCTATGGAGCAGGATTTGCCGTAGCAACGGCTGCACTTCACGGCGCCGGCATCGGCCTCGCTCTCGCCGCCGAAGGTTCCGTCGGCAAGCTTGCGGTGCAGGCTATTGGCGCTCTTACCGTTCTTGGTGGACTGGCACTGATCGGGGCCTGACATGATACCGGGCGAGATTTTCCCTGCAGCTGGCGAGATCGTCTGCAATGCCGGTGCGACGGCCACTTCCCTTCGGGTGGCCAACACGGGCGACAGGCCGATTCAGGTCGGGAGTCATTATCACTTCGCAGAGACCAACGCAGCTTTGGCCTTTGACCGACATGCTTCCCTCGGATGCCGTCTGGACATTCCTGCGGGAACTGCTGTGCGGTTCGAACCCGGCCAGGTCCGTGAGGTCAGCGTGATCCCCTTCGGGGGCGCGCGCCTAATTTACGGTTTTCAACAGGCGATCATGGGTGCATTGCCCATGCGCCCTTCGCGATAGCCCTCTCCATGACAGCACTGAGGTCACTGAAAATGCCCCACGTCATGAGCCGCGCTGCCTACGCCCAGATGTTCGGGCCGACGGTTGGCGACAGAGTCCGACTTGCGGACACGGATCTTACCATCGAGGTGGAGCAGGACCACACGACCTATGGCGAGGAGGTGAGGTTCGGCGGCGGGAAAGTGATTCGCGACGGCATGGGTCAGTCGCAGCGCTCCCGGGCCGAAGGAGCCGTGGATACGGTCATCACCAACGCGCTGATTCTCGATCATTGGGGAATCGTCAAGGCTGATATCGGAGTCAGGGGCGGACATATCGCCGCGATTGGCAAGGCCGGTAATCCCGACGTGCAGCCGAACGTCGATATCGTCATTGGCCCCGGAACCGAGGTCATCTCCG
>JABCZC010000136.1 GCA_013289875.1 Acidobacteriota bacterium | reverse complement strand
GAGTATGTCTCGACGAAGTTCTGCGACGATTCGGGCGAGGCTCCGAAGCAGAAATCTCCGCTCGAAGGCACACCCGAGCCGACGCAGTTATGCGAGCACCCATTTATCGCGCATGGCGAGCAGATTCCGGCCAACTATGGCGGAGGAGACAGCCCCTATCCGTGGAAGATTCCGCTGATTTATCGCAACGTAGCTACGAAGCCTGAGCTTGAAGGACACTTCGACGCTGCCTATCCGGACTTCAATCTCCGTTTTCCGGATCAGCTGCGCGTCAACGAATTTCTCACCCACTTCAATGTATGGGTCAACGATCGGATGCAGGGCCGCGACACCATGCCGTCCTTCGTGATGCTGCGCCTGCCCAACGACCACACTGCGGGCACGCGCCCGTTATCGCCGACACCGAAGGCCTCCGTCGCCGATAACGATCTCGCTGTCGGACGCGCCGTCGATGCGGTCTCGAACAGCCCTTACTGGGATGACACGGTATTCTTCATCCTCGAAGACGACGCGCAGGATGGAGCGGACCACGTCGATGCGCATCGTTCGGTGGCGTTGGTGATCAGCAAGTACTCGCCGCGGCAGGCGAAGCCGCTGGTCGATCACAACTTCTACACCACGGTCAGCGTGCTGCGCACCATGGAGGATCTGCTCGGCATTCCTCCCATGAACAACAACGACGCGTTTGCGCCGCTTATCACGCCCTTGTTCACAGGGGCAGGGGATCAGCCGGGCTTTACCGCCGACTATTCAAACCAGGCGAACAATCTTATTTACACGGCGAACAGCGGGAAGGCTCCGGGGGCAAAGGAGTCCAGCCGCATGGACTTCACCCACGAAGACCGCGCGGATGCGCGCAAGCTCAACGTCATCCTGTGGAAGGATGCGATGGGGAATAAGCCGGTCCCGTGGATGATCCTGCATCCGCACAGCGTTCATAAGGACGATGACGACGACTGAGCCGGTGGGTACCCCTCCCCCATTTGGGCGAATAGAAGACGTAATTAATATGTATTATTGGAGTTAAGCTATAGGTCGCCTCTATCTACCTTGTAATCATCGTCTTACCAACTCTTACATGATTCTAAACGGGTTACAGGACATTATTGCACTTATTTCAGGGCTTACTCTATGCTTGACGGTGTAACTCATTCATTTCGTTAATTTTGCGTACTTTTCGCAGATTCTAGGTGAGTTATGGGACGGTCTTCTGTATCAAAATGGGAAGCCCCGACACAACGATGGCTGCCGGGCGCTTTCTGATCTCTATTTTTATTGTATCGATTCCAGGGAAATAGTCGGCCAACTAAATGCGCCTCCTCTCCATCGTGGATACCAGGAGGAGGCGCGGCCCGATGCTATGCCCACCGCCATTGCTACGAGCTTGATTGATCATCCTCGGGTGCGGGTCTGAACAGAGATGTGCCGCCGGCGATGATCGTAAAGAAGAGCAGTGTCCATAGCACTTCGTGAACGGCACCCACTATCGCAGGGGCGGGAACACCGACCGTCCTGTTACCGGCGCCGGTCCGCGCATGCAGCCGCAGGGATAGTGCGGTCGATGCGGTGACTATACCACCCATGCAGCCGAGAACTCTCATAAGGTTCACCAGACCCCCGGCAACTCCGGTTCGACCAGCGGGAGCAGCGGCGATCGTGGCCGAATTGTTCGGCGCGATATAGATGCCGAGCCCAATGCCGAACAAGCTGAGCGCTGCCATACCGGTGATATCGTGCTGCATCCTGATCAGACTGAGCGATAGGATCACAATTGCGGCGCTACAGAGGATCATTCCGGCGGTGGTCAACAGTCTCGGCCCAAAACGCTCGTACAGTTTGCCGCCTATCGGCGCTACCAAACCGAGACTGATCGGGACGACAGCCAGGTGAAGTCCCGCAGAGATGGCCGAATCGCCAAAACCGCGCATGAAGGCGAATGACATCAGGAAGAACATCGCATAGAGAAGCGCATAGGACAGGTTGACTCCGATGACACCCCCGAGAAAGGCCGGTACGCCAAAGAGGTGTAGGTCGATCAACGGAGATGTCTGCCGAAGCTCCCGCCACGCGAAGCACGCCAGCAGGATGGCGGATAGAAGTGCGATCAAAGCGGTCGATCCAGGCTTCCAGGTCTGAAACTCGCTCAACAGAATGACAACCGATGCCAAGGCAGGGGTAAGCAGTACCGCGCCCCACAAGTCGAATCGCTTGTTGGAATCCGATTCAGCCGTTTGCGGCAATACGAGCCAACCGAGGATGATTCCGGCGAGGCCAAACGGTATCGAGACCCAGAAGACCCAGCGCCAACCAAGGGTGCTGAGCAAAAGTCCGCCGACTACAGGTCCCACGCTGACGCCGACAGCCTGCGCGGTGGCAAATAACCCCATTGCGCGGCCTCGCCGGTGCGGTCCGGCGGCTTTCGCCAGAATGGTAAGGCTGTTGGCTCCGAGCAAGCCGCCGCCAACACCCTGTAAGAGACGGAAAGCGATGAGAAGCCTGACATCCAAGGCCAGGCCGCACAGCAGGCTGGCTGCGGTGAAAAGAGCATATCCGGCGATATAGAGGAGTTTCCGCCCGAACATCTCGGACATGCGGGCGAATATCGGCAAGGTGGCTGCGTAGGCCAGCAGATAAGCGGTCGCGACCCAGCTTACGGTCGGTAAGGTAGCGTGGAAGTATTCCTCGAGAGCGGGCAGGGTGAGTTGGACTATGCTGGCATCGACCTGCCCGATGAAGGCGCCAATGCAAGGTATGCACACTACGAGCCAGGGATAGAAGGAAAGCTTCTCGACTGACTTCAGAGGCGCAGGCTCTCGGGCTGCAGAGAGTGAGTTGTTCAAGAGGGCTCCTGGTGAATGTCACCGACTGATTATGAGAAGCCAGCATATCGGTCGTCGGGCATAGTGTCACCGAGTAAATCACGATGGCGAGGTTCCAGACATGTACCTGCAAAGACGATCGGTAATAGCTTTACTTATCTTTGTGCCGCTCCTGTCGGTTTGCGCAGCTTCGCTGGCAAGGGCGCAATCGTGCGGCACGACTGGCCTGGCGGTGCAGGTGCTCGGCTCCGGCGGGCCGGAGATGCAGGATAAGCGCGCGTCGACCAGCTATCTGATATGGGAGAACGGCAACGCGCGCGTGATCGTCGACGCAGGCGGAGGCAGCGCGCTGCGGTTTGGGGAGAGTGGAGCACAGATGTCCACGGTGGACGTGTTTCTGTTCAGCCATTTTCATGTCGATCACAGCGGCGATTTCCCGGCTTTGATCTTTTCTTCGTGGTTTGAAGACCGGAAGCGTCCGCTCCCCTTGTATGGGCCTTCGGGGAACAAGTACATGCCTTCGACCACGGAATTTGTGAGCGAGCTTTTCAGCGAGCCGCATGGAGCGTGGCGCTATCTCAGCGAATTAGTCGAGCCGGCCGCCGAAGGAAACTACGTTTTGCAGCCGCACAATGTTGCGGAGACCTCGACGCCGGTACTCGTGTTGCGCAACGCCGATATGGCGCTGTACGCAGTGAGCGTCGTTCATGGCGCGTTTCCCGCGCTGGCATGGCGAGTGGAAATTGGCGGCAAGCGGATCGTCTTCAGCGGAGACACGAACGGAGACGGAGATGGCCTGACTCAACTGGCGATGAATGCCGATCTATTCGTCGCGCATAACGCGGTGCCGGAGGGTGCTACGGGAGTGGAAAGACGGCTCCATATGCCGCCTTCAGTCATCGGCGCGACCGCCGGGAATGCTCATGTGAAGCAACTGGTGCTGTCTCATCGCATGTTACGGACTCTGGGAAAAGAGAAGGAAACCGAGGCCGAAATCAGGCGTCGATATTCGGGTCCGATCACATTTGCCAATGATCTCGATTGCTTTCCCGTGAAGTGAGCGACTGCGTATGGGCAGCATTCTCATAACCCGGAGTCACTGTTAGTTGATGTAAATCGCCAATGCGGTCATCGACTGACCTCAGTAAACCCAAGACGGCTTGCCGGTGAATCAATTGCTATTTAGCATCAACTGACATCAATCGATTTCTTGAGGGCATCCCAACATAAAGTTGGTGTCACTGGAGTTTTATGTCCAATATGCAAACTCTCGCTCCCGCTCAGAAGCTCGCCGCGACCAACAAGGCTCACTTCCCAAACGAAAGCGCGGAATATCGCAGGGCTCGCAATACGCTGCTCAGCGAGGAGATCGAACTGCGCCGCCAGATCGAGCGCGTGGCGGAGCAACGTCGTGCTCTACCCCTGGGTGGTGAGATTCCGCACGATTTCGAGCTTGTCTCCGAGACCGGCTTGACCCGCTTCTCCAGCCTTTTCGGCGATAGAAATACATTGATGGTTTACAGCATGATGTATGGTCCACAACGTAAATTGCCGTGTCCTGTGTGTACATCGTTTTTGTGACTGCCTTCAACGGGACCGCCATCAACCTGCGCGAGCGAGTCGCTATCGCCCTCACTGCGCGCTCGCCCATAGAGCGGCTGATCGAGTACAAAAAGCAACGCGGCTTTGCAAATCTTCCTCTTGTTTCAGACGTCTCCGGTGAGTACACGCGCATCTACGTTAGTCCCGAAGACGCCGATGTTCCCGGCTTTAGCGTGTTTAGCCGACGCGACGGAATTATTCGCCACTTCTACAGTGGAGAGATGAGCGGCGAGATGGCCGATCCGGGACAGGACCCGCGAGGCGCGCCAGACCTCGATCCTCTCTGGCTGATGCTGGACCTGACCCCGGATGGTCGCGGCTCAGACTGGTATCCGAAGCTTGATTACGCGCACAGATAGCCCAGGTTTCTCGTCGCCGTCCTGGCCGGGATTGGTGCGTCAAACCAGCGTGACTTTGCCACTGTCGAGGTCGTAGTATCCGCCGACGATTTTCAGTTTGCCTTCTTTCACCATAGGAGAGAGGACGGTAGAGGCCTCGCTCAGGAGCGTGGCCTGGATGGTTGCATTCTTCTTGGTGGTGGCGGCGAGGTCGGAACCTCCTTGGTCAACGGCGGGGCGCAGAGGAGGGAAGAGGGCACTGATCTGGCCGGGAACTTCCTTTCCAGCGATTGCGGCTTTGACGGCTCCGCAACCAGAGTGGCCGAGAACCATAATGACCTTGGTTCCGAGGACGGCGGCGCCGTATTCGAGGCTGGCGATGATCTCAGGCGTAGCGATGTTGCCGGCGACCCGGGTGACAAAGAGCTCCCCAATGCTCTGGTCGAAGATAATCTCTATGGGCACGCGGGAGTCGGCACAAGAGAGGAGGGCAGCGAACGGCTGCTGCTTCTCGACTGTGCGGTCGCGGAGGATCTGCTTGTCCTCATCGAAGCTGGTGAAACGTCCCTCGATGTAGCGCTGGTTGCCGTCGAGGAGCTCCTTCAGGGCCTGGTCTGGCGTGAGGTTGCTCTGGGCGAAGGCTGGAGCCGTGCTGAAAAAGCTCATCGAAGCTGTGCCGGTGAGGGTTGCGGCTGTTCCGGCAAGAGCTGAGCCGAGGAACTTACGCCGGGAAAAGTGAGACATGGGCAATTCTGTAGAGCCTTTCATTGGAGGCCTCCTTGCTGGATTCGAAGCGAAGCCATCATAACTGCGAGGCACTGAGTCTGTCGTGATGGCCGAATAAAATTCCGTGGCGGTTTGATTCTGCCTTAGACTGGGTCGCAACAACGGATACCAGGTCGAAACCACAAAAACAGGTATAGGGAGGCGAAGTGGCAACTGTGAGCGATCAGAGTGTTTTGGAGAAGCTGAAGGCAGGGGCGCGGAAGTTTCAGGTTGAGGTCCACGCCGGGAGTGCGGAGAAATACCAGCGAGCCGCGACGATACCACAGGCGCCGCACACACTGATCATCGCCTGCGCCGATTCCCGAGTGGATGTGGAGACGATCACAAGCTCGGGCCCCGGGGAACTTTTCGTTGCGCGGAATGTCGGCAATATGGTGCCGCCCTACAACGGAGTGCGTGGGGGCGTGAGCGCGGTCATCGAGTACGCGGTCACGGCGCTCAGGGTAAGGCATGCAGTAGTATGCGGGCACTCGGATTGCGGGGCAATGAAGGCTCTTCTGCATCCTGAGTTAACGGACAGGATGCCGACAGTGGCGACCTGGCTGCAACACGGGCACGCAGCGTTGATGGTGGCCGGCAGCGTGGCATCCAGGGATGATCACCCGACCGAGGAACTACCGCGATTGACAGAAGAAAACGTGCTGATGCAGCTGGCGCACCTGAAGACCCATCCGAGCGTGGCGGGTGCGATGGCGCGTGGAGAGCTGACAATTTCCGGCTGGGTTTATGACATTGGCACAGGAGTGGTGCGGATCGCGGAGGATGGACAGCGGGAGTTTGTGCCGGTAACAGCTGGAGCCGAGGCCAAGGGATGATCGTTTCCAAGACGGCGCACGTGATCCTGATGATCCGGGATTTGACCTGGTCGTTGGTGTTCCTAGTGGGATGGGACATCCTGATCGTGTTTTGCGAAAAGGTCATGCACTGGAGCTGGGTGAGCTGGCCCAGTGTGCCGTTGGCTCTTTACGGGACGGCCATCGGAATCATAGTTGGGATCAGGAATGGCTCAGCATATGCGCGCTGGTGGGAGGGACGGACGCTGTGGGGCGCAATCGTGAATGAGAGCCGAACGTTCGCGCTGCAGGTGCTGGCGACAATGTCTCCGGAGACGGACGCTACCGCTAACGAGCAAGTGGAGATCGCGGGGTTGCAGCAGCGGTTGGTGTTGTATCAAGTGGCGTATGTTCATGCACTGCGTCAACAGCTCCGGGGGCTTGACCCGGTGCGAACGGTGGCTCACCTGATACCTGAAGAAGATCCGGCTGCGCTTGCTCGCGAGAAGAACTTGTCGCTGACGCTGCAACGCAAGATAGCTGCGATGTTGATGGTGGCTCGCCGGCGCAGCTGGCTGGATCAATGGGAGTGGCAGGCAATTGACCGGAGCATGGGCAACCTGATGGATGCGCAAGGTGGCGCAGAGAGAATCAAGAACACGCCTATG
>JABCZC010000135.1 GCA_013289875.1 Acidobacteriota bacterium | reverse complement strand
TTGCGGGGGTAAGGCCGAACTGCGCTCGGCGGACGGGCGAGTCGCCCGTCTCTACACGAGAGCTTATCCTCACACGAGCTTATACGCGTGAAACTGATTGTTGGTCTCGGGAATCCCGGCAGCGATTATCAGTTCACGCCGCATAACCTGGGCTTTCTGGCGATTGATCGGATTGCGGGCAGCCTGGGAGTGGAAGTGAGAAATCGGCAATGCCGGGCGCTGACGGCGCGGGCGATCGTGGCCGACCAGATGGTGTTGCTGGCCAAGCCCGAGACGTTCATGAATTTGAGTGGCGTCGCGGTGCGGGAACTGATTCAGGAATATGATGCGAAGCCGGAGTCAGACCTGATTGTGATTCAGGACGAACTGGATTTTCCGCTGGGTACGCTGCGGATTCATACGCGGCGAAGTTCGGCGGGGCACAACGGCATCGAGTCGATTATTGGTGCGCTGGGTACACAGGATTTTTTGCGCATCCGGATGGGTGTGGCGCCGGAACGCAAAGTTGGAGACGGGGCCGAGTATCTGCTGTCTCCTATGAAGAAGAAAGAGTTGGAAGTGGTGGACGGAATTCTCGACACCGCAGAAGAAG
This sequence comes from Acidobacteriota bacterium, assembly GCA_013289875.1. Taxonomy (GTDB): domain Bacteria; phylum Acidobacteriota; class Terriglobia; order Terriglobales; family Acidobacteriaceae; genus Silvibacterium. Next base: position 6,502 of record JABCZC010000135.1, on the reverse strand, counting down.
CGGTGAAGGTAATTTTGAAAGAAGGTCCGGCGGCGGCGATGAATCGCTTTAACCGGAAAGAGCCGGAAGAAGAAAAGGATTAGTCACGGATTCACACGGATCAAGACAAATTCTTAAAGGGTTATCCGTGAAAATCAGTGGCCAAGGATTTGGAGAAAAGCATGAATCGTACTTATGAGCTGATGTTCATTGTCCGGCCGGATATGACGGAAGAGGATCTGGACAAGCTGATTGCGACGTTGAGCGGCGTGGTGGCGCCTTCGGGCGGCAGCGTGCAGAAGGTCGACAAGATGGGCAAGCGCCGTCTGGCGTACACTGTGCGCCGGTTCCACGAAGGCATCTATGTGCTGATGGTCGTGGAGGGCGGAGGCGCGGTGATTCACGAGTTGGAACGCCGCCTGCGCGTGACCGAGCCGGTGATCAAGTTCCTCACCGTGCGCACTGACGAAGAACAGAAGCGGCTGGATAAGATTAAGGCGCTGCGCGACGCGCGCAAGAAAGTCAGCGCGCAGCCTGCGGCTCCGGTCGCGGCGGCGGAGTCGCCCGCAGCTCCGGCGGCGGAAGCTCCGGCGACGGCGTAAAGGGATGGCGGGCCGGTTTCGCGGCGATGTTGGCGAACAGCAGGTTCCTCGACACGTCCTCGCCGCTTGCGCGGCTGCGGAACGGCTCGGAATGACAGGGTTATTTTTGAGCCACGCATAAGAATGACAAGGCGATTTTGAACTACGCAGTGGCCAACGAATTTTAGAGGAGAATTATGGCTGAAGAGGCGAAAGCAGCAGAGCATTCGACGAGCGAGAGGCCGCGTTCGAGCGGTGGTCCGGGTGGGGATCGTCCGCGATTTGGCGGCGGCGGGCGCGGGCCCGGTGGTCCTCCGCGCGAGGGCGGCGGACGCAAGTTTTTCCGGCGCAAGAAAGTTTGCAAGTTCTGCGTCGAGAAAATTGAAGACATCAACTACAAGGACTACCGCATGCTCGGCCAGTTCGTGGCCGAGAGCGGCAAGATCGTGCCGCGGCGCCTGACCGGCGTGTGCGCGCCGCACCAGCACCGGCTGTCATCGGCGATCAAGCAGGCGCGGAACATCGCGCTGCTGCCGTTTGCCGGAAGAGCATCGTAAGAAAACGCTTTTGGCTCTTGGCTCTTAGCTCTTGGCTCAGTCGAGCCGGGTTAAGGGTCTCAGCCAAAGGCCAATAGCCAAGAGCCAAGAGCGAGGTTTTGTCACATGGAAGTCATTCTGAAAGAAGATGTAGCGAAGCTGGGGTCGCGCGGCGATGTGGTGAAGGTCGCGGAAGGTTATGGACGGAATTATCTTCTTCCCCGCAAGCTGGCCATTCAGGCCAACGAGGGCAACAAGGCCGTCATTGTGCAGATGAAGGCCGCGTCGGTGCGGCGCTCGGCCAAAGAGAAGACGCAGGCGGAGGAACTGGCCAAGCAGTTTGAGGGCGTTTCGGTATCGTTCTCCCGACGTACTGGCGAGCACGATCAGCTCTTTGGTTCGGTCACGTCGAGCGACATCGGCGACGCGCTGACCAAGAAGGGCTTCAACGTCGATCGCCGCAAGATCCAGCTGCACGAGCCGCTGAAGACCGTGGGCGAGTTCTCGGTCCCGGTGAAGCTGCACAAGGACGTGACCGCGCACTTGAAAGTGGTGATCGAGAAGGAAGCGGTCGCGGAGTAGGTTCGCAGTCTGGGCGCTCGCTCGGGCTTTTTTTCTTGCACTTACGTGGATGCCTCGCGTCATGACGGTCGAGCACATCGACGAGCTCTTCGCAAAGACGCTGGTCGGGGACTACGAGGACGATGCACCGTGGAAAGCTGTCCGAGAGCTGCGGCGCATCGGATCACGGGCAGTCTTCGACAAGGCTGCCCAATGCTGCGGCTCGATAGATCCAATGGTCCGCGCGCGAGGGCTGGATGTTCTGGCGCAGATTGGCAGGACCGCTGATCACCCGAGCATCTCCTTTGCCGACGAATCCTTCTCAGTGGTTTCAGGTGTGTTAAGAGACGAGCAGGAAATCCAGCCGTTGGACTCAGCGATCACAGCTCTCAGGTTCCTGGAAAATCCAGCCGGAATCCCTCAGATCGTTCAGCGTCAATCGCATCCGAACGCCGACGTGCGACATGCAGTGGCCTTCGCTCTTGGCGCCTTTCCAAATGACCCGCGAAGTTCCGAGTGCTTGCTTTCCCTTATGAAAGATGCTGACGAAGAGGTGCGGGACTGGGCAACGTTCGCTCTTGGCGGTTTGGGTAACCTCGACTCAGTCGAGATTCGTGATGCTCTCTTCCAACGATTGAGCGATTCAAACCAGGACGTACGCGCGGAAGCAATGGCAGGCTTGGCAAAGAGACGTGATCAGCGAGTTCTGCCGTCGTTAGTGGCGGCCTTGGCGGAGTCCGCCGTCTCGGGGCCGGCGATCGAGGCGGCTTGCTCTATGCTCGATATGGACGCAGATCGCGAGGACTGGAGCGCAGCCGATTACGCTTCAGCTTTACAAGAGCGTTATCGCTTCTGATGCAGTCGATAGTGCTCTCCCGATCCGCTTCCAGCCACGAATCACGGGCAGGTCAGCGTGACGCGTCGCACCGAGCCATTAGTCCACCCAGTGCCGTCGGTCGGCAGATGCGTGAAGAATACGTAGAAACTTTTCCCCAGCACGTGCGGGTTATCGCCAAGCCCCACTGCCGTGGGATAAGCCGCGATCGGGCCGAAGTCGCCGAGCGGCGCGGGATCGGTCCAGGCCAAAGCATCGACAGATTCGGCGTAATAGAACGTCGTGTCATTGGAGATGATCATTACATAGCGCTGCAAGGCGCTGTTGTAGTGGATGTCGATGTATCCGCGCTGCTGGGCGGTCGCTTCGGGAATCAGGTTGGTGGAGGCGCCGCCGATTCCCGGTTGCAGATGCCAATTTCCCTTGTAGAACTTTTCGAAAGGAACGGTGTGCGGGTGCGTAGAGCCGAATGCTGCGTCGAGTAATGAGGACGCCAGCACGCGCGCTACCGAGACGTTAGTGGTCGTGCTGGCGTGAAGCGTGCCGTTGGCCAACCAGTCGGGGAAATATAGATAGAAATATTTCTGGTCGGGCGAGAGCACCAGCGGGCCATCGCCGATCTCCCAGCCGTCGAGGCCGACTTCGTAGGACTGGTTCAAGCGGATCACTTCGCCGAGGTCGGTCCAGTGCAGGCCGTTATCCGAGGACGCAGCCAGCCCGAGAGCGGCATACAGTGCGTCGTTGGGGAACTCGGCGTGATAAGTCGCCAACAGGTTGCCGGCACCGGGCATGCCTGCGGGAACCTGATAGACCGGACCTCCACCCATGTAGGTGTAGCTGGGATAGTTTGGGTTTACGGCGGGATCGGGATTTGGGGAAATGCTCACGTCTTGGGGATCGGCAGTGCCCAGCGGATTGTTGAGCGTTCCCTGCGTGGTGACGATCGATCCGTATTTGTTGTTGCCGACCCAATGTCCCTGCCACATCTGCCGGTTGTGCACTCCGCCATCGCTGCCGAAAAACTCGTAGCCCTGGTCAGTCTTGATCACGCCCAGGGGAGTGTCGGGCCAGGCGAAACCGTTGCCCGTATCGGTGATCGGCGGTTCGGCCTTGCGGCCAGCCTCGAGACGCTGGTTGGGCGAGGCGACGACAATCGGAGCGGTCACCGAAGGCTGGCAGACCTGGGGCGGGGCTTGCGCGGCGACTACGCCTGACGCGAGTTGGAAGACGCTAGCCGATAAGACGAGACAGGCGAGACGGGAAGGCACGAACATAAAATGCTCCTTACGGTATAAAGACTTCTCAGATTTGTTAACCCGCCGTTACGGGCAGGTGAGAGTGATGCGGCGCAGCGAATCACCCTTGCGGGGCAGGCCGCCGTTTTCTTCGTGCAGGAATGTGTAATAGACGTAGAACTTTTTGTCCAGGATGTTGGGATCCTCGCCCAGACCAACGGACGTGGGATATACCGCAATCGTATTCGCACCGTCGGTGAAGTCGCCCAGCGAAATGGGATTCGTCCAGGTAAGGCCATCGACGGATTCGGCGTAGTAGAACGTGGTGTCGTTGTCGATGATCATCACGTAGCGCTGCAACGCGCTATTGAAGTGGATATCGAGATAGCCTCCCACTTCCGGCGGTTGCTTTGCCATGAGGTCAGTCGACGCTCCGCCGATTCCGGGTTGCAGATGCCAGCTGCCCTCGTAGAATTTTTCGAAGGGAACGGAATGCGGGTGCGACGATCCAAAGGCTGCCTCAACCAACGAGGCGGCCAGGACGCGGGCCACCGAAACGTGCGTAGTGCTCGTCGTGCCGGCGGGCCAGTCGGGAAAATAAAAATAGAAATACTTGCCGTCGGGCGAAAGCACGAGCGGTCCGGCGCCCATCGGGTCGAAGCCGGGGGCGAGTTTAAGCGCGAGCGACTGGTTGGGGCGAATGACTTCGCCGAGGTCGGTCCAGTGCAGGCCGTTATCCCACGATGCCGCCAATCCATGGACAGAGTAGAGCGTGTTGCCGGGAAGTTCGGCGTGGTAGCCGACGATCAGATTGCCCGCGCCGGTCATCCCTTCGGGAACCTGATAGACAGAGCCTCCGCCGATGTATCCATAGCTGGCATAGTTCGGGTTCACGGCGGGATCGGGGTTCGGCGAAATGGTCACGTCGTGGGGGATACCCGCGCCTAGCGGGTTGTCGAGCGTGCCCAGCGTGGTGACGACGGAACCATAATTATTGTTGCCGACCCAGTGGCCCTCCCACAGCTGCCGGGGATGATAAGCGCCGTCGCTGGTGAACCATTCATAGCCGTCGGCGGTCTTGATTACGCCCATCTGCATATCGGGCCAGGCGAAGCCGAAGCCACCGGTATTGGTGAGTGGAGGCTCGGCCCGCAGGCCGGCCGCGATGACTTGGTCGTGCGTGGCGACGATAATCGGGGTGCTCACGGACGGCTGGCAGACCGGAGTGAGAGCCTGGGCGAAGGCGAGTGCAGGCGCGAGCTGAAGCAGACTGGCGAGGAACGTAAGAGAGGCGAACGGAGAGCAGAAGCGCATAAGGTCCCTCGAGTTTTACTGAGGTTTCGATGCAGTTGTGAAGACGCTCGTTGCGGAGTCTCAGCCTGCATCGCTTCGAAACACGAGAATGGGAGCAATGTTGCGGAGGTAGCGTGCCCTCGCCCAACATTCGAAAAGCTGTCGATAGAAACGCAGTGAGCAGCACTTCTTCGAATTGCATCGTGAATTGGGCATTTTTCGTGCCAAAGCGGTGGCAGGTGCTGTGAACCTTTGTTCTGTTTCGCACTAAATCTTTGGCTTTGAATCACCTAGGCCCCCGAAAATCTTTCTCCGGGCCTATAATTTCTGCTCACGGTTCCACCGACTCTTCGTCTATTCCTGTGCAAGCCCGGATACGACATTCATGACCGGGCAGGTAGAGGACACGACAACAACATGCCGGCAGGTGTTTGGGCGTTACCACTTGCGGTTGGCGAACGGGCCCACTCGATACAGAAGAGCGAGCGGGTACAGAGAATCAGTGAGAACCAGGACCCCGCGCGGGGCCGCATGGCTGGGTTAGATCGCCAAACTCAAGATCGTCGCATCGACGACACGATGTTGATCCGGGAGGCCCAGCGCGGCAATCGCGCAGCCTTCGAGGAACTGGTGCGGCACTACGACCAGGCAGTGTTGCGGCTGGCGCTGCACTTGACCGGCACCGAGCAGGACGCGCAGGACGTTTATCAGGACGCCTTCCTCAAGGCGTATAAGAACATCGGCAGTTTCCGCTTTGAGTGTTCCTTCTACACCTGGATCTACCGGATCGTGACCAATTTGTGCCTCGATCATTTGCGGAAGAGAAATGTCCGCAAAGAAGACGCGCCGGTGGCGAAAGACGCGTCCGGCGGGGAGTACGATCTGCTCGACCAGGTGGCGGATGTGCGGGCAGGGGCGAATCCGGAGCGGGATTTGTTGCGGCGGCAGTTGGGGGCGCGCATCGCGGGAGCCCTCGAGAAACTGACTCCGCGGGAGCGCATGGTGTTTGAGCTGAAGCATTACCACGGGCTTAAGCTGAGGACCGTAGGGGAGATTTTGAAGACTACGGAAGAGACTGCCAAGAATACGCTCTTCCGAGCCACGCAGAAATTGCGCGGGGCGCTGGCGGATATGCGGTGATGAGCTTTGAGCCGCGAGCTTCGAGCCTCACGGCGGCGACTCGTAGCTCATAGCTCATAGCTCATAGCTCGTAGCTCCAAGGTGGCGATTATGAAATGTGAATGGGTTCGAGAAAATATCGTACTGCAGGTTTATGGCGAACTCGCGGATGACGCCCGCCATGAACTGGAGCAGCATGTGGCGCGGTGCGCGGATTGCGCGGCCGAACTGAAGGCAGAGCAGGAGTTTCATGCGCTGCTGGCGCAGGATCGGGCATCTGAGCCCACACCGAATCTGGTGGCGGCTTCGCGCATGCGGCTGCAGGAAGCGCTCGAGACGGCCAAGCAGGGCAGCTTCTGGAGC
>JABCZC010000134.1 GCA_013289875.1 Acidobacteriota bacterium | reverse complement strand
GTCAAGACATCAAAGTCATCGTAAAGTGGCATAACCGCACGGATCGCGGGCTGATTCGGAACCGCCGCAAGCTCCGCCGTGTTGCCCTCATAGGAAATTCCAAACGTGCCCACACGGCCGTTCGACCACGGCTGCTGCGCGCCCCAAGCAGCGACCTCGCCCATGTCCGCCACTTCGGCAGGGGAGTACTCCATGTCGCGACGCCCCCCCGACGCTCCGCTGCCGCGCGCATCCACCAGCAGCACCGCGAAGCGTCGCTTGTTAAAGTAAGTCACCTGTTTGTCCACGAGATCGTCCGGACGAACCTGATGCAGCGCCACCAGCATTCTGGCTATCCACCCGATCTGCGGCTCGCGCCAGTACCGCGTGGTTCGCATCAGCAGCGGAACCTTCTCCCCCGCTTTCAAGTCCGGGGGTAGATAGACGCTCACGGCGAGTTCCACTCCATCTCCCATCTTCACATACTTAGAGCTTGAACCGCGAATTCCTGCGGGCGTCATCTCCTCGCCCGGTAGCTTCACCCAGGCCGTCGCAATGGCGACAAGAACCGACGCGACCAGCACAATACTCAAGACGACTATCCCAATCCATCTCCACCATCGCCACACGAGTTCCCCCTTCGCGTCACGCTTTGCGCTTGGCGTGCCGCCTTTGGCCTCCTGCCGGGAACAGCTTTAGCATCGCGCGGACAATCTGCGGGAACACCTTGCGCGAACTGGGCACACGCTGTCCTCTAGCTACAAATCCCAGCCACACTAGATACACAATCTCGGTGCGCTCGAGATCTCCGATGATCCGTGTCAGCAATTCGACTCTCTTCCTCTCGGCCCGATGGACGCGCCGGGCCACGTCCGGGGACATGGAAGCCCAGGTAAACACGGCTGCGTCCGACGGCAAAATTCCTACTTCGCTCAGTGGCGCTCGCTTCACCATCAGTCGCAACAGCAACCGCAGCGCCTTCGGGCCTCGCCGCCCTTTCAACCGCGGGATAATATCCTTCAGCAATTCTCTTTCCCACTCCCGCAACAGGATCTCAAGCAGCTCTTCGCGATCCTTGAAGTGCCAGTAGAAGCTCCCTTTGGTCACGTGCAGATTCCGGGCCAATTTCTCCACCCGCACCGCCTCCACGCCGCCCTTCAACAGCGCCATCCGCGCCGCCTTCAGCCAGTCGTCTCTATTCAGGTCTTTGGCCATACTGGTCAGTATGGTAAAGCGTTACCAGTACTGCGTCAATACGGAGCCGTATGGACCCATCCGAATGACGGTAGGACTACCATCTCGATCGCAGGACACGATGCCACGCACCCCAAAGCTAGCGACCTGCGTTGAAAACTTGCCCTCATGTTCAGTTGGTGGATGGTCGGCCAAACCGGAAGTTATCCAGAAACGAGCTTACAGTAAGCAGTGAATGGGTGGTTCCGGACCGCGGTCGGACATTCGGAAGCGGTGCCGTCGGCTTTGACAGCTTCACGTTGAGGTAACGAGTATTTGTGAAACATCGCGTTTCGGAAACGGCCGAGCTCTACATCTTCCGCGGCCGGTTCGCCAAGGCAGCGGAATCAAATCATGAGATTGCCCGTGGCATGGCTGGAGATTTCAGCAATAGCCGGCGGCACGTCATTTGTCTTTGCTTCCCCTCCGGTGCCGCGATTGGTCATCGATTGATCATCGACTGATCATCGACAAATTGCGATTGAAAGTGGTATTTCGCGCGGATCGCAAATTGCGTGCGACACGTTACTGAGCGGCAAAGGGCTTGCCACGCACAACCGTGTAGACGGAATCGAAGACGCTCAGTCCTTGGATATTCGCAACGCCTCCAACGGTGATGGGATCGCCCAGATATTGAACCTTGCTCTTCACATTGGTGAAGCCCGGCCACGGAGGAAGCCCCGGACCGTTTGGATCGCCCGATCTGGCGAAGTTGACCCAGTAACTGGACATCTCCCCAGCCAGCTTCCTGTCTGCCGTCGTCCAGCTCCAGGGTGACTGGTCCAGATGGTCGAAGACATACCAGAGTTCGGCAAAGTGACTCGCACCCCAACCCGCGTACACGGAGTCGGCAGGAAACGGCGGTTGCTGTCGAAACGAGTAGTAAAACACAGGACTCTTCCCGGTTCCGGCCTGCAATCTCGCCCATGCCCACATGTCCCAGCCGAAGCGGAGGTCGCGTTCGAGGCCGAGCTGCGCCTGGCGCGCTTCTACGTCGGTCGCATGGGGATATGCCGCAAGTAAAGCAGGGGGAAGCTGGCCGACGCTGCGTTCCAGGTCACTGTCGAAGCTGGCGGCCGTGTCGTGCTGGACATCTACCAACGACCGCGCTTCGTCAGCGTTGGAGCCGATCAGCAGAGGAACATCGTTCTGCTCACCTAAAGCAAATGCTTCATAAGGTGAAAGGGGAAGCACATACGGTTCGATCACCGCGTGGACGATACCGCCAGCATTGCCGGTAAGCAGGGTCGCTGGCAGCCGACGTAGTTCCTTGAGCGTTGCCGCACCCACGGAAGCGGCGTACTTGTCGCCGTCATGTTCTGCGTTGGTCAGCAGGTACTTTGGTCCGAGCTGAAGCGGCTCAAACAGACCGCCGCTCTCACCGATGGCGCGCTGAAACAACCCTTTTGCAAGAGGCGAGGCCATCAGGATGCTGACCGAGATTGAACCGGAGGATTGACCGGCGATGGTTACGCATCTCGGGTCACCGCCAAAGGCTCCAATGTTTCTTTGAATCCATTGGAGCGCGGCGACCTGATCCATCAGGCCGTAGTTCCCGGACGAATGGTGAGCGGACTCGCGTGTTAGCTCGGGTAGCGCAAGAAAACCCAGGGGACCAAGCCGATAAGCGATCGTGACAACGACGACACCTTTTTGGGCCAACCGGTCACCCCAGTACAAAGGCATCGAGGCCGACCCGTTGATGTATCCGCCGCCGTATATCCAAACGATCACGGGTAGGTGCTCGTGTGCGGTCTTGGCCGGCGTCCAGATATTGAGGTAAAGACAATCTTCGCTTACGGCCGGAGGGATCTCGCCCGGCATGGAGACTCCAACCTGCATGCACGCCGGAGCGAACGCATCCGCCTTACGCGTGCCAATCCAGGCTGCGGCAGGCACCGGGGGGCGCCAACGCAAATCGCCCACCGGCGGCGCAGCGAATGGTATCCCCTTGTAGAGGGTCAATCCATCTGCACGTATCCCGGATACGGTGCCTGACTCTGTTAGGACTTGCTGGGCGACCGCCGCACTCACCAGCAATGTCGCCGCTACGAATATGCACGTGAAGCTACATCGGTTCCGCACACGGGCCTTTCACCTTGACTCTTCAAATTGCTGAAGATACGGACTCCTGGTTGAATTTTTCACTCTGCCTGAGGCTATTGTTCTGAAACCCCACGCGTCAGTGTCTGCTTCCTGGCGTATTGGTGCTGTGCAATAGTGCACAGTTGACCGAAAATCGGATGTCTCGACCCGACTCCCATCCGTTTTCTAGCCACCACGCTCCCGCAACCAACGCGCGATTGTGCGCGGGCAAAATCGCACGCATCCGCCAATGCGAAGACTCGGGAGCGCAGATACGTACCATTGCTGAAAAAGACAACTTTGCCGGTGGTCCCTCCGGAATGAAACACTGCACCTACGGGTGTGAGAGATTCGAGAAAGCTGCATCAAACTCCATCTCTGCTTCGCACTCATTCCGCACTACCGCACTGCAGGATCGAAGTTTTCCATCGTCCATATTTCGGACCTCAACTCATCAATACTGACGAAGACCGCACGTCCGTCCGGACTCACGCTGCCGGCATTGGCATCGAAAACATCGCCGGGTAGAACTGCAATTGGGGTCATTGTGTGCGGGGCGGCAACTTGTACCCGGATTATTTCGCGCCCCACACCCGCTGTCGTGAACATCGAGAGCGCATATATGTACTTTCCATCGGGAGACCAACCCAGTGGATGAACATTGATGTCCGTTCGCAAAGGCGTCTCCGAATACGGCTCCAGCGAAATGACCCAGAGACCGGCTTCCTCACCTCGATTCCACGAGATGGCTAACTTTTTGCCGTCCGGAGAGAACCTTGGCTTTTCGGGTACCCACCCCAGGGATTGGTTCTGCTGAATGATAGGTGTTTCCGGATGGTTCGCAGTGTCGAGACGCAGGAGGTTTCGAAGGCCATCTTGTTCGTATACGATGTCGGGGCTGGGCCACCAGGCAAGAATCTTGTTCGTGCCCGTGATATTGTTTTTCAAAAGATGGGCCGTGCCGGCGTTGGCACTAACCATCCATAGCTGATCCTTCCCATCTTGTTCGTTGAAAAAGGCGATGCTCTGGCCATCCGGCGACCAGGCGGGACTGTCGATTGATTCGTGCGCGAGAAATGTGAGCTGGATAGGTTTGCCGTCCGCAACGGACATTTTGAAAAGATGTGTCTCGAATTGATTTGGGCCGTGATCGTAACAGAGCCACTGTCCATCGGGCGAGAAACTAGGCTGGCCGTAAAACGAAGTGCCCGAGGTGATGCGGGTAATTTCCGCCTTTGCTTTCTTCCCATCGCCAGGAATAAGAACTCGCCAAAGATTTGAGTAGTGTTCTTCTCTCGCATACGCCAGCCGGGAGCCGTCGGCGGAGATGGAGAAAACGTCTCCCGCTGGGAGTCCGTCGGCCAAGATAGTTGGCTGCGCATCCTTAGAAGTGACGGAAACCCTGTAAAGTGCCTTCGCACTTCCGTTCGTGTGCAGGTAGTAGATCGAGTCTCCCGATGGCGATCAGCGAGCCGAAGGGATTTCTTCGTTTTCTTCGACTAGCGTGCGCTCTCCGCTGCCATCCGGTTGAAATATACGAATGTGGTATTTCTCGCCGGTCTGCGTCACTGCCAGGATCATTCCTGTGCGCGGAGAACAGTCGATGTCAAACAGCCACTTGTATTCAGCCTGGGGAACTTCCTTCACCTCACCATTAAGCCTGTTTATGATTCTGACCCCTCTGACTCCGCCTGCTTCAGAATCGCCCCCCGAAACTATCTGGGATCTATCGGGCGTAAGCCAGCAGGCCATTGCGCCCTTGTCCATCGGGCGAGCAAGTCCGCCAAGGCGCGAAACCACAAAGTTGCCGTAATTTACGGGCGTTTAACGGCAAGGCAATACCGAATTTCCCGGGCCCGGCCACCCTCACCGGCACGGTCACCTACGGATCGGAGACGGCAACCATAGCAAGCACGGTGGTTGTTCAATAATCGCGCAGCTGCAACGCTCCGTCAGCGATCCCCTGTTCTGCCGGCGAGTCCGCCAGAACAGGGGCATCACTTTCCAACCATCAGTTGTCTTCCGGGTTGTCGCGATCGGGGGGGCACAAACGGTGGCAAACAGCGACGAAACTCGCGACAGGTATGTCCAATTCCGAACATCGGTTGTCGTCTTTGAACACTCGCGCGCTGGCTCTCGGGACAAGCCCCTTCGATTTCACCGAGTTACACGGAGATCGTGCTGGCGCTACGATTGCTTCTGGGAAGCTGGACGAGCGGGCCGGCAGGGGGAAACTCAAATACAGCTTCTACTACAAGACCTTCGTTACGCTCTGCGGCAATTGCGCAAGAAGCCGGGGTTCACTGCCGTCGCGGTGATCACGCTGGCGCTGGGAATCGGCGCCAATACGGCGATGTTTTCAGTGATTCGCGCGGTCCTGCTCAGGCCGCTCGCGATGCAGGAGCCCTCTCGCGTCGCTTACCTGCAGGAGCAATGGCGGGACGTCCTCCCTGGTCTCTCAGTCGGAAACTTCATCGATGTGCAGCAGCAGAGCAGTTCCTTCGCAAGTCTGAGCGCGTCGAATAACGCAAGTTTCAACCTGGCCACACAGGAAGCTCCCGAACGCGTGGAGGGAGAAGTCGCTACGGCGAGCTATTTTGCCACGTTCGGCATTCAGCCAATAGCGGGGCGCGTCTTCTCCATTGATGAGGATCGGCCTGGACACTCACAGGTAGTCGTGATCAGCGAACGGCTGTGGCGCGCGCGGTTTCACGCGGAGCCCCTGATAATCGGCCAAGCCTTACACATTAACGGACTCCTCTACACTGTGATTGGCGTGATGCCGAAGAGGTTCGATCCGCTGTTGGAAAACAGCGATCTGTGGGTTCCGGCCGCGTACACTGCACAGCAACTAGCCGATCATGACGATCACTACCTCAGCGTGATCGGCCGGCTCAAGCCCGGAGTCAAATTGGACGCCGCTCAGTCGGAACTGAACGTGATCGCGCAGCGGCTGCAGCAGCAGTATCCGATTGATGACACAGAGCGGGGCTTTCGCCTGACGCCGCTGTCAACTGCATTGCTTGGCGACCGGCAATTGACCTTGAAGATGCTGCTCGCCTCGGTTGGATTCCTGCTTCTGATTGCCTGTGCCAACATCGCAAACCTGCAACTTGCCCGCGCACAGACGAGAAAGAAAGAGATCGCGGTGCGTGCGGCGCTGGGAGCCTCGCCAAAACGGATTGTCGCTCAACTGCTAACGGAGAATGTGGTGCTGGGTATCGCCAGCGGTGGGGTTGGCGTACTGCTGGCGTACGGGGCTGTCGCGTGGATTGCAGCGAAGGGGCCATCGGGAGTTCCGCGACTGGACGAGTCGAGTGTGGATGGGACCGCACTCGCGTTTGCCTGCGTGGTGGCGCTGTTCTCCAGCTTTCTTTCCGGTCTTGCGCCCGCGCTGCGTTCGGCGTCGCCGCGATTGAGCGAAGCCTTCAAGCCCGGCATCGGGACCTCCGCCGGCGGCCGCGATCGGATTCAGAGCATGCTTGTGGTCGGCGAAATTGCACTAGCGCTGACGTTGATGACGGGCGCCGGATTGCTGATCCGCAGTGCGTTGCTGGTATTGCATCTGAATCCGGGGTTCGACACCGCAAACCTCGTAGTCGGTCGCGTCGGGCTGCCGGATGCCGCCTATCACGACCCCACCTTTGCGCGACAGACTTTCGAGCGCATGATCGAGGCGTCGGCGGCTCTACCGGGAGTTCAGTCGTCTGCAGTCGTATCCCGTGCTCCGCTCGCAGGCGGGGGGAGCAGCAACGGCCTGATCGCGGAAGGCAAGGCGCTTGATCCATCGAATCTGGTTAACGCGCGATTGCAAATCGTCTCCGCGAGCTATCTCTCGACCGCTCGTGTGCCGCTGAAGGCCGGACGCGACTTCTCCACACAGGACACGCGTGACAAGACGCTGGTCACCATCGTCAATGAGACACTGGCTCGCACGATGTGGCCGGGTCAGAACCCGATTGGCAAACGCTTC
>JABCZC010000133.1 GCA_013289875.1 Acidobacteriota bacterium | reverse complement strand
TGAACATCGTCGGGATCAAGCCGCTGATCGCCGCGATCGTGGCCTGAGACACTACTTGGGCCGCCTGCCAGGCGCGACATCGCTAAGGCCGTTTTTACACGACCAAGACCCGTTTCAGAAGTCGCACCTATTTCGTTTAAAATTGAGCATCCAGTTGGGCGGTGCCCTCTTCGTCCTCGCGCGAGGCGGCACCCTTGAACCTCGACCGAGGGTGAGAGGGTTCGCCCAGCGGGCCCTTTTTGCGTATTTTTGGGTTTAATCAGTGCGGCGCTTCACGTCTCAACCACCATGCGGATTCACATCGCTACGGGGCTGGCCGTCTCTATATACATTTGGGTCGTTATCCTCATACATGCCGCCCGTGGCGCCTCTGCCCATGCCTGTTGTGCTTCCCGGCGTCGTCGCGCCTGGTGTCATACGGTTCGGCGAAAACGTGCGGAGGGAAGATGGACCTCCCCGTGCCGTACCGTTTGCGACGGCGCCTTGTGCGATTGCTAAGCCGCCCGAGAGTGCAAACACTATCGCCAGCGTGATCGTTGTGATCTTCATCGCTTCCTCCTTCGTGATAGGAAGACAAGCAGTGGGCGATGTGTGACGTTCCCAAAATCGATCTGCGTACGTCCTAATTTGTTTTTTAGTGTCCACAATGAGGTGAGAAGCAATTCCGATTGTCAGCTATTGGCACCTTGCGACATCCTGTCTGGCGCCCGATGTCCGATAGTTAGGGCAAGTCGGAAGTCGGGATCAGCCGTCAGAACGACGCGATTGACGCAACTGAGACATTGCATCGTGTTTAACGCCAGTACCTTGAGCCAGGTTTCAGCCCTATCAAAGAGTTTGTCTTAACCGTTAAGATGTTGTTTTTTCGGTGTTGGGGTCGGACATGCAACGCGACAGTTTCAGTACCCTATTCGGCGGTGCGGCTATGTGGCCGCTCGGGGTGCGTGCGCAGCCACGGAAGCCGCTGGCCATCGGGTTCTTCGGCGCGAGTTCGGCTAAGGTCCTTGGCCAATCGACCGGTGCTTTTGTGCAAAGGCTTCGCGGAACACCGTTATGAAATCTAAATCACTTTCGGAATGGCTTAAGTCGCACGACTTGGAGCAGTTCGTCGAAATCTTCGACGAAAATGAAGTCGATCTCGCGACGCTCCGGATACTCACCGAAAGCGATCTCAAAGAGCTTGGTCTCCCGTTCGGGCCGCGGAAGCGAATACTCAACATTTTACGCGAGGAGAAGGTACTCGAGAAATCGGGAGCGCCTCAGGCCGACATATCGACAAGTGAACGGCGTCAGTTGGCTGTGCTGTTCTGCGACATGGTGGGATTCACCAAACTCTCCTACAAGCTGGACCCGGAGGCAATGCAGATCGTCCTTCGCGCATACGAAGAGACCTGCGAGACATGCGTCAATCGTTACGACGGATATGTCTTTAGGATACTCGGCGACGGCATCGTCGCTTTCTTCGGTTTCCCTCTCGCCCATGAATCCGGTGCTGAACGTGCGGTCCGCGCCGGACTAGACATCATTTCCGCGATCGCGGGCCTGAATCTCCAGAGCGTAGGGCGTCTACAGGTTCGCATCGGCATCACATCGGGAATGGTCGTGATAGCCTCCGGCGAACGTAACGCGGTGGGGGAAACGATTAATCTTGCCGCCCGCCTGCAGACGATAGCCAAACCAGGTTCGGTAGTCGTGAGCGAAAGCGTGCGACGCATGGCAGGCGGGGAATTCGAATACGAGGATCTTGGAGAGAAAGAGCTGAAGGGTGTTAGTGGACTCACGAAGATCTATCGCGTGCTCGATGTCAGCCGGGCCGAAAGCCGCTTCGAAGCAGCAACACAACACCACTTGACGCCCATCGTCGGGCGCAACACGGAAATCTCGGCGTTGGTCGATAGTTGGCTTCAGGTATCAGAGAAACAAACCGGGCGGGCGGTCCTGCTGCGCGGGGAACCCGGCATCGGAAAGAGCCGGACGGCTAGTGCGCTGCGCGAGCGCACGCGCGGCGACGGCTGCCGAACCCACCTGTTTCAGTGCTCGCCGTTCTTCGTCAACAGTGCGTTTTATCCCATCAGGACCTATTTCGAACGTGCGCTGGAGCTGGATCGCGATAGCGATATCGGGGTCCGGTTGGACAAGCTCGAAACGCGTGTCATCGACCGCCTTGGCCTCGCCAGAGCTGACATGCATTTGATCGCGGCATTGTTATCGATCCCCGACCAGAAGCGCGACGACTTGAGTTTTGTTTCCCCGAAACTTGTCAAAGAAGAGACGATGCGCGTCCTCATCGAATGCGTGCGGGCCGAGGCACGCGCGGGATCAACTTTGCTGTTATTCGAGGACGTACACTGGGCCGACCCGTCGACGCTCGACCTGCTCGAACGTTTCGTGGAACAGCTTCAGGACATTCCAGCGCTATTGGTCATCACCGCTCGGCCCGAGTTCAACTCGCCATTGACGAGTCACCCTGCCGTCGCCGTGATCGATCTGACAAGATTCACCTCGGCGCAGAGCGGTTCGCTGGTCGCGAACGTTGTCGGCGGGAAGGCGTTGCCGCCCGGCCTCGTCGCTCAGATCATTGCTCGTACAGACGGCGTTCCTTTATTCGTCGAAGAGCTGACCAAATCCATCCTGGAGTCGGGTGACCTGATCATCGAAGGAGACCACTATGCCTATGCCGGTTCTTCGGCCAACGTCACGATCCCGGAAACGCTGCGCGACTCGCTCATGGCTCGCCTCGATAGGGTCGCGGTAAGCAAGGAAATTGCTCAAGTGGGTTCCGTCATCGGCCGCGAGTTCAGCTATGAATTGAGTGCCGCGCTGGAGCTGATGAGCGAGGACGCGCTGAACAAGGGGTTGCAACATTTGACCTCGTCCGGGCTTGCCAGCTGCCATGGCGAGATCCCAAATGCGGTGTACACATTTTCCCACGCGCTGGTTCAGGACGCCGCCTATGACTCGCTTCTGAAGAGCAGACGCAAACAGTTGCATGGCGATATCGCCCATTTGCTGGAGGAGCGTTGGCCCGAAACGCGCGAAGCAGCCCCCGAATTACTCGCCTATCACTACAGCTCTGCAGAGCAATTCCGTGTCGCCGCGCCACTATGGCTTCGGGCCGGCGAAGTCGCGATACAGCGCTTTGCGATACCAGAAGCAATCACCCATTTACGGACAGGCATGTCAGCTTTGTCGAAGCTCAGGCCGTCCAAAGCCCGAGATCGAATGGAAATTTCCCTTAGAACTGCGCTTGGGCCGGCGCTGGTAGCGCAGCTCGGCTGGGCTCATGCGGAGGTCAGCCAAACTCTCGAACCTGCCTGGAGGCTCGCCCAGTCGCTCAAGCAAACTACGGCTTACTTGCCAATCTTGAACGCGTTGTCAGTGCATTACATGACTGCGGGCCAGCTGGCGGAGTCGCTCCGCTGGGCGGATAGAATTTCGAAAACCAGCGCGGAACTCGGAGATGACAGTTTGGAAATCTTTGGTCATCGGGCAGCCTCTGCCTGCCATTATTGGCTCGGCGAGTTCGCGGCGGCTCAGCGCTCAGGCGATCAGGCACACAGACTTTATGATCCGGAACGACATTGGGATCTTGCGGCACTCACCAACATCGACCCCTTCACCGGAGAAAGCATTTATCGCGTTCAATTCCTGTGGATGATGGGCTATCCCGACCGGGCACGGGCGGCCAGCCATGCCATGGAAGCCAACGCGCGGCGCAGGGGCCATCCGTTTGACCTTGCTCTCGCGTTGACGCTCGGCGCTCAATTATTCGACTACCTTTGCGATTTCGATGCCCTGATGCAGCGCACCGAGGAAGCCGCGAATATCAGCAATGAGCGCGGCATCCCCTTGCTCGGCGAAATCATGGTCGAAATCAGCCGAGGCGTGGCGTTGCTTCGCGCGGGTCTGTTGACAGACGCATTGACGCAACTCGATCAAGGCATCGAACGATTGATGAGGACAGGGCACCGTATCTGGATCTGGTACCTGCGGAGCCTGCAAGCAGAGGCGCTGGCGCTTGCGGGTGATGTCGAGCGTGCCTGGACCCTGATCGAGGAGTGCGTCACCCGAGTCGAGGCGGGCGAAGAGCGGTCCCACTATGCCGAGGTATTACGCTTGAGCGGTTGGATATTGAGCTTGCGAGGCGAATCTCACCAGGCGGCAATAGCTCTCCGCAAGGCCCTGGCCGTGGCGCGCGACCAACAGGCGAAATCGTGGGAGCTTCGCGCCGCGACAACGCTCGCGCGCCTGCTGGCGAGCTGTGGCGACCGGGCTGAAGCGCTGGCATTGCTAATACCCATCCACGGCTGGTTCACGGAAGGTCGAGACACCAAGGATGTCAAAGAAGCCGGTCAACTTTTACTTGAGCTTCGAAATGTTCCGCGTAGTTGCTGAAAGCCTTACTCATACAGCCGCGAAAATTCCCTGTTATCCGCTTAGAATTCCCTATTCTTCGGAAAAATTTCCCTGATAGTTTGCTTAGGGAATTCGTTGAAAAGTCCCTGCGGCAAAGCGGTTTCCTGCTCTAACATCGTCGCCTTGAGGCCCGAAATCGTGATTTTCCCCGTAAAATTCCCTGTTTGCAGGGAATTTGGCTGGAGACCGGTGCGATCTGCACTGCGTCGCCAGCCAGGCATTCCAGCGTCCGGCAAGGCGTCCTGGGAAACGCGAGATTGGGCTGGAAATCCCAGCTTTTCGCGCTCTCGTTTTCGTTTCCAGACTCCCAGTTCTCTGATTTTGGAGCGCCAACCGCCAAAAGTCTCCGGCCATCTGCGCGAATATTCCCGTTTTGCGGAGACTACGGTCGAAAGCACTGAGTCGGACTCATCCGTTCAATCGTTCATTTTAAGAAAAACAATCCGTTGGAACGACTATACGAGGGTCGATAGCCTTCATTTCGAGCGTTTGGATCGTCAAGGCTGGAAGGTCCTTGCCCAGGAGATTGCGGATGGCCAGGATAAATCGGCTCTTGATTGCTTTGCTTGGCATTGCCGTATTGGCGTGCCCGGTTGTCTTTGCACTCCGTCATGCCCGCGCTCAGACCCCGGCGCCGGGTTCGCCCACCTCGGCAGCATCCGCTTCCACGATTCCGGTCGAGACGTCCTGGGTCGTTCCTGATATCGACAAACTCGCAGACGACGATTGGGGTCGGACGGTGCGGTATGGCAGAGACCTCGTCGCCAAGACAGCGTCGTTGATCGGCCCCGAAGTCTCCGACCCGGCTCACCGTTTCGCAGGTAACAACCTGAATTGCCAAAGCTGTCACCTTGAGGCGGGCACGAAGGAGTTAGGCCTGCCGTTTGTCGGTGTCTATGCCGACTTCCCGAACTACCGCGCTCGCTCAGGCGCGGTTGGAACGGTCGAAGACCGCATCCAGGGTTGCATGGTTCGCAGCATGAACGGCAAGCCGCTTCCCGCCGACAGCCGGGAAATGACGGCGATCGTGGCCTATCTGAAATTTCTCTCGAGCGGCCGCCCTGTTGGCGCGCCGACGCATGGACGTGGTCCCGGACGGATGCCGGAACTGACACGCGCCGCTGACCCGGCGCACGGCGAGGCCGTCTACGCTCAGAACTGCGCGGCGTGTCATGGCGATCAGGGGCAAGGTCAGCGCGCAGGCGCCCTGGGAGACGCGCAGGGTTATGCGATACCCCCACTTTGGGGGCCCGACAGCTTCAACGACGGCGCGGGGATGACCCGGCTGATCAATGCCGCAAACTTCGTCCACAACAACATGCCGAACGGTGTGACCTGGCAGGCACCGGCACTGTCGACGGAAGATGCATGGGATGTAGCGGCCTTCGTCGATTCACAGCCGCGGCCTCACAAGGCGCAGCTTGATCGCGATTTTCCGAACAGGCTCCAGAAGCCCGTTGACGCGCCCTACGGGCCCTACGCCGATGGTCTCGACCCCACACAGCACAAACTCGGCCCGTTCCAACCTATTCGTGACGCAATCAAGGAGTTGGCAGTTCGCCCATCGCAGGCTCCGCCGAAGACGGATCATCCATGATCGTCCGAAATGTCCCACGAGACGACGTGACGTGAATAAGTTGCGGTACGAACGGATTGTGGATCGAACAGCTAATGAAAGAGAGTATCCATGAGTGACTCACCTGACCGAAGGATCGTCATGCAGACGTTCGGTGTCGCGCTTGCCGCCGGCGCTGCCGATCTTCTATCGAACAAAGCACAGGCAGCGCCCGGCCCGGGTGACCAGCTTGTACCGCACGGGGCCGCGGCGTTGGCAGATCTTACGAAGCGCCTTTCCGAAGCCCCGCGCCGACGGAATTTCAAGACCGTTCCGATGATCCTGAACAACCCGGACCAATGGGATCACGAGGCGTTGTCCGAAGTGCTGGCCTACAAGCCGGCCGCAAAGCAGGCCTGGGACAACACCGAGATCGGGGGCCCATGGCTCAATGTGATGCGGAACTCGATCAACGCGCAAGTCTGGTCATTCCGCCATCAGGACTTTCTTGTTGTGTCGGCAACGCACGGATCGGCGCAATTTGCACTGTACGATCAGGAGATGTGGGACAAATACAGCCTCGCCAAGCTCGCCGGCAAAGGATTCGAGACGAATACACTTATCGTCGAACGTGGGGCGGCCAAGGCCGATCCTCAAAACTACGAAGACCCGGCAGGTGTTTTCTCCCCGGCCAACAGTTCAATTCCCGCTCTTCAGAAGCGCGGTGCCGTATTCATGTCGTGTCACAATGCGATCTGGGAGCAAGCTTCCAAACTCATTGAAGCGGGCACCAATCCTGACAAACTTGCCGTCGACGCGCTCGCGGCGGAGCTCACCAACCATCTGATACCAGGTGTTGTGCTGATACCCGGTGCGGTTGGGACCCTTCCCGAACTACAACACGCAGGATTCGCCTATGCGCGGTAGTGTACCTCCGCTCATCGGTGCGGCGCGCACGTTGCTGGCCAGCGTCATCTTTCTGATGGCTGCTCAATCGGCCATGGCCCAACGACTCGCGCCGGAGCCCAACATCTTTCCGCCCTGGCAGCACGGCGCAAACAATGATGCGGTCGACCGCGGCGTCGACTTCACTGTTCCACAAATCGACGATCTTGCTGACTTCCATGGCGACCTATCGGATCCGAAGCTCGTCCTCTATGTCGGTGGAAACTACTTCTTCGCGATGGCGCCGCTGGTGCAGACGTTCGAGGCCAGTCATCCCGACTTCAAGGGACGCATCTATTGGGAGACGATCCCGCCAGGCTTGCTGGTGGAGCAAATCAAGGCCGGCGGGCGCATCACCTCCGGCAACATGACCTGGACAGCGAAGGCCGACGCCTATTTCGCTGGTCTGCGGGCCGTGAATGCACTGATTGCTGAGGGGCTGCTG
>JABCZC010000132.1 GCA_013289875.1 Acidobacteriota bacterium | reverse complement strand
CGAGCCCAGAAGCAATCCAAAGATCCGGTCGCCACTAGATCGCGCCTCCGACAAACGCTTCAACAACAACACCCCGCAGCCCTCGCCACGTACAAACCCGTCCGCTCCAAAAGAAAATGCGCACACCCGACCCTCTTCCGAGAGCATTCCTGCCTGCGCGAACGCGATGGATGGCTCGGGAGAAAGGATAAGGTTGACGCCTCCAGCCAGTGCTGCCTTGCACTCACCACGATGGAGAGCTTCGCACGCCAGATGCACTGCCACCAAAGAAGAGGAGCATGCGGTGTCAATCGCAAGAGCGGGACCGTTCAAACCCAGGACATAGGAGATGCGCCCGGCGGCAACACTCTGCGCAGCACCAGAAGCAAAGTGAGGATCGATCTTTTCGATTTCGCCCGTCCGCAGCTGCAACTGGGCGTAATCGTGCGAAGACATGCCGATGTAGACTCCGGTAGATGACTGGTAGACCGAGGAGGGATCGATGCCTGCGCTCTCCAGCGCCTCCCAACTCACCTCGAGCAGAAGTCGCTGCTGCGGATCCATTCCGACGGCTTCGCGCGGGGAAATGCCAAAATGCATCGGGTCAAAAAGATCTACGCGCTTCAGCAGCGCTGCCCGGCGCGCCGCCTGGGGCAAAGAATTGTTGCGCAGCATGCCGGAGAAGCGCCTCTCTACCTCGCTTCCGACTGCCGACCGTTGCGCTTCAAGGAGCCTCCAATATCCATCGGCGCCATTTTCACCGCCAGGAATGCGGCAACCGATGCCCACAATGGCGATCGGCTCGACGCGACCCTCCTCTAATTCCTGAATACGGGCCTCTGCCCGTTCGAGTGCGAGAAATGCCCGTTTCAAAGGGGAGAGCGACGCAGTGCTTTCGCCGAATTTCAGGACTTCGCTCATCGTCTGCTCAGCCGTTCCGTAAGAAGTCTTTCTACGTCTTCCTCAGACATTGTTTCCAGTTGCTCGGCGGTTACATGCCCTTGCCTGGCTTTGGGAACACTCGCTCGCCGTTCATCAGAAGCTTTCAACGGCAGCGGCTTTTCTGTTTGTGACCCTGCAAGCGCCGCTAACGCGCGCACCAGCTCTCCTACCGTTCCCGTATCGAAGGCAATGGTCGAGGGAATTGTCATGCCCAATCCCAGCCTCTTCGACAATTCACCGCGCAATTCAAGAGCAATCAGAGAATCCATTCCAAGATCGCTTAGACGATCCCGATCCGTCAGGTCGTCAGGGCGGATATCCAGTTGAAAGACAGCGCAGACCGTCTCTCTTACCACCTGGGAGACTCTCTCATCCCGTTTTTCCTGAGGGAGAGCCAGCAGTTCCTCCGCAATCAGGTCGTTCTCCTGTTCGGGAAGAGAAATCGGTGCTTTCGCCTGCCCCTCCATTTGCTGCGGAGTGGAAGCTTGTGACTCAGTCTTCTTCTGAGACTGGATTCCGGGTGTCTTGCTGCTCCCGGCAAGCAGAACGTGTTGTCCGAGGGTCACTGATTGCGAGCCGGAGGCGGGAAGCTCCACCATATCCTCGAATCCTGCCCGCTCCAAAACACCGCGCCACTGCTCGGGAGTGAGCAGGGGATGATCTCGCCGATCGGCATCCTCGAAGTGTTGCCAGCCTTCGATCAGCCCCGTGGACATGTCAAACCATGAGTGGTGGTGGGTGGTCTCCAACAACACCAGGACGCCATCGTCTGATAGTAAGGCCTTGATGCGGTGCAGGGCCGACTCAAGATTGCGCGCCGCGTGGACGACATTCGCGGCGACTATCGCATCGAACCTACCCGGCGCGAACCCCTGCTCTTCAATAGGACGATCGATGTCAAGACGCGCATAGTGGACATAGCGGTATTCCGCAAATTTGCGCCGCGCTCTGCTGAGGAAAAGCTCGGAGACATCAGTGAACCAGTACTCCACCTGTCCTGATGGCAGCAAGGGCAGCACCGTTGAAGTGGTTCCTCCAGTACCGCCGCCTAGCTCGAGGATGCGGACGCTACGCTGATTGCCTGATCCGTAAGCCAGTGCCCGAAGGGCGGAAGCGACGATGGGGTTGAAGTACCTCGCTTCAACGTTGCCTTCATAGAGGCCTTCAGCCAAATCAAACGAACCATCCGGGAATAAGGTTTCCAGCGCGCTCTTGCGTCCCGCGACGACTTCACCCAGCAGCGCTCCGCATTGCTTCAGATAAGCCAGCGTTCCCGGATCGTCGGCCAACCATCGCTCTGTATCCTGCCAATAAGGGCCAAGGTTCACTGGTTGAAGAGCACCAACTGAGCGAAAGCTTCCATTCGTCTCGACGAGTTCCCCCGCCGCTGCGAGAGAAAATAACCAGCGCCTCACCAAATTGAGATAAATAGGTTGAAATCCACACCCCTGGAGCACATGATCGGCCGTCAATGGATTTCCATCAGTGAAAGCACCCGCAGCAACCAGCACATTCTGCGCATGTGCTCGAGTCAGGCGGTCCAATATCTTCCATCTTTCGGGATGGTCGGCGGGACTCCAGCCCAAGGGACCTTGCCGGCTTTGCCGTTCCGCCTCCATCCGCATGGCTTGCCAGACAACTTCGCGCTGCCTTTGTCGCTTCACGAGCGGTGGAGCACCAAACCAAAACCGCTTGCGTTGAAAGGGATATATCGGCAGATCGATGCTACGGAGCGCATCCGATTGCGCCCGCTTGTCGTAACGCAGCGTTCCCCCGGCGGCAAATTCTTTCTGAATCTGCTCCAACGCCCCGCGGGTGACCATCGATGGCTCCGGTGCATCCTCTGCATTCGTCATCAATCCGGCTACCGGATGTCCAGCGAGCCATTGCTCAAGGACCTGTGCGGCAATCTCTGAACGATTTGCCCTCAGCGCGAGACGCTGCGGAAGCTTCGCACGACCTATCGCGGCGGCGTAACAAATATCGGCGAAACTGTTCTTACTCTCTCGCAAAAAGTCGATATATCGTTCGGCGAGAACACGCAATGAGTCTTCGTGAGCGGCGGAGAGGCACAGCAACGATTCAGAGAAAACAGGTGGCACAACTTCGCGTCCGATTTCGCCGGATGCAGGTTCTTCAACCGAACTCAAAATAAGGTGCGCATTCGTTCCACTGAAACCGAAGGAACTGACTCCTGCATATCGAATAGCCCCGTTCCGGCTCCATGGAATCAATCGCTGGGGGATTTCGATAGGCCAGCGCTCCCAGTCAATCTGCGGGCTCGGTTGTTTGAAGTGAAGATGTGGCGCAATTCCTCCGGTGGGCTGCATCATCAAGACGACCTTGATCAAACCAGTAAGACCGGCCGCGGCCTCGGTGTGTCCCAAATTCGTCTTGACCGATCCGATGCGGAGCGGAGACTTTGAGCTTCGACTCGATCCATAGACAGCTCCGATCGCGTGAACCTCCATCGGATCGCCGAGTGGCGTTCCCGTTCCGTGTGCCTCTATATAGTCGACAGCATCCGGTTTCAGTTCCGCATCACGAAGGGCTGCCCTCATCACCGCTTCCTGAGCAGGACCATTGGGGGCAGTAATTCCTGCGCTGCGTCCATCCTGATTCACAGCCGTACCGCGAACGTTCGCCATAACCCGATCACCGTCGCGAACCGCTTCTGCAAGTCGTTTCATAACGAGGATGCAACAGCCCTCGGCGCGCACATAGCCGTCCGCAGACGCATCAAACGTTTTGCAGCGTCCTTCCGGGGATAACATTCCGGTCCGCGAAAAACTGATATTCATATCGGGAGACAAAATCAGATTCGCGGCCCCTACAATCGCAAGGTCCGTCTCCCCGCGCCGGAGACTTTGGACTGCCTGGTGCACTGCAACCAACGAGGAGGAGCAGGCCGTGTCGATGACCAAAGCAGGACCGTGAGTGCCCAGGAAATAGGCGATGCGCCCTGCTGCGACGCTGGCTGCTGCTCCCACACCTGTATAGCCGTCAATTTCCACCGCGCGGTCGGTGAGCAGCCGAGCATAATCGCTGTTACTCAGTCCCAGGTAAATTCCCGTCTGAGTATTCATAAGGCTGCGAGGGTCGATCCTGGCTCTCTCCAGCGCTTCCCATGTCAGTTCCAACAGAATGCGCTGCTGCGGGTCCATGCTCGCCGCCTCACGCGAATGGATTCCGAAGAAGTCGGCGTCGAAGGCATCAATGTCGGATAAGAAGCCTCCATGGATGTCGTACATTGTGCCGGGCTGCTGTGCGTCTGAACTCCAATATGCGCCGGCACTCCAGCGCTCCGGCGGTATGGTCGTGACAAGATCCTCTCCCTCGGCTAGCGCCTTCCAGAAGCGTTCGGGGCTGGTTACTCCGCCCGGCAGACGGACTGCCATTCCGATAATCGCAACCGGCTCACCATGACCGCGTCGAGACGCGTCGAGTTCTGCGCGTAGCCTGCGAATCTCAATGAGGGCACGCTTGACCGACGACAGGTCGTCGCCTCCCTGTCCTATCGACGGCGATGAATTATTAGCCTGGGCCATAGCCTCGCCTTCCAAGTTCCGCCAACAACAAGCTTTCTGCTTCAGAATCGCTGAGTGCGTTTATATCTTCGGACCCTCTGTCTGCAGCATTCGAGGGCTTTCGGCCTTCCGAGATCTCACCCAGCAAGAAGTCAGTCAGCGTGCGGAGTGTTGGATAATCGAGCACCATTGTCGGAGACAGTTGTCTGCCCAAGGACGTCATCAGGGCGTTCCGCAATTCGACCGCCATCAGCGAATCCAGTCCCAGATCGTGGAGAGCCTCATCCTGATCTATCTTGACCTGGGAAGGGAGGGACAGGATCTGCGCGGTTTGCTGACGCAAATGTTCCATCAACATCACGCGCCGATCTTCGGCAGCCGCACCCAGCAAAGCGTGACAGAAGTCCTGATTACCAGCCTGGGCATCTTCTTTCGGCACGTGAATGTCTGTTTCCGCCAACATACTGAAAAACGCTGACGTGCCCGCGGGCCTTGTATTGACAAGTTTCTTCCATGAGAGGACGGATAACGCCGTTGCAACTGTTTCGTTACTGGTAAGCAGCGACTCCAGTACGGCGAAGCCGTCATCAGGCTCAATATGTCCCAGTCCAATATCCGATGGGTTCGTCTTCAACTTCTCGGTCATTCCCGCGGAATGCCAAGGGCCCCACTGAATGCTCAACGCGGGCAAACCAAGACTCCGTCGATAAATCGCCAGCGCATCCAGCGTCGCATTCGCAATGGCATAGTTGGTTTGGCCAGGCGAACCCAGCGTTGCAGCCGCTGAAGAGAACAGTACGAAGAAGTCGAGGTCGTGATGACTCGTAATTCTATGCAGATTCCACGCCCCCCGCCATTTAGGCCGCATCACCTTAGAGAGAGAGGCAGGGCTTTGCTCCAGCAAACTGTGATCGTCGAGCACGCCTGCGGAGTGGAACACTCCTTTGAGGGGCTCCGAAGCGGGAATTTCCTCGAAGACCGATTCCATCGCACCTCGGTCACTCACATCAACTGTAACCAGCTTGACTTCCGCGCCACTGACTCGCATTCGCTCGATTGCTTCCTGTCCGATTGCGTCTGGCTTGTTGCGTCCGATCAAGATGAGATGACGCGCGCCGCGGTCTACCAGTCTTTCGGCAAAGATCAGTCCGAGAGCGCCGTACCCGCCGGTGATCACATAGGTGGCGTTGTTATTTAACGTAAGCAGCCCGATGGTGTTGGCTGCATCCGTCCGCGACACAACAACCTTTCCTATATGGCGAGCCTGCGCCATATAGCGAAAGGCTTCTTTGGGATCGTCGAACTCCGTCACTGGCAGGGGCGACATTCGTCCTGTCGCTATCGATTCCAACAATTCTCTGAACAAAGCTGGAACCAGGGAAGGATCGGCCGCTGCTGCCTGTCCGAGGTCATAGATGATGTGACGGACATCCGGACGTATGTGCTTTACCGCATCGACACCAAGAGTATTTCGCTTGCCAACCTCGAGAAAGTAGCCGCCCTTAGATAGAATCGAGAGCGTCTTCTCCGCCAGAGCCCCGGTCAGCGAATTCAGAACGACACCCACGCCGCGTCCGTCGGTCAGTCGCATCACCTCATCGGCAAACTCTTCTGTACGCGAAGGCATTACGTGCTGAATTCCCAGGGACCGCAGGTAAGCGCGCTTTTTTTCGTTGCCTGCCGTCGCGAAAATCTCCGCGCCTCGTGCCCTGGCCACGTTAACTGCAGCCAATCCCAGGCCTCCTGCGGCGGAATGAATCAGTACCTTATTGCCTCGCTGCAGATTTGCGAGGCGATCGAGTCCATAGAGTGCGGTAAGGTAGACCACCGGCAGCGCCGCAGCCTGCGCAAAACTCAAATTCTGAGGGACTGCCGTGACATTTGCACTTGGCACTGTTACGAATCGCTTGAAGCTTGCTGGCGCAAAGGCAAAGACTCGCGCGCCTGGCTTGAATCCACTCGACGATCCGGCATTCACTACAACTCCCGCACACTCGCCTCCCAATCGCTGGATCATTCCCGGCAACATTCCCAGCGAATTCATAACATCGCGAAAATTGATCCCGTGCGCATGGACTGCAATTTCCACCTCGGTGTCCCCGGGAGCCTGCCGTTCCGTGGAAATAGTCCCAAGGTCTTCGATAAGCCCGCTCGCCGCGGAAACCAGTTCGACATTCTGTCCCTCTGCTGAAGTTGCAGTTCTTTCTCTGAGCCGTGGGACAAACAGCTTTTCGCGACGGACCATGGCTTCCGGTTCAGTAGCAAAAGCGATAAGTCGGAGCAGGTCGCTCGCTCCTGTGTGCCGGTGAAGGTCCAGATGCTGCGTCGAGAGCTCGGGAAACTCCAGGACGGCGGTGCGTCGCAATGCCTGGAGCGCATATCCTCCTGCGGAGAGAGAAAGATCCGCCGTTTCCCGCCCCTGGCGCGTGATTAGCTTCAGGCCGCTCGGGGGATGAATCTGTTCCAACAGAAGAGCTTGAAGCAGAGACAGACAGCCCTCAACGACTACTGGATTCTGTGGTTCATCACTTTCTGGTTCCTGCAGTACCAGGTCCACTGCTCCGGCTGAACGCAGATCCACTACCCCTTCAATCTCTCCGTGAATGCTGACAATGTTGCGCAAAGCTTCACGACATTTATTCACATCGATGACATTCGGAGTCGAGATCAACGAGTAGCTTGCCCCTTGTGTCTGTAGCTGCCTGCACACTTCTTCGCCAAAATCGTCTCCGGATACGATCACCCAATGCCCCTTCAATGACACTGGAGTTGTTACATCTGGAGCTTCGATCCAATCAATTCCGTAAATGGCGGGCTTGGTTTTCTTTGCTACGAATTTACGGAAGCGGAGGTTGGAGAAGCGGAGGAGTGGAGCGCCGAGGGAGTCGGTGACGGTGAGGTTGGCCGAGAGGGAGTCGGCGTCAAGGCGGCGCAGCGTTACGTGGCTCCAGCTGCGCTC
>JABCZC010000131.1 GCA_013289875.1 Acidobacteriota bacterium | reverse complement strand
CGCCCACGTACACGATCAAATGCGCGGCGAACCCATCCTTGGGATACAAGCGCCGCTGCTCGTCGACCGTCTCCAGTTCCGGCATCTCATCACGGTGCGCCTCGATGAACTCCTGCTCGTCCGGAGTGATGTCTTTCTTGAGCGGCAGTGGTTCGTATTTCGGATCGGCCCGGTACTTCTTCAGAATCCCTTGGATTTGTTCGACCGTCAAGTGCAGCCCACGCGCAATCAGCGGTAGATCCGCCTCGTAGTCGTGCCCCTGCTCCCGAACCAGAAAGCACGAAACCGATGGATAGTTATCCACGATCAGCCGCCCGTCTCGATCGAAGAGCTGCCCCCGGGGGGCAAGGATGGGCACCTTGCGAATGCGGTTCGCCTCGGCCAGCGCGCGATAGTTCTGCGCGCCTACTACCTGCAGCCGCCACAGCCCGAAGATCAGCACCACCATCACAGCCACGATGCCGTACTGAAAGATGGTCAGCTTGATCGCCGGTAACTTTTCTTCCTTCTGTATGACTTCCATGGTCCGCTACTTCTTTCGCCGATCATAACTCGTCGGCTGATCTCCTCTTTTGCAACCCGGCGCTACTCTCGTGACTTCGCCAGATCCAGCAGCGCGAAAATCGCCACCGCTACCAGCGTATTGATCAACGCGCGCAGCAGTTCGCGCACCCAGTTCCATATCATCGGCTCGGCCAGCAGGTGCCGCACCAGCACCCAATCGATGGCGTTGTGCAGCAGCACAAAGAGGAAGGTCAGCAGCAGCCGGGTCCCGTGGCTCTCCGTGTCAATGCGCACACCCAGCGACCCCGCCACGTATCCGATCACTGCCTTCGAGATCCCGAATACCCCCAGCGGCTGCCGCGTCAACGCATCCTGTGCAACCCCCATCAGCGCGCCGCCGATCGTCGAGCCTGCTGGACTGTGGAGCGTCATGGCGAAGTAGATCACCACCATCAGCGGCAGATCGAGCATAGCGAAAAGCGGAAAATGCAGCGAAACGAACGACTCCAAGCCCAACGCCATCGTCGGAATCAGCACATAAATTAGCAGCGGAAACGAACGCTCATCCGCCTCGCGCCGGGTTGAGGCCATCAATGCCATTGCTATCGACCCCTCTTCGGCGTGGCCGGCGCTGGCTGCGAATCCTGTCCGCTGGGCTGGACGGCGGGCTTCGGCTTTTGCACCGCAGGCTTCTCCGTTCCAGGCGGCCGGCTTCCATCATCGGGAACGATTTCCGGGCCTTTCTTCTTGACCGGCGCTGCACCTGGCTGACTCGCTGCGGTGCGGCTATCCGCGGGTCGAGTTTCACGGATTGGGCCGTCCACGATCACCTTCGTCTTCGGCAGAGTGCCTGCCGCATTGCTTCCAGCCGCAGATGCAGAAGAGGTGCTGCCGGAAGCTGACCCGGTCACCGGTCTGGACGACTCAGCAGGACTCGCCACACTGCCACTCTGCGGCACGGTTCCATTCGTCGTCTTCACTGGCTTTACAGCAGTTGCTGACGTGCCGACCGTGCTCGCACCTCCTGATACAGCTCCTGTCCCCGGCTTGATCCCGGTCGTTGGCAAAGCTGTCTTTGTACCCGGCGCTATAGTCGATCCTGTTGCCGTTACACTCTTTTTCGCCGCTGTACCAGGCTCACTGCTGTCGCCTTTCGCGGCATCCACGGTGGTGGTAGAAGCGGGCGTAGCTGCCGCGGGTTTCCTAAGCGGTGCCGCAATGTCCTCAGTCCCCTGCAACACGGGCGCACGCCGCTCTCCCGGAGTCAGCTCCGTAGCCTGTGGTGTCGAATCAGGGCTGTACTGGTCTGGACGCACCGGTTTGGGTGGTGTCATCAGCCGCACATTCTCGCCTGAGTTTTCGGCGCTCGTATCAGGATTAGTCTCCGCAGGCGCCTTCGCATCCAGGCGCCCCGGCAGCCGCTCGGACAAAACATCCGAGGCCCGCTTCTGTTCCGCTGCCCCTTCGGCTTCACTTTCGGCTAGGTCCTTCTCCGCCTGCGCCGAAGCCGTCTCATCCAGGTTGGTGATCACAAGCACCTCTTCCAGACGTGACAAGTTCGCCGCCGGCTGAATCACCACATCCACCCAGGGGTCGCGGTCGGGATCGGGTACGATGCGGTCCACCGTGCCCACCGGCATGCCGCGCGGAAAAATCTGGTCGCCGCCGCTGGTCAGGATCCGCTCGCCCGGCTTGATGCGCTCATCGGGGGAAACGTTGATCACCCGCAGCTCGCCGAAGGTGCCTCCCTTCAGGATGCCCCGCGTTCGGGTCGTCTCCATGGTCACGCCCACGCCGCTCGTCCGGTCGGAAATCATCACTACCTGGCTCTTGTGGTCGAAGACATCTTTCAACTTGCCGACAATGCCGTCCGCCGTCACCACGGGCATATCCGTCGCCAGACCATCCTTCGCGCCCTTGTCGATGAACAACGTCCGGGACTGGTCTGTCCCCGAAGTCCCGATCACCTGCGCGGGCAACGTCTTGTAAATGTAATGCTGTTTGAAATCGAGAAGATGCTGCAGGCGCTGCCCTTGCTTCGCGTCCTCAGCCAGGCTTGCCTGCTCAAGCTGCAGTCGCTCAATTTTGGCTTTCAGCTCGGCGTCTTCCTGATGCACATGAACCAGGTCCAGATACCCCGACCACACCCCGCGGATTCCCCGGCCCAGGTTATGCAGCCATCGCTCCGGCGGAGTCACCACGCTCACCACAAAATAGCGAATCAGCGTCACCCCTCGCTGGTCTGCGCTGTCGGACGCCGGCCGCTTGACCTGCACCGCCAGGGCCAGCAGTTGCGCCACCAATACCGCGATCAGTACCAGGGCGTTCTTATAACGGCTGAAGAAAGATTCCATGGGTCTGACGTGGACGCCTCGCGCATCCTCTATTCGCCGATTCTCGCCTCGGGATGCGGCATCATTCTGAAGATTCAACCCGCATTTCGGCCAAGAGTTACCTCATTATAAGCGCGGTCGCCAGCTTTCTCCCGCATCCGGCGCGCGAGTGCCACTCTGGATACCTGCACTTACGGCGCCGTTATCGCGATAGCTAGTCGATCTTGATCTTTCGCAGGAGCCTGAAGTCGCTGAGCATTTTGCCCGTACCCAGAACCACGCTGGCCAAAGGATCATCCGCGATCGAGACCGGCAGTCCGGTTTCCTCGCGAATGCGCTTGTCGAGATTCTTGATCAGAGCTCCGCCACCAGTAAGAACGATGCCGCGATCGCTGATGTCAGCGCTCAACTCGGGAGGGGTCCGCTCCAGGGCTACGCGAATCGCATTCAATATCGTCGAGATGGATTCACCCAGCGCCTCGCGAATCTCGCTGTCTTCGATCGTGATCGTCTTCGGCACGCCTTCGATCAGGTTGCGTCCCTTGATCTCCATCGTCAGCGGCTTGTCCAGCGGATACGCCGACCCCAGTTCAATCTTGATATGTTCCGCCGTCCGCTCCCCGATCAACAGGTTATATTTCCGCTTCAGATAGTTCATGATGGCTTCGTCCATCTGGTTTCCGGCCATCCGCACCGACCGCGAATACACGATGCCCGACAGCGAAATCACGGCGATATCCGTCGTCCCGCCGCCGATATCCACCACCATGTTGCCACTCGGCTCGGTGATCGGCAGTCCTGCGCCAATCGCCGCCACCATCGCCTGCTCGACGAGAAACACCTCGCTCGCTTTGGCGCGATAGGCCGAGTCCTCGACCGCCCGCTTTTCTACCTGCGTAATCTCCGAAGGCACGCCAATCACGATCCGCGGGTGCACCATCATCTTGCGGTTGTGCGCCTTCTGGATGAAGTAATTCAGCATTTTCTCAGTGATCTTGAAATCCGCGATCACCCCGTCCTTCATCGGCTTGATGGCGACGATGTTGCCCGGCGTGCGTCCGAGCATTTCCTTGGCTTCCTTGCCTACGGCCTCCACTTCGCCGGTATTTTTGTTGATGGCCACGATGGAGGGCTCATTGACCACGATGCCCTTGCCGGCGGCATAGACAAGCGTGTTGGCTGTTCCCAGATCGATCGCCAGATCGCTGGAGAAAACACTGAACAGCGACCGCAAACCGTGCGAGCGCGAAGGACGCGAATGATAACCGTTCGATGACATGAAATAGACGACTTTTCTTGAGGACTCGTGCCTATTGTAAGGCCACAGAGCAGCGGGAGTGGAGTTACGAAGGATATTTCCACAGCGGTTCCCGAAAAAATCCAAGCGACCAATTCGGGAAGGAAGCCGCTCTCTACATGCTCAGCCCACAAGATCGGACCGCCGGCCCCTCTAACGCAAAGGGCCGCCAGGCCTGAAACTGACCACCAGGTCTACGATGTGCGTATCTTCGTGCTCATATTGCTTGTACGTGGCGGACCATCCATCGAGCGCCTGAAGCGCTTTGGCATTTTTATTCAAAAAAACCGGCGGATACGACGCATCGTAAACATCTCCTGGACGGAGCGTCCAGTTTTGCAGGACCAGCGTCTTCTTGTCGTCGGGAAGGTTCGCAATCTCCAGCTTGCCCAGGTGGTATACATCGCCCGGCGCCACGGCAATATCGTATTTCACTAGATGCTGCGAATGGTCGAAGGACGGTGCTGCCTTGATTGTTGCGCGCAGGTATCCTTTCGCCTTGTAAGGACCGGCAACCATGGCCAGCGTTTGCCGCAGCAGGTCTTCATTCGCAACATCCCCCGCGTGAATCTTCGCCCGTTTGGCAAACTCGTCAGGTGTCATGAGCACATCGCCGGAGAGATTCAGGCTTCCCAGCCGGTACTGCGCGCCCTGTTCGATTGTCGCACTTACCGGCACGACCACCTTGCCGCTTGCAACCTCCGGCATGCCCATGGCATATCCCTCCATAGACACATCCAGATAGCCCTCCCGGTGATAAACATTCCTAACAGCCGTCGCCAGGGTCGCCTCGAGGGATTGATCAAAAGGCTGGCCTGTGGCCGCTTTCTGGATCTCTCCCATTGGCCCAATCCACTCCGGTAAAAGGCGGGCGAACTTTACCTCGCCAACCTCGACGGAGGGCGATTCGATGTGCAGCTTCACGCCGACGCTCTGTCCAGTTGAATCAATCTGCGGAGCGGGGGCTATTGTTGCGGATACACCCTTTTCTGCCACCATGGCAGTGAGCGCGGCAATCACCTGCGCCTGCAATCCGCCTTCGGGGACTACCGAGCCATGAAAAAGCGGAACTTTGCCTGCCAGAGAAGCCGTCAGCTCCTTCGACCCCCACCATGGAAAATTCTCGTAAAACACCGGAACCAGCCCATCTCCCGGCTTCAGCGCAAAATGGACCTCTGTTCCGTCAAACGTGAAACGTACATCGGAGAACAGGCCCGTCTTCGAGAGCTGCAAGGCAGCGGCATTCAGATCTTCCTGCCCGACCGCTGTATCGGCCTTCAGGCCACTCGCCAACAGCAGTTCTGCCTGGCTTCCCCCGGAATATCCCGAGAAGGTGATCTTTTTGGGTGTGTACTTCTGGGCGACTAGAGAGGATGAAAAAACCAGGCAGGCGGCAACAAAACACCACAAACGAAAGCGCATAGCCGCAAGATAGCTGACGTGAAGATTCTTTCCAAATAAAAATCACCGCAAGCTGGACTCAATCATCGTCAACTGATTTCCGTTATCCTTGGATGTTTGCATCAAGGAGATTTCCATGTCCCACAAGCTCTACAAAAACCTCATCGGCGGTGAGTGGGTCGCCTCCCGCACCGGCAAGACCTTCCTCAACATCAATCCTGCCAACTCCGACGACATCGTCGGCGAATTCCAGTCCTCCTCCGCCGCCGACATCGACAACGCCGTCGCCGCTGCTGCCGAAGCCTGGAAGAGCTGGCGCCTCGTTCCCGCGCCCAAGCGCGCCGAAATCCTCTACAAAACCGGAGAGATCCTCACCCAGCGTAAGGA
Source organism: Acidobacteriota bacterium (assembly GCA_013289875.1). Classification (GTDB taxonomy): domain Bacteria; phylum Acidobacteriota; class Terriglobia; order Terriglobales; family Acidobacteriaceae; genus Silvibacterium. The sequence goes on along the minus strand of JABCZC010000131.1, from coordinate 1,552 downwards.
GCAGTACGCCCGCGACATGACCCGCGAGATGGGCAAAGTCCTCGCCGAAACCCGTGGCGACGTGCAGGAGGCCATCGACACCGCCTACTACATGGCCGGAGAAGGCCGCCGCCTCTTCGGCCAGACCACGCCGTCCGAATTGAAATCCAAGTTTGCCATGTCCGTCCGCATGCCGGTCGGCGTCTGCGGCATGATCGCCCCATGGAACTTCCCCATGGCCATCCCCTCGTGGAAGCTCTTCCCAGCCCTCGTCTGCGGTAACACCTGCGTCATCAAGCCCGCCGAGGACACCCCGCTCTCCACCTACAACCTCGTCCAGTGCCTCGTCGACGCCGGCCTGCCCGCCGGAGTCGTCAACATCGTCACCGGCTTCGGACCCGACGCCGGCGCGCCCATCGTCTCGCACCCCGGCGTCCGCGCCGTCTCCTTCACCGGATCCTCCGAGGTCGGCCGCATCGTCGGACAGACCGCCGCCGGAAACTTCAAGCCCTGCTCGCTCGAAATGGGCGGCAAGAACGCCATGATCGTCCTCGACGACGCTCACCTCGACCTCGCCGTCGAGGGCGCGCTCTGGGGAGCCTTCGGCACCACCGGCCAGCGCTGCACCGCCACCAGCCGCATCATCCTGCACAAGAAGATCGCCGCCGAATTCACCGAGAAGCTGGTCGCCCGCGCCGACGCCCTCAAAGTGGGAGACGGCCTCGACGAATCCGTCCAGGTGGGCCCCCAGGTCAACCAGCAGCAGATCGAAACCTCCACCCGCTACTGCGAAATCGCCAAGAAAGAGGGCGCAAAGCTCCTCACCGGCGGATCAGCCCTCGAAGACGGCACTTACGACAAGGGACACTTCTTCGCGCCCACAGTATTCGCCAGTGTCAAGCCAGGCATGCGCATCGCCCAGGAAGAGGTCTTCGGCCCTGTCGTCAGCCTCATCGAATGCGCCGATTTCGACGAAGCTCTCGATATCGCCAACGGCATCGACTACGGCCTGTCGACCGCGCTCTACTCCCGCGACGTCAACCTCGCCTTCCGCGCCATGCGCGATCTCGAAGCCGGAATCACCTACATCAACGCCCCCACCATCGGAGCCGAAGTCCATCTTCCCTTCGGCGGAGTCAAGCACACCGGCAACGGCCACCGCGAAGGCGGGACCGGAGCTCTGGACTTCTACACCACCTGGAAGTCCGTCTACTTCGACTATTCTGACAAGCTTCAGAGAGCACAAATAGATACTGGAGAATAGATCGGTGCACCGCTATCGCGAGAAAACAGGGGGTGCAGGCCGTTATACCACTGACTGCCGACGTTGCGTCGAACGCTTGAGTTTCGCGGTTAGGCCCAATTCAACTAAGCTGGTTAGTCCCTTCAACTCTGATCAATGGCAATGGAACCGTCAGTTCATCGCGAAACTGCAATCAATCCGGAAGGCCTGATACGCAGCAAGAATCGCATGGCTGAGCTCGTCCGGGCTCATGATTGGAGTTCAACTCCGCTTGGACCGATCGAAGATTGGTCCGAAACCCTGCTCTTGTCCGCAAATCTCATGCTTGCG
>JABCZC010000130.1 GCA_013289875.1 Acidobacteriota bacterium | reverse complement strand
GCCGACAACTATGTCGAGATCATCACCCAGTGGCCCGGAATTTCGGCGGAACAGATCGAGCAACAGGTCACCATCCCGCTCGAAACCGCCATGAATGGCATTCCCGGCGTCGTGCATCTCAGGTCGTTTTCGCTATTTGGCCTCTCCGACTTAAAGCTGATCTTTGAGGATGGCACCGACAACGCATGGAACCGCGAACGCGTCCTTGAGCGCCTGAACCAGGTTACCCTTCCGCCCGGCATCACGCCGCAGATGGGCACCGACTGGAGCCCGGTTGGTCAGATTTATTTCTTCACCCTGCACAGCACCAATCCGAAATATGATCCGATGGAGCTGAAGTCCATTGAAGACTGGATCGTTGAGAAAAACCTCAAGTCGGTTCCTGACATTGTCGACATTGCCAGCTTCGGCGGTCCCACACGCGAATACCAGGTCCGCGTTGATCCTAACCGGCTCGTCGCCTACGGGCTGAGTCTCGCTCAGATCGAACAGCAACTCACCAATAGCAATGCCAATGCCGGCGGAAGCTTCATCCAGGAAGGCTTGCAGCAAATCAATGTCCGCGAGGTCGGCCTCGTTGATCGCGTTCATGACATCGAACAGACCGTCATCTTCACCAAGGGCGGCACGCCCCTTCGCGTGAAAGACGTCGCGGTTGTTTCGCAGGGACCCAGAATCCGCCTCGGACAGTTCGCCCGCGCCATTCACCGCGAAAACGGCAGGATCATCGACAACGATGATGTGGTCTCAGGCATCGTTCTGCTGCGCAAAGGCGCTGCCGCCGACCCTGCCCTCAAAGCCCTCCACGAAAGAATCGAGGAGATGAACAACCACATCCTGCCCCCGGGAGTGAAGATTGTCCCCTTCATTGATCGCAGCGATCTCGTTCACTTCACCAGTCACACCGTACTGCACAACCTGGGCGAGGGAATGATCCTTGTCTCGGTAATCCTGTTCCTCTTCCTCGGCAACGTCCGCGGAGCCTTTATCGTCGCCGCTACGATTCCGTTCTCTTTGCTGTTTGCCTCGATCTGCCTCGATCTGAAGCGGGTTCCCGCCAATCTGCTTTCCCTCGGCGCCCTGGATTTCGGCATGGTTGTGGACGGGGCTGTGGTAATGATCGAAAACATCGTCCGTCACATGACGTTCGCCCACGATACCGAGACTCCGATTGAACGCATCGCCGACGCCGCACACGAAGTGCAGCGCCCGGTCTTCTACGCCATCGGGATCATCATTACTGCCTATCTCCCGATCTTTACTCTGCAGCGTGTCGAAGGTCGCCTCTTTCAGCCAATGGCGTGGACGGTCGCATTCGCCCTTCTGGGAGCTTTGGTTTTCTCGATGTTGATTGCTCCTGTGCTCGCCAGCTTTGCCTTCGCCAAGGGTGCGAAGGAATGGCATAACCCGATCATGTCGTTTCTGACTGAGTGCTACAGAAAAGCCGTTCGCTGGGCGATTCGTCATCGCATCGTCACAGTCAGTGTTGCACTGCTGGCTATCCTGCTGGGAAGTCTTCTGGCTTTCAGCGGTGCCATCGGGTCCGAATTTCTACCGCATCTCGATGAAGGCGCGCTGTGGGTGCGCGGTACGCTCGCGCCCAGCACCGGCCCCGACGAAGGCGTCCGAGTCGCAAACCAGGCTCGCATCGTGCTGTGTTCCTTCCCCGAAGTTCCACAATGCACGAGTCAGGTCGGCCGCCCCGATGACGGCACCGATACCACAGGTTTTTTCAACACCGAGTTCTTCGTCGACCTGAAACCGAAAGAAGAATGGCGTCCGATTTTCCACCAGGACAAAGATCGCCTTATCGCAGCCATGCAGCGTGAACTCGACAAAACTCCCGGCGCTGTCTGGGGATTTTCCCAGCCCATTGAAGACAACATGGAAGAGGCTGTCAGCGGAGTCAAGGGCGAGCTCGCCACCAAGATCTATGGCGACGATTTGAAGACTCTCGAAGACAAAGCGGATGAAATCGTCGCCGTCATGCGTCGAGTTCCTGGAGTCGAAGATCTGGGGGTTTTTCGCGTCCTGGGCCAGCCCAACTTGAACGTTACCGTAGATCGAGACGCGGCTGCTCGGTACCAGATCAACGTCTCCGATGTGCAGGACGCAATTCAAACCGCAGTCGGCGGCAACGCGCTCACGCAAGTGTTGCAGGGCGAAGCTCGCTATGACCTCGTCCTGCGGTACCTCCCTCAATACCGTGATACCAGGGAAGCGATCGAGAAGATTCGACTCGTGTCTGCGACCGGAGAACGAGTTTCTCTGGCGCAGCTTTGCAGGATCCAGGTGGCCGACGGCGGTTCGGAGATCTATCGAGAAGGCAACCAGCGCTATATTGCTATCAAATACAGCGTGCGCGGGCGCGATCTTGGTAGCGCAGTGGAAGAGGCGATTGACAGCGTGACTCGGCAGGTCAAACTGCCTGTCGGCTACCACCTCAAATGGGAGGGGGAATACGCCAGCCAGAAGCGGGCCAACGCCCGACTGCTGATCGTGTTGCCGATTACGATCTTCATCATCTTCGTGATCCTTTATACGATGTTCAAGTCATTTAAATGGTCGATGCTGATCATGGCCAATGTCGCCATCGCACCCATTGGCGGTGTGCTTGCGCTCTTGCTGACCGGTACGAACTTCAGCGTTTCTTCAGGGGTCGGTTTTCTGGCTCTGTTCGGTGTCTCGGTACAGACGGGTGTCATCATGCTCGAATACATCAACCAATTGCGTGTGCGGCGGTATTCCATCGAGGATGCCGCGGTAGAGGGCGCCGTTTTGAGGCTGCGCCCGATTATGATGACCATGCTGGTTGCGACTTTCGGCCTCTTGCCGGCCGCTCTCTCCCACGCCATCGGCTCCGATTCTCAGCGTCCTTTTGCAATCGTGATTGTCGGCGGCCTGATCGCCGCACTAGCGATCAGTATCTTCCTGCTGCCCACGCTCTACGTGTGGATTGCTGGCGACCATGACGTGCTGCCTGCAGCCGATGGTCAGTTCGCCGAGGGCGAACATATCGACTGACGTCCGGCGCGGACGAGCGAGCCGGTCGGGTACAATTGCGAACGACTGCTTGTGCATGCAGCCCCCCTGCAAGTTGAACTTCGAACTCATGTGCCACAAAGAGGCTTCCTATGCAGATTTGTTCCTTCTTACCATCGGCTACTGAGATTTTGTATGCGCTGGGCCTGGGAGACTCAGTCGCCGGCGTGACTTTCGAGTGCGATTTTCCTCCCGAAGCGGCGCGGAAGAGCATCGTGGTCAACACTAACCTCGCCCACGATCTGACCTCGGCAGAAATCGACGACACCGTGAATAATTATTCCTCACACGGTGAGGGCCTTTACCGAATCGATATCGGGAAGCTGGAAGCGATCAAGCCGGATCTCGTCGTCACCCAGGAGTTGTGCGACGTGTGCGCCATCAGCACCTCGTACGTGGCCAAGGCTGTTTATCAGCTTTCTTCCAGGCCGCAGGTGCTTTCGCTTACGCCGCACACGCTCGGCGATGTATTGGACGATGTCCTACGTGTGGGCGAGGCCGCGAATCGCAATGCCGAGGCTCGTAACTTGGTATCGTCGCTCCGGGAGCGAATCAGCAAAGTCAGTCAGATGCCCAAACCACAGAAACCAACTGTAGTCTGCCTCGAATGGTTGTCGCCGCCGTTTAATGGAGGGCATTGGATCCCAGAGATGATCGATTTGTCGGGCGGAGTGGATCCGCTTGGGAGATTGGGAAAGGACAGCTACCGCATGGAATGGGATCAGGTTTTCACCGTCGACCCCGACGTCGTTCTTGTCATGCCGTGCGGTCACAACCTGGAACGGTCAATTCAGGAATATCAAAAGACGCAGTTTCCGGAACGATGGAAACAGGTCAAAGCCGTGCGCAACGGCAGAGTCTATGCCGTGAACGCGAGCGCGTATTTCTCTCGTCCCGGCCCGCGGTTGGTCACCGGATTAGAAATCATGTACTCCTTGCTGCAGGAAGACCAGCCTAAAGAACTGCTCGCCAACAGTTGGATCCGGCTGTAGCAGGACCGTTCCAGTGCTGCCATGACTGCACTCGCCCCGCGGTTCTGTTTGACGTTTCTCTTGCGTCACGGTATAAAATCACGAAGTCTGGTTTTTGGGAAGGCGGTTAGAGTCCGCCACTGCCCCGCAACTGTATTCGCTGAGAACTGAGCTGAACTAGGCCACTGGAAAAGGTTCTGGGAAGGCCGCTCAGGTTCGACGAAGCGTAAGTCAGGAGACCGGCCAGACGCTAGCCCAAGGCGTATTCGACTTCGATGGGAGAGTCGGAGAGCGTTCTGACGATTCATTTTTCACCCGCGTCTGAAAGCTGCCGGTAGCATCCCGCTCAACTTAGGGCACATCGCTGCGTGCCCAGATGTGAGTATGCGCGATATTCCTGGAAAAGCCATCACGTTGGTGCTGGGTGGTGTGCGAAGCGGCAAGAGCCGATTCGCGCAGTCCCTGGCGGAGCGTGTCACCTCCGTGGTGTTCGTCGCGACGGCGCAGGCTCTCGATCATGAGATGCAGGTGAAAATTCAACGCCATCAGGCGGAACGCCCCGAGCAGTGGCGGACGGTCGAGGAACCCTTGGATCTCGACCGGGCGCTGGTGGAAGAAGGGCCCAGGCACCAGCTCGTGCTGATCGACTGCCTCACGCTGTATGCGGCAAATCTGCTGGCGGCCGAGAGCGGGAATCTGGCTGTGATGGAACAACGTCTGCAAAGGTTTTACGCGGCCTTGCGCTCGGTACCTTGCTCGGTTGCGATCGTCTCGAATGAAGTGGGTAGCGGTGTGGTTCCGGCCTCGCCTGACGGACGTAGCTACCGTGACTTGCTGGGAGAGATCAATCAACGGGTCGCCAGCATAGCCGACAACGTAGTGCTCATGGTCGCCGGGCTTCCGCTCGCACTTAAGGGAACAGCGGAGGTGCGCGCATGAAAGCTTTTCTGGTTGCAGGCACCGCTAGCGGGGTAGGCAAGACCACGGTGGCTCTGGCCATCATCGCGGCCTTGCGCTCTCGGCATCTGACGGTGCAGCCCTTCAAGTGCGGCCCCGACTTCATCGATGGCGGACATCTGGCGCAGGTTGCGAATCGTCCGGCGCGCAATCTCGATACCTGGATGCTTAGTCCCGAAGTGAACCGCGAGATTTTTTCCCGCGCCAGCGCCAATTGTGACGTAGCCCTGGTCGAGGGAATGATGGGCCTCTTCGATGGCGTGACCGGCAGTTCGGACGAGGGCAGTACGGCGGAGATTGCAAAGCTGTTGGATCTGCCAGTGGTTCTGGTTCTGGACGCAGGCAATAGCGCGCGCAGCATCGCCGCCGTCGTGCGAGGGTTTGAGACGTTCGACCCGAGATTGGGTTTCGCCGGTATTGTGCTGAACCGCGTGGCCGGCGACGCACACTTTCGCATGCTCGATTCAGCAATTAGACAGTCGTCATCCGTTCCGGTGCTGGGATGGTTGCCGATGGAAACAGAAGCACTCATGCCAGAGCGGCATCTCGGGTTACACACTGCTGCCGAGGGAGTTCGCCCCAACCCCTCGGCTCTCGTAAGATTGGGGAATGGGCTAGCTATCGAGCAATTGCTGAACACGACCACCTGCCAGCAGTTTGAGACCGAGCGCACTCACCGCGTCGAGTCCAGGTTCCAGGGAGTCCGCGTAGGCATCGCCCGCGATCAGGCGTTCTCGTTCTATTACGAGGACAATCTCGAGCTTCTGCGCGAGCAAGGCGCCGAAATTGTGGAGTTCAGTCCCCTCCGCGATTCCGCGCTCCCGGAGAATCTTCACGCCCTCTATTTCGGCGGTGGATACCCAGAGCTGCATGCCGCAACACTCGCAGGGAATCGCCGTCTGCTCGGCGACATTCGTGAATTTGCGGAAGCGAACAAACCCATTTACGCCGAGTGTGGCGGGTTGATGTACCTGGCGGAAAAGTTGACCACCACCGAAGGACAAAGTTATTCCATGGCAGCCGTCCTTCCTGTTGCCGTCGAGATGAGCAACTCGCTGGTTCATTTCGGATACGCCGATGTGGAGTTCGTGCACGATTGCCTGCTGGGCAAGGCGGGAACTGTGGTTCGTGGGCACAGCTTTCACTGCTCCCGCATTGTCGCTCACGAACCCCTACATTGCGCGTATCGCATCCAGTACTCGATCTCGGGTCGAAGAGAAGAGGAGGGCTTTGTGCACCGGCAGGTACTTGGGACCTACATTCATCTGCATTTTCGTTCCAACTCTTCTCTGGTCTCCTACTTCTTGCAGCACGCAGTCGCTGCCCAGCGTCTGGTGGGGGCGCAATCAGAATGAGAATCCAACTCTTGATTGTCATGCTGCTGACGTCGCTGGCTGTGCCGTGTCTTGCCAGTCGAACACTGACGGATGAACTGGGGCGCGCGGTGGAGATCCCGGATCATCCGCATCGAGTCATCTGTCTGGCTCCCAGTGTCGTCGACGTTGTGTATTCTCTGGGTGCCGGCGCGGACGTCGCCGCCATCAGCGATTTCACAAAATACCCTAAAGAGGCTCTTCAGAAGCCCAGCATCGGACTCCCGCTCAGTCCCTCCATTGAAGCCATCGTCGCTCTGCACCCCGATCTCGTGCTCGGAAGTGGAGATCTGAACGTATTGGAGTCGGCAGGGAGTCTGCAGCATCTTGGCATTCCAGTGTTCATGGTCGATCCCCACGGAGTCGAGGGAATCTACACATCGATCTTCAGTATCGGCAAAGCCTTAAATCGCGAAGCAGATGCCGCCGCGCTGGTCGCCCGCCTGCGCGCTCGCGTCAAGGACGTAGAAGCTCGCGTCGCCGACAAGCCGAGATTGAACGTCTTCATGGCGATCTGGTACGACCCGGTTATGACGATTGGCAAGAAGGCATTCATCGGAGAGATCATTGAGGCCGCCGGCGGCCACTCCGTTACCGATGATATTGCCCAGGAATGGCCGGAAGTCAGTCTCGAATCCGTTGTGAGCCGTCAGCCAGACGCAATCCTCTTCATCCAGGGGTCGAAACTTACCGCCGAAGAATTAAAAACCCGTCCCGGTTGGGAGCATGTCAAAGCAGTTCAGCAGGGCCGTATCTACTTCGTGGATGATCGGATCCAAATTCCAGGTCCGATCGCATTCGACGCAATGGAGGAACTAGCAAAACAATTTCATCCCTAAGCAGCATCCGCGAGTCCAGGTCGCGTGCGATCCCTGGGCTCTCAACCGAAACCAAACGGCAGAATTTCGGGAAGCGCGGTGAGAGTCCGCCACTACCCCGTAACTGTAAACGCTGAGAATTGGGCAGGCAGATGGCTTGCAGCCACTGGAGACACCTCTCTGGGAAGGCAGTCCAATTCGTTGACGCGCGAGTCAGGAGACCGGTTTTGCCGAAACCAGATTCCGAGGGGAACATGACACATCTCAGGCGATTCCACGCAGGCAAAAACTTTTTCTACCCGCTGCTCTTATTGAGCTCGCTTACACTGGTGGCAGAGGCAGCCACCGTCCACGGCACCATTGCCGATTCGCTCGGCGCCGTCATCCCTCAAGCAAAAGTCGAACTCATGAGCGGCACAACATCCATCGCTTCGGCCACCGCGGACGGTGCGGGACGGTACGAATTTCACGACGTTTCCGCGGGCCGCTATCAGGTTCGGGCGAGCGCTCCCTCGTTTAATTGGACGACGAGCCAGCCTTTCTACGTTGGAGAAGGCGTGAATGCCAATGTCGATCTGCTTCTGGCCATCGGCGTAGT
>JABCZC010000129.1 GCA_013289875.1 Acidobacteriota bacterium | reverse complement strand
TGCTCGAGCATAGCCAGTTCGATCGAGCCATTTGTCTTTGATACGCCAATCGCACCCACGAAATTGCGCACCGCCTCGGGCGTATATCCGCGGCGGCGAATGCCACCGAGCGTGGGCATTCGCGGATCGTCCCATCCGCTGACGCGGCCTTCCTGCACCAACTGCAGCAGCTTGCGCTTGCTCAGCAGTGTGTAAGTCAGGTTCAGTCGGTCAAACTCGATCTGCCGCGACGGAAAAATACCCAGTTGCTGGATGAACCAGTTGTAAAGCGGGCGATGGTCTTCGAACTCGAGCGTGCAAAGGGAGTGGGTGACGCGCTCGATGGAATCGGACTGCCCGTGTGCGTAGTCGTACAGCGGATAAATGCACCATTTGTTGCCGGTACGGTGATGCTCGGCGTGCAGGATGCGGTACATCACCGGATCACGGAAGTTAAGATTGGGCGACAACATGTCGATCTTCGCTCGCAGGGTGCGCGAGCCGTCCGCGAATTCGCCGGCGCGCATGCGCTCGAACAGGTTCAGGTTTTCTTCGACCGAGCGGTTGCGATACGGGCTGTCTTTCCCCGGCTCGGTCAGCGTGCCGCGATGCTTACGAATCTCCTCCGCTGTCAGATCGTCAACGTAAGCTTTGCCATCCTTGATCAGTTTGATCGCCCATTCATAGAGCTGGTCGAAATAATCGGAGGCGTAGAAGAGCCCGTCCCAATGAAAGCCAAGCCACTCGACGTCGGCTTTGATTGACTCGACGTACTCGGTTTCTTCCTTCTCGGGATTTGTGTCGTCGAAGCGGAGATTTGTATGTCCGCCGAATTCGTCGGCCAGTCCGAAGTCGATGCAGATTGCCTTGGCATGTCCGATGTGCAGATGGCCGTTGGGTTCGGGAGGGAAGCGAGTCTGTACACTGCCATTGTACTTTTTGGTCTTGAGGTCTTCGAGAATGATGTCGCGGATGAAGTTTGACGGAGGAGGCGATGGCGAGGCGGCCAGAGCCTTTTCTCCAGGTTCGCTTGGGGAAGATGAATTCATTGCTCTTTGATCTTATCTCAGGGAACGTAGCGCGGCGAGGAGTTCACGGTTTACCACAGGCCTGCTCTACCGCCTGCTCGATGCGCTCCAGCGTGGTCTCTCTCCCCAACACTTCCAGCGTCTCAAACAGTGGCGGGGCGTTCTTGCGGCCGCAAACTGCGACTCGGATCGGCTGGAACATCTGTCCTGCCTTCACTCCTAAGTCCTGGGCAGCCGCGCGCAGAGCCTGATCCAGCGGGTCGTGTTTGAACTCGACCTTCGCCAGTACCTCTCGGGCTCGCGTGAGAACCTTCAATGCCATCGCCGCGTCTCCCTTCTGCGGGGTGAGTTCGGCCGGATCATACGGCGGCAGTTGGTCCACGAAGAAGAAGTCGGCCGCAGTAAGCACATCGCGCAGCAACTTGATGCGCTCGCGGATCAGCGGTGTGATCCGCAGCATTTTCTCCGGCGAGATGTTGAATCCGGCGGCGCGCACGAGGGGGAGCAGACGTCCGCTCAAATCCTCCACCGGCAAGCCGCGAATGTGTTCGGCATTGAGCCATATCGCTTTCGGATCGAAGGTTTCCTCGGGCGTTGCAGCCGGTTCCTTGAAGTTCACCACGGCGTTGGAGCGATTGATGCCTTCGAGCGTGAAGGTATCGACGAGCTCCTGCAGAGACATGTTCTCGCGGTCATTCTTAGGCGACCAGCCAAGCAGGCAGAGGAAATTAATGAACGCCTCAGGCAGGAATCCGGCATCGCGGTAGGTGGTAACGCTGACCACGGAACCGTGGCGGCGCTTGGAAAGCTTGGTGCCATCAGGTGCAACCAACAACGGCAGATGAGCGAACTGCGGCGGTGTGCACCCAGCGGCCTCGAAGATGAGCACGTGTTTGAAAGTATTCGTGAGATGGTCCTGGCCGCGGATGATGTGGGAAATGCGCAGGTCGGCATCGTCGGCGCAGGACGCCAGGTGGTAGGTGGGCATGCCGTCGGAACGCAGCAATGCAAAGTCTTCGATGTCGGCGGCGGCCTTCACTTGCTCGCCGTAAACCGCGTCGGCAAATCTAACCACTTGCCCACTCTCGCGCGGCACGCGAAAGCGTAACGCGAATGGTTCGCCCGCGGCCGCGCGGCGGTCACTCTCCGCGTTGGAGAGTTCGCGGGCGTCGGAATTGAATAGCCAGGTTCCTTGCGCTCCTGACTTTTCGGCGTCCCCAGTGTGGGCTGGCGTGAAGTCGCGATAGGCGAGGCCTTTCTCGAAAATCGTCCACGCGGTCTTGCGGTGCAGCTCGATGCGCTCGGATTGCTTGTACACTTCGTCCCAGCTTAAGTTCAGCCACTTCAGTCCCTCGAAAATAGAATCAACCGAGGCCTGCGTGTTGCGCTCGACATCCGTGTCGTCGAGGCGGAGAATCATGGTCCCGCCGTTGTGGCGGGCATACAGCGAGTTGAAAATGAACGTGCGTGCGCTGCCTACATGGAGAAAGCCGGTAGGCGAGGGAGCGAAGCGGACGCGTGGCCCGGAGCTAGCTGATGTCGAAGGAAGGGTTTCAGGCATAAGTAGGCGAAAGTTCGATGGTATGGGGGTGAGAAAAGTATCGTCAAGCGAATCAACTTAGCGATTTCTAAGGTAGGTAACTGATTTTCTAAGTTTTCCGGGGTCTGGACCATGTACTTAAAACCTGTTGTGTTCACACCCCAAGCTGTGAAAACATTAGGGTAATTAGTCTTCTCTCAAGTCGCCCGCATGTGATCTCCGCGGGAAGTCTTCTCTGGGCCTCATGAATAGTATCGCCACGAGTATCGTCATCATTCCGGGTGTTGTTGCCTTGCTGCTGTACATGCTGTTCACCTACCTCTACCAGCAGAGCCGCCAGGCCTACTTCCGCGCCTGGCAGATTGCCTGGGCCTGTTATTGCATCCACTACTTGCTGAATGCCCTCACCCATTACCGTCCTCCCGCGCCGGCTGCGTTCTTTTTCAGTTCCATGTTCTCGGTGGCCATGGCGATGTGCATCTTCAGTTCGACGCGTCTGATGCGCGGGTCTTTCCGCTTCCGCTGGTATGACTGGACCCTGGCTGCGGCCGGAGTCGTCGCGTCGTGCGTCGATTTGGGTATCCTGCTGGCCAGCAGAGGTCACTCGGGGGAGCGTCCGAGCTTGACTGTGATTTTCGTGAGTGTGGTGCTGCTGTACTGTTCGGCGGCATTCTATTTGCACGCTCATCGCAGGGGCTCGGCAGCCTTCAAATTGCTGGCGGTTGCGCTGGCGCTGTGGGCGGTCTTGATGGCTTCCATTCAGTCTGGCAACCCCTGGGCCGAAATGGTCGGCAGCATGGGCAATGTTCTGGGCCCGATCCCGCAGATGCTGCTGGGCATTGCGATGGTCATGGTGCTGTTTGAAAACGAGCGCAACGCCGTGCAGGAAAACACTCTGGCTCTCTCCACGTTGGGAGTAGATCCGCGGCGCTTGCTCTCAGCCGACGATTTGCTGCCCAGCATGCAGTCGGCTTTGGACCGCCTGGCGGGAGCCTTATCCGCGCGGCGGGCGGTCATCTACGTCTCCGAGCGCTGGCGCGGTCTTTTACCTTCGGTCGAACGGGGATTCTCTTCGGACTTCCTGGAGATCTTGACCAGGACGGGGGCGGGGGAATACATCTGCGAACTTGCCTACCGGCAGGGTGGGCTGTTCACCGTGCGTGATCTTGCCCATATGACGGAGCCGCTGCCCATCGTGTCGGCGGGGACATTCGCCGATTTCAAGGCGGTGCTCACTGCGGCCGAGATTCGCAATCTGACCGCCCTGAGTCTGCAAACCCGCGAACACGCGTTCGGCGTGATTTTGTTTCCTCATGCGGAGCACATGGCGTTCGGCGCGTCGGGCCCGCGTCTGATGGTAGGGCTGGCATTGCAACTTGGTCTCACGCTCGAGAACTACTTGATCGCGCATGACGCCCACCGGCGCACGCAAGAATACGAGTTGCTCACCCAGATTGGGCAGGCGATCAGTTCGCGGCTCGATCAGGATGAAGTGCTGCGCACGATCCATACCGAGTTGGGACAGATTTTCGACACCACCGATTTCTACATCGCGTTCCAGGAAGGAGACGAAATCCGCTTCGAACTGGAAGTCGAAGGTGGCCGCATTCTGCCCAAGCGTTCGCGCAAGCTGGAGAATGCCTTCACCGAATACGTGATTCGAACGGGGCAGCCTCTGCTGATACGGTCCGACCTGGAGAAAACGCGGACGCGATTGGGGGTAACCTACCGGCCGGAGCATCCCGCCAAGTGCCTGTGCGCAGCGCCAATTCTGTTCGGCAACAAGCCTGGGGGCGTCATGGTGGCCATGAGCAAAGAACGGGAATTTGTGTTCGAACAGCGCGACCTGGACGTGCTGATGACCGCGGCTGGCCAGGTATCGGTGGCCGTTGAAAACGCCCGCCTGTTCGCGGAAGAACAACGGCGCTCGCGGCAACTGGCGTTCCTTAATAACATCTCGCGGACGGCGATTTCGAGTGACGATCCCGTGCACATGCTGGGGCAGATTGTCGGAGAGATCCAGAAGAACTTCAGCTTTGATCACATTGGGATCGGCCTGCTCGATTACGGAACGAAGGAGATCGAAATTAAAGCGGAGGCTGGAGCAACCGCGCAAGCTAAGGGCAAACGGATTCCGCTGGGGATCGGGATTCTGGGGCGGGTGGCGCGCACCGGCGAGCGCGCCCTGGTGCAAAATGGCGTCGAGGGCCAGATCGGCGCGATTCTGCCGGCATCGCGATCTGTGCTGTGTATTCCGATCACCTACGGCGAGACCTTGCTCGGCGCGCTGAACATCGAAAGCCGCAGCGACAGCGCGTTCTCACCGCAGGACGTTCTCATCCTCAATACCCTGGCCGACCTGCTGGCCACCGCCCTGCACAATGCGTTCGTGTTCCAGAAGCTGCAGCAGCAGTCGATCACCGACGGTTTGACGGGAATCAAGACCCGGCGTTTCTTCTGGGAGGCGCTGTCGGCGGAGTGGAAACGCGCCTCGCGTTCCGGGCGTCCGTTCTCCGTCGTGCTGATTGACCTCGACAAGTTCAAGGAAGTCAACGACACCATGGGCCACTTTGAAGGCGACCTGGTGCTGGCTCGCGTCGGACGCCTGTTAGAGCAAAAGTCGCGGCAGTCGAACGTAGTGGCCCGCTATGGCGGAGATGAGTTCATCATCCTCATGCCGGAGACCGGGCCGGAACAAGCCCAGGTGCTAGCCGAGCGCTTGCGGCAGTGGATTGTCACCGACCCCATGCTGAGCGAGCACCACATCACCGGCAGCTTCGGCGTGGCAAGTTTCCCGACTCATGGATTCTCTATCGAAGATATTATCCGCGTGGCCGATGCCGGCATGTATGTTTCGAAGCGTTCGGGCGGCAATCTGGTGTCGGCGGCCGAGGAATTTGTCGCGGGCGAGGAATTTGCCACTCAGCGGCAGCAGATTTCCTCCTATATCGAGGGCTTTCTACAGCGCGAGCACAACGGGCCGGAGCATCTGGAAGAACTGGCATCGATGCTGGTGAAATTCTGTGGTGGCGAAGAGGATTGCAACGTTCCGCTGCTGAAGGAATCGATTGAGGTTCTCAGCCGGGCCGCCGAATCCCGCGAGCTGCGCACTTCGGGCCATGGTGACCTGGTGGCGCGCTATACCGAGATCCTGGCACGCGCACTTCGTTTGCCGCCGGAGGAAACTGCCGATCTGGTTTATGCGGCGCGCATACACGATGTGGGCAAGATCTTCGTGCCGGAACGCATTCTGAATAAACCGGGGCCGCTTACCGACGACGAGTTCTTCCTGGTAAAGATGCACGCCCGCGTCGGAGCCGAGATCGTCGCCATCGTGCCGCACAGCGCCCTGATGCGCCAGGCCATCGAGCATCATCACCAGCGCTTCGATGGCACAGGCTATCCTGATGGCGCCAAGGGCGAGCAGATTCCCCTGTGGGCGCGCATTATTGCCCTCGCCGATGCCTACGCCAACATGCTGACCGAACAATCGATTGCCGCGGCGCGGACGCCGGAACAGGCGCTCGACGAGCTGTCCAAGATGAGCGGCACCGGCTTCGACGGGATGCTGGTGCGCCTGCTGCTGCGGGAGTTGAAGTCGGAGCGGGCTTCGTCGGCGAAGGATTAGCTTCCAGGCCCTTCTGAAATGGCCGCGTCGGAATAAGCTATCTCTCTCTCGAGTCACCGGACGCGCAGTAGCTCACTCGATTTTGATTCCCCGGCGATGAAGCTTTTATCTCGGTCCGGAATAAACCCCGCTGAGGTCCTTGTTCCGGCGCGGTGGCAGCAGCGCACCCACCAACACCGCCGGAATAATCGTCAGCAGAAATGTCAGGTGATACCAGACGGGAAATTTGCTCCAAAGGGCGATGTGCGCCGGCAAGAACATTGCAAGCACCACGCTGCCGACTATCAACGGCGCCCAGCGGCTTGATGGGGATATCCAACGGGTTACCGCACCAGCCACAAGCGACGTCCCGATCGCCATCCCAAGGCGTGCCCACTTCATGGCCAGCGTAAACTGGACCGCATGCTCGGCAGCGGTGTAGTTCGGCAGGCTCACGCGAAGCACGCGGTTGATCACCGTGACCACGACAACCCACGCGAGGAGTCCCGCGAGACAGGCGAGAATGGAACGCTTCATCGCACATTCCTCCCTTTAATACAATTATAATAGTATAATCAAACTAATGAAAGCCGAATTATATATTCTGGGCGTTCTGCACCGCGGCGACTTTCACCCCTACGAGATCAGGCGGCGTATGACCCAGGCGATGATCGAGTGTTTTACCGATGTGGATGTCGGCACGCTTTACTACGCCGTGCGCCAGCTTGCCAAATGTGGCCTGTTAAGGGCAGTCGCCCGCCAGCATGTGGCTCGGGGCGGGATGCGTACGGTCTACCGCATCACTCCTCGCGGACGCGACCGCTTTCACGAATTACTGCATGCGCAATTTGCCACCGAAGGCGACCTTCGGCAGACTCTTTATGGCCCCATGCTCTTCTTGCACCTTGCCGACCTCAAGCTGGTTGCCGACGCTTTGCGCACCCAAATCGACAGGCAGAATGCGCGGTTGGCGGAGATCCGGAAGTTGCAGCGGCAATGGGTAACAAGGTTGCCCAGCGGTAGCCGCCACTTGATGCAGCATATGGCGGAGCAGTGCCGCCTCGATCTACGCTGGCTCCGCGCGATACTAGCCGATGTGGAGGCCGGACGCGTTCGCGATACCCCTGATCCAGCGCGCCTCGCGGCCAAGAGCTAATTGACCCGATCACTTGCAACTCTCGACCAGAAACTAGAAACTAGAAACCATGTCCGTTCCCCTTTCTCTTTCCGGCAAAGTTGCTTTGATCACGGGTGGCTCGCGCGGCATTGGTGCGGCCACGGTACGTCTGTTTACCAGCGCGGGAGCGAAGGTCGTCTTCAGCTATCAGAAAGCGCGATCCCAAGCTGAAGCTCTCGCAAGAGAATGCGGGGAAAAGAACTGCTATGCGGTGGCCAGCGACCTGGACAGCCCAGACTCCACTCGTGCCCTGGTCGCGGCGGCGGTGAAGCATTTCGGACGGATCGATATCCTCGTCGCTAATCATGGCGTATGGCCCGCGCAGGACGTAGCCATCGATAAGATGACCAACGAACAATGGCGCTCGACGCTTTCGATCAATCTCGATGCGGTGTTCGGTCTGGTTAAATACACGGTCGCGCAAATGAAGACGCAGCCGCGCACCGGCTCTGCCGCCGG